>CALMKO010000191.1 GCA_937867415.1 uncultured Verrucomicrobiota bacterium | reverse complement strand
CGATTACTGCCCGCCCACCCAACTTCGTCCCACCCTTGAAACCAAACAAGTCGGCGGACTCTATTTCGCGGGGCAGATCAATGGCACTTCCGGTTATGAAGAGGCGGCAGGGCAGGGGCTTATCGCTGGCACCAATGCGGCTCTCAAGGTCTTGGGAAAACCCGAATTCATTCTCGGGCGCGATGAGGCATACCTCGGTGTCATGATCGATGACCTTGTCACCCGCGGCTGCACCGAGCCCTACCGCATGTTTACCAGCAGGGCGGAATATCGCCTGCTCCTCCGACAGGACAATGCCGACATTCGGCTCACCCCTCGCGCCGCCGAAATCGGGCTCGCCTGTGGCGAACGGGTCCGGCGGGCGAATGAAAGGATCGCGGGACTCGAAAAAGCGGAAACGACCATCCGCCAAGCCGTCCATGAGGGCGTCAAACTTGATCAATGGTTCCGGCGCACCGATAGCGACTGGCAAACGCTTCCACCTCAAGTCCTTGAAATGTTCCACGTGGAACTTTGGCCACTCATCGAAACGCATTTTAAATACGAGGGACATCTCGGCCGCCAACAGGCTCAAATCGATCGAATGTCCCGTCAGGACAACAAACGACTACCTGACGATCTCGACTACACGGCCATCCGTGGCCTGAAAAAAGAAGCACAAGTCCGCTTCACCGAAATCCGGCCAGCCACCCTCGGTCAAGCCGGCCGGATTCCAGGGATCACCCCTGCCGACCTTGCCATGCTGCTCGTCTGGCTGGAAAAACTTGCACAAAGTGAACATAAGATCACTCAGTCCTTGCAAACCGACCTGGACTGATTTTTTGGAAAATCGTAGCAAGATTCCAGCTGCGGCGAGTCACCAGCGCTTTTAGGGTCAGGTGAAATGAACATTCCTTCTGCAAATTCTTCAGACAGCGACTCCCTTATCGCCATTTGCCTCTTCGCTGCCTTTTCAGACGGCGATCAATCGGATTCGGAACGCAACGAGATCGCCCGCATCGCTGACGAACTTGAATCCGAAAACATCGCAGAACTCTCTCGCAAAATCCTCATGGGAAAACTCTCCATCGAGTCTGCTGCCGAGGGACTGCAATCAGCCCAAATTCGCCTGCTTGCCTATGAAATGGCCCGTGGTATCTGCGAAGCTGGGGGATCCATCACGGCACCCGAACAGGAATTTCTCACTCGCTTGCGCACCGCCCTCTCCCTCAGTCCCGAGGATTCGAAGGCGGTCGATACCGAGGTGGACACTCTTTCCCTTGCTAGCTTTGTTCCAGGAGAAGCTGAACAAAATGGCGTCGATACCCAGAGTATGATTCTCAAATACTCCATCCTCAACGGTGCACTTGAGCTCCTTCCCGAAACCTTCGCCACCATGGCAATCATCCCCATGCAGATGAAAATGGTCTACCGGATCGGCAAAATCCACGGTGTCGAACAGGACCGATCTCTGATCAAAGAATTCCTCGCCACCGCTGGCCTTGGTTTTGGCTCCCAAGTGGTCGAAGGGTTCGCCAGAAAGCTTATCGGGGGGGTCGGAAAGAAACTGGGGGGTAAAACCGCTGGTAAAATCGCCAATCAAGCGACGGGATCAGCGTTCTCTTTCGCCACCACCTACGCTATTGGCCACTTGGCTGAAAAATATCACAGCAGCGGCAAACGCCTCACGGGCCCTGAAATGAAAAGTCTTTTCATATCACTTAGCGAACAAGCTCGTAGCCTTCACACCCAGCACCTCCCAGCAATTCAAGAACGCGCTAAAACGCTCAACCCTTCCTCGATCCTGGCCCTGGTGCGCGGAAAAGAATCATTCTGACTCTAAAGCTCTAATCCGCAGTTGGGATTGAGGATGAGAGGCGCAAGTGCTTATGGTCAGTGGCGTTTGAAGGCAAAACCGACCGAAAAAGTGGTTTACCCATAGGGTGAGGGAGACCTGGATTTCAAATTCCTGCCCGCAGGTGGGCAATTCCACCTACGAGGCAGCGATGAAGCCCTCACCGCCCCTAGCGGGCCTGGCCGCTTGGCGGCGTGGCGGCGTGGCGGCTTGGGATCACTTCCTGCAATATTGCGGAGTTTTTGACCGGCTCGTTAAAGACTAGCCCCTGCCGCGCACCAGCCCGAACGCCACTCTGGTCATCGACATTCTCAAGGCATTCTCCCTCAACACCCTTTCCGGCGGGACACCTTTCGCCCACAGGAGCCCATCATGGCCTGGTACGAACACGGCAAAAGGGCAAGCGCCCGTCGTTCCTCTTCAAACTCAAGCTCACCTCCAACGTCAAAAGGGCCATCACTGCGGTTCCTTGGGATGACTGGCAGGGTAAATCCAACGAAGGTTTCGTAGAGGTCGTCGAGCTACGGCTCAAACTCCAAGGCTGGAGCTGCGAGCGCCGGGTGATTGTGGAGCGCACACTCAAGCCGCTCAATCCAAGCCCGCAAAGCAGTTTCTGGAAGCCATTTGAAGAGGATTTCAACGCCTACGTCACCAACCTGATGCCTGAAGAAGCCGATGCTTTCCAAGTGATCCAACTCAACCGTCAGCGGCGGATGCCGAATGGAGCGGAGCGACATGGACAGGAGCGAAGCGACGTGCCCGCAGGGTGCGACCGGAGGGGAGCATCAAAACGTCTTTG
>CALMKO010000190.1 GCA_937867415.1 uncultured Verrucomicrobiota bacterium | reverse complement strand
TCTTCATTCACTTGGGCGGTCACAGACACGCCCCTACAAGCCCTCGCATCAGCAAGCAGAAACCACCTCTTCATTCACTTGGTCAGTCATAGACACGCCCGTACAAGCCCGCGCATGAGCCGCCAGAAACCACTTCTTCCACGCATGAAGCTGTTCCCCTTGCGCACGCCGTTACGGACGGTTGGGAATTTGGGTGGCTAGCCATTTTTCAAGCAGCGCTGGCCAGAGTGCGAGGTCGGCCTTGCCCTTGAGTCCGTAGCCATGGCCGCCGCTTTCGAATAGGTGCAGCGAAACCGGGACGCCCTGCGCCTTGCAGGCGGCTGCGAATTGCAGGCTGTTCCGGCAGTCCACCATATCATCCGCAGTGCTTAACAGGAAAACGGGCGGGGTCCGGGGCGTGACGGCCTGGTCGGTGGAACACTTGAGAATCAGCTCCGGAGTCGGGTGCTCGCCGAGCAGGTTCTTACGCGATCCTTGGTGGCAGATCGCGTCGGTCATGGAAATGACAGGATAGATCAATATGGAAAAATCCGGCCTGCAACTTTGCTGGTCGATGCCGTCACCCGCTTCTTCCGGGAAGTTGTCGGTAAAGCGCGTGGTGCACAGGCTGGCGAGGTGGCCGCCGGCGGATGAACCCATGACGCCGATTTTTTGGGGATCGATATCCAACTCTGCGGCGCTCGCACGGAGGGTCCGGATGGCGCGGCGGGCGTCGAGAAAAGGGACGGGGAATTGATAGCCCGAGAGCGGGTCGCCACTGACGCGGTATTTGACGACGATGGCGGTGATGCCGCGCTCGTTGAGCCAGGCGGCGTAGTCCCGGCCCTCGTGATCCGCGGCGAGCACGCTGTAGCCGCCGCCCGGGAAAATCACCACTCCGGCGCGGATGGATTTGGATTTTTCAGGCTGATAGATCTGGTACTGCGGAACCGTGATGTGATGGAGCGTGCCGCGCTCGGTCTTGGTCTCGGCATGGGCGGTGAGCGGCTTGGCTCCCGGTGCCTCGGTGGGCCAGAGGTTTTTCCACTGGGCGCTGGATAGAGAAGTAAGCAGCGCGAGAATGAGGATGGTCTGCTTCATGGGTGGACTACTTCGGGAGCTTGATGCGTGCGGGCACATCTTTGATCTGGATACCGGCCTTGGTGAGGGAGTCCCAGACTTTCAGGAGTCGCTCGAGCGGGATGTTACGGTCCGCCTCAAGCTCAAGCTTACGCCCGGGATTTTGCTTTTGGTAGGCGGTGAGGTAGGATTCTAACAGTCCTTCAGGCACGGCCAGGGAATCCAGGGTGATGTTTCCAAGCGCGTCTAAGGTGAGGGTCGAGCGCACGTCCGTGACGGTTTCGGATGGGATTTCACGCACCGTGGGCAGCTCGATCCGGAGCACGTCACGCGGCTTCTTGAAAGCGGTGGAGACGATGAAAAAGATCAGCAGGACGAAGAGGATGTCGATCAACGGAATCACCGCGACCTGGCTGCGGGTGGTTTTGAGGCGGTGGAAGTGCATGGCGGCTCAGGCGTGCGTGTTAGGCTTCTCGCAGGCGGAGGTCAGATCGCTGAGCAGCGATTCCAAGCGGGCGGTGAGCATCTCGATCCGGCGGGTGAAATAACCGTGCGCAACCACGCAGGGAACCGCGATGGCCAGGCCGACGATGGTGGTGGTGAGCGCCTCCGAGATGCCGCGGGCGATCGCGACGTGGTCGGCATTGTCACCGAGGCCTTGGAAGATGGTGACAAGTCCCGATGCCGTGCCTAACAGCCCGAGTAGCGGGGCGATGGTGATGATGATGTCGATCACGGCGATGCCGGCGTGGAGATAGACCGTCTCCTCACGGGCGGCGGATTCCACCGCGTGGGTGATTTCACTCCGGGGTTTGCCGCGGTGCTTGAGGACGATGGCGGCGAGCCGGGCGAGGGTGCTTTTGCCTTTTTCAAACTCGGCGATGACCGGTTCCACCTTGTCTGCGACGATGCGTTGTTGGAATTGCGAGACATCACGGGCGAGGGCGCCGGGGATCACGCGGGAACCGGAAAGCGAGAGCGCCTTGTAGAGGATGGCCATGGTGCCGACCACGGAGGTGATGGCCAGCGGGATCATGAAAATGCCGCCTTTTTGGAGGAAATCCAAAGCGGCGGCGAGGCTTCCCGTATCGGTCGTGGTAAGCAGGATGGTGGGGATGTCTGTCATAAATGAAGTGGTTGTTAGAAATAAAAGTTAAAGATCAGTTCGAGGGCCTCCTTTTCGAACTCCTTCTTGAGTGCGGCTGGCATGGGTGGGATGTCTGCGTCGCGGATGGCGTTGAGGGTGAAGCCTTTTTGAACCTCGCCGGTTTCCATTTCGCCAACAAAGCGGACGGTGCGGACGGTGCCGTTTGTCTCCACGAAGAATCGGACTGTGAGGAATCCGGGGGTGATGAAGTCGCGGTGGCGGACGCAGTTGCGCTGCCATTCCTGTTCGACGGCGCGGCTGATTTGTGCCTGGTAGCGGCCGAGCGGTGAGTCGGCGACGTTGAGGGCGCTGCGGCCGGTCCGTGAGATGGAGCCGACGATGGCGGTCTTCCGCTGGTTGCCGCGGAAGCCGGGTTCGGTGCTGGATTTGGCGGTGGCGGGCTGGGTGGGCTTGGTCGGCGGGGTGT
>CALMKO010000189.1 GCA_937867415.1 uncultured Verrucomicrobiota bacterium | reverse complement strand
CAGGCCACGGAAATAACTCAGCGGACTGTGCGCGGTGACCGCCATGTCCGTGAAATCTCCAGCCTCATTCGCTGAAAGCGCGAAATAGGCATGCGCCTCGTCCGCACGGCCCAGGGCTTGCAGCGCTCTACCGATCCAGTAGTTCACATCCGCCTTCGCTTGAAGCTGATGATAGGCCTCGCCCAGGCTTTCCGGCGTGTCCATGGCCCCCTTGAAATGCACCAGCGCACCGGCTGCATCACCGGCATCCAGCGCCAGGCGCCCTAACAAAATGTGCGCGGTGGTGAACTGCCGGAGCACGGAACCCTCCCCGCCTTCCCACGGATGGAAACGGCGCGATGTCATGATTTCCAGCGCTCTGCCGGGATCTCCTGTTAGATTATACAACATTGCCAGAGACACCGTGCAATCGTCACGCCGCAGGACGAGATCCAGGCGCGCCTCGAGAAACTCAAGCCGCTCGCCTAAAGAATCGTTCAACTTGCCGCGCAGCTGATCATACTCGGAAACAAGACGCGGATCACCTGCATCCAAGTCCAGCGCGCGCAAATAGAAGTTCCGCGCAGCATCGCCATCGCGGTGCAGATTCCATGTGGCTATGCCAAGATTGCGGAATACCGTCGCAAATGCCGCGCCGTCGTCGATCGCGCGCAACCACACGCTTATCGCATCCTGATGGCGCTTCTGATCATAGAAATGGTTTCCCAGGGCGTAAGCTGCCAGCGGATCCTTGCAAGGTGCTTGCAAGGCCCATTCCAGAACGATCTGCTCATGGCAGCGCGATGGGAAAAAGTAGTCCGGTGATTGCTCCCGCGCCCCGGCCAGCAGCTTCCTGTCCTTTTTCAACCACGCAAGGACGTAGCGGCACATCGCGCTGCGCGACGAGGGATTCGGCACCGCACCATCCGCTACGGGCTGCGCCAGATGCAGCTCCAACAAGCTCGCCGCGTCTTCATCGAACCCGGCATCGGCATAGTCGAACACAAGATCGAGCACCGTCTGCGCATCGTTCCGGCAGATTCTCAGAAAATCCTCAGCGGACACAAGCCCACACGCCGTGCCCTCGTAGCGAGCCCAATGGTCGAGCGGATCGATGGCGAGCACATCCCCTAACAAGTCCGCAGCTGCTGCCACATCCCCTGAGTGCCGCGCGATCACCGCCTGCAGGACCATCGCCTTCGTGTGGTCACCATGGGTCGCGAGCGACTCGTCGAGATGACGCCGCGCGGTGTCGAACTCGGATTTCCTGCAATCGAGACAGGCGAGCTGATAGAAAGCCGCCGTCCGCCACGCCTGATTCCAACTGGCTTTGTAAAACAACGGATAGGCGGACTCGGACTCGCCCTTGAAGACCAGCGTCAAACCGAGGAAATAGTGGGCCTCACCGGTTTCCGGATTCGGATGCCGGCGAGTCAGCCGGGCGATGGCCTTTTGGAAAAAGGCTTCTGCGGCATCGAAACGGCCTTGTTTCAGCGCGCGCCGTCCCATGCCGATGTTGCAACGGGCGTCGCCGGGATCTCGCCGGAGCGCCTCATTCCAATACAGCTCCGGCGGACGGGTGGAATGGCGGTATTGGTCGAGATGCTCACCGGTGAAATACAGTTCATCAGATGAGGCGATTTCCTCGGGCGCCGGTGGTTCCGTGGCGACCTCGCGGTTCGGCGTGATCCGGCTTTCATCAAGCGGCCGATACGTGAGCAGGCATTCGCCATCCTCAGTGAAAATCGCGGCCAGTAGTTCCGATGGATTCTCACCGGCAAATTCCAACCCGCCATGGCTCCAGCATTCCCCCGGCTTGAGTGAGAAAGTTTTTTCCAACAACACCTCCACGCCACGCGTCACTACCAGTCGTGCGTTTGAATAGGATTCCGACACACACACGCCCAGATCGATCCGACGCTCCGGTCCCACCACCATCCGCAGCGCGGCTTTTTCCGTGGCCTGCTGGACCGGACCGATGCCCTGGATCGGCCACCAGAACTGCGAGAAAGTCTTGGTCTCGTAGGGTGTTAGATACGAGAAATCCGGTTGATTGTCAGTGTAAACACCGGCCATCAGTTCGATGTAGGGCCCATTCACATCCGTCAACTCGCGGTCCCACGCATGACCGAAGGCATGGTCGCCCCAGGTCCATTGCTTCTTGCCCGGAGCGATGTGGCGGTCGGCCACATGCACAAATCCACCGCCCGCCTTGAAATCATAGCCGCCGAAAAAGTCGAACTGCGTCTGGCAAACCATATAACTCGTCGGCACGGGTATGTTCTTATACCAACTCAGATCATTCGCACCCGGCCGGTTCTGATAGTCCACGCCATAGTACGGATTCATCGCCTCCGGAAACGACGACATCGCCCGCACCGCATGGTCGGCCACATAGCGCACATCCGGCGGGAAGAACGATTGGTATTGATCATGCACCATCGCCGCCACGTTCGCCCACCAGAGAAACGTCTGGGTGAACGGTGTCCGGTTATACAAGCGCGCACGCAGCTCGATGAGCGAAGATCCCGGCCTCAGGCGGATGCCGTGCATGCCTTTGAGGCGGTTGAGCGGATCATGCTCGCTCAGCCAGACCGTGCGCGCGCCATCCTCCTCATTTTCGATGAATACATCCGCCGGCATGAATGTCCCGGGCCGGTGGTGCTGCGGCCAGTTGAACTCGACACCACCGGAGATCCACGGTCCAGCGAGCCCGACAAGCGCTGGCTTGATCACATCCTGGCGGTAGAAAAAATCGTAATCAGCGTTGGTTTTGTCCTGGCCAATGAAGATCCGCCCGCCGATTTCCGGCAGCATCACCAGACGCACGAACTCGTTCTCCAATCGCGCGGATTGATAAGACACCGGCCGCGCTTCGTCGAAGACCTTGTCGATGAACGGCACGGGATACACCTTGCCGGACGAGCCCTGATAGACACGCTTTTCGAAGAACATCGGGTTCTTCTCCGGTGCACCGACCGGATAGGTGGGAATGACGCGGGGCTCGATTTTGGCAATGACGGACATGATTTGGCAGAAGCTGAAATGCTGAGATGGAGGTCACCAGAAGATGATGAAGAACACGGCGACACTCAGGATGACCAGACCACCGGCGATTTTAACAATGGGCTCAGTAACGAGGCTGATTTCCTCGCGGACGGGTAGCGCCTTGGCCTTGGCAAGCGGCGAGACCAGCGTCATCACCGTCATCAGCGCGGCCACCACGAGGAAGGCGAATAGCACTTGCAAAAGGAAATGGATTTCATGCCCCCACGGCCGCTCATCTGACTTGGAAGTGAATTGGAACGCCGCGTATGCCAGAGGACCGGCCACCAAGGCCGCAGCACCAGCCGCTCCGGGAACTTTCGGCAGGATAAAGGGCATGATGAATGCGGCTACCACGCCGGGCCAAATGTAGCCTTGGAATTGCTGGATGTATTGGAACACGCCGCCGAATTTCGGATCATCCAGAATCGGGGCGATCAAGCAACCGGCGATCACAAATGCCAAGGTCAAGCCACGGCCGAGCCAAACGAGTTTTTCCTGCGCGGCACTTTGCGAAAACATCCGGCGATAAACATCCATCGTGGAAATCGTGGAGGCCGAGTTCAGCAACGAGGCGAGCGTGCTGGTGACCGCTCCGGCGATGGCGGCGTAGATGAATCCACGCACCCCTGGCGCGATCAACTTGGTGACCATGGTCGGAAAAGCCGCGTCGGTTTTCGCACCGAGCTCAGCGCCGTAAAGTTGCTGCGCCATCAACCCGGGCATCACCATCGCGAAGGGGACGAGCATCCAAAGTCCGCCCGCGAAAATCATCCCGAGTTGCCCGTGCTTCAGCGACTTGGCGGCAAGGTTGCGCTGCACGATGAACTGGTTCAAACCACAGTAATAAATCATCACAATCCACATCCCGCCCGCAACCCCCGTCCATGGTAGATCCTTGTTGTCCGCAGGCATCACCATGTGCAGTTTGGCCGCGTTAAACTCGGCAAACTTGTCCCAGCCGCCGATGGCATTCAGCCCGAGGAAAAAAATCAACATGCCACCGGCCAGCAACGCGAGCCCCTGCACCAGGTCCGCCCAGGCAATCGCTTTCAAGCCGCCAACGGTCGAGTATCCCGCGCCTAACAGGCCTATCAACCACACCGCCTTGGTCAGCTCCATGCCGGTGATCGCCCGTAGGGTGACACCGCCGGAATACAAAACCGCTGGCAACATCACCACCGCATAAATCACCACGGTTAGAACCGCCATGATCCCGCGCGCCGCCGGATTGTAGCGGTATTCAAGGTATTCCGGCATGGTGTAAATCCCCGCCCGCAGGAACTTCGGTAGCAGCGTCATCGAGATGATTACGATGAACACTGAGCCTAACAACTGCCAGCAACTCACCGCAAGCCCGGTCGATCCCGCCGCCTGCCCGGCCATACCGACCATCTGCTCGGTGGAGATGTTCGCCGCCACGATGGAGATTCCGATCAGCGGCCACGTTAGCCCGCGGCCGGCGAGGAAAAAGTCCGAGCTGTCCTCCTCATGCCCTTCCGCCCGGCGGCTTTTCCACACACTAAGCCCGACGACAACAACGAAGAATCCGACAAATACAATGAGATCCTGGGGCGCTATGTTCATAAATTCCTCAATGGGTTCGCCAGAGCCTATGTGCTTACAGGCGGGTTTAACCATGGAACATCAACGGAAATGTATGGACATTTCTCGGATTTCAAGCATTCCTAGCCACCATGAAGCCAGACCCATCGGAAAAACGCCCCGAAGGCTTCCCGGGGCAGCGCTTGGTGATCATCCCGCCGAAGATCGCCGCCGGGGCTTCTCGCAAGCCAGTCACGCGCGATCTTTGCGTCACCCATATCGGTACCTTCGTAGCTGCGGGCGGCCATTATGTCGAGCGCCTGCACGGCACTTCCCAGCATATCCTCATCGCCTGCATCGCCGGAAAAGGATCCTGCACGCTCGCCGGCCGCGATTGGCAAATGGAACCGGGCGACCTGTTGTTTCTCCCGCCACGTGAACACCACGTCTACAGCGCCAACCCCCGCTCGCCATGGACGATCTTCTGGATCCACTTCATCGGCCTGCGCGCTTCCGACCATCTCGAGAATCTTGGAATCACCATCACCAACCCGATCGTTTCGGTGGATGACCCGGCGGTGCTGATCGAGTCCTTCGAGGACACCTTCCGTCATGCCACCCACGGCTTCAGTGAGGCGGCCATGACCGGGCTCACCACCGGATTCGGCCGACTGTTAGGGCTGGCGAAAGTTCATCACCGGTCCCACGGCAGCCGCTCACGCAGCGCGGAAAACCGCTTGCTCAAGGTGCTTTCGCGGATGCGGGACGACCTCGCCCACCCTTGGACGCTCGCCGAGCTGGCCCGGGAATCGAACCTCAGCATCCCGCATTTCACCGAGCTCTGCAGCCGCCAGACCGGCATGCCACCGCTCGGCCTGCTGATCCGACTGCGGCTCCAGCACGCCATGGACCTGCTCCAACAAGGAAACCACAACGTCGCCGAAGCCGCAGCCGCCGTGGGCTATGACGATCCGTTCTATTTCTCCCGCCTGTTCCGGAAACACATGGGCATGCCACCGTCCGCCTGCCGCCGAGGGCCGTGATTTAAATCGACTTCATTCGGATTTTACGGTTTTCAGTGGCGGCGGATGCAACAGATCGCCGAATCACCGGAAGCCATGGAAGCCCTCGGACGGGAAGCCGCCGCCCTTGTTAGACCGGGCACGGTGATCGCCCTCGTCGGCGGGCTTGGAGTAGGCAAGACGCATTGGACGAAGGGTTTCGTCGCGGGACTGGGATCATCCGCCGCAGTGACGAGCCCCACCTTCGGCCTCCTGCATGAATATCACGGCGGCAGGATTCCGGTGTTTCACCTGGACTTCTATCGCTTGGAATCCGAAGCGGAGTTGATCGCGCTGGGCTGGGATGAGCTTCTGGAAGAAGACTCCGTGATCATCGCGGAATGGGGCGACAAATTTCCCGGCTTACTGCCGCCGGAGACCGTCTGGCTTCACTTTTCAGTGACAAGCAACGGCGGCAGGGTGCTCGTCCGGAATTGAAGTCAGCGCGGAGCAAGCAAGCCATCCAGCCCGTTTACCGCCCTGCCGACCGAACGGAATACCGAACCTCCCAGGCCACAGGAGTTCAGAGAGAAACAAAGCGCCAGCAGCGCGAACCATTTCCAAACATACTTCATGCCGCGAAGCTGATCCAACGCAGCGACCGAGTCAAGCGGTGGACTTGCCGGATCCATCAAATTCAAGAAACAAGGTGAACTCGGCACGATTGTAGGTAAGATGGGTGGTCGTGATCCATCGTAGGCCGGCCTCGATGAAGAGGGCCAGGGCCGTTTCGTGAAGATGATTGATTTCATCGAAGGCCGAAAATCCCGCAGTCTTGAGTGTGAAGATCACCAGGCCTCCCGGCTTCAGATTGGCGGATAATCTCGCCACCTGCCGCACGGCTTCCAAGGGCTCGCCATTCATGTCTGACAAAATGGCGTCGTATCGCATGACCGCACTCGGCTTGAAGGCTCCCACTCCGAGCAGAGCGAAGGTCAAGTTCGGATGTTGGGCAAGCCGTGGATCAAGCGGCGCGCGGTCGAGCGCCGTCACCTTGTAATCTCGGGCGAGCAACTCGGAGGTCATCCCTCCTGGACTCGCCCCGAGCTCCAGCCAGTGGCTGCCTTTTTTCAAAGGCTTGCGATGCAGCAACAGGTGGTGGAGCGCCTCCGCGATCTTGGCTCCCGCACGACTCACCGTATCAGGCTGGTTCTGGGCGATGTATTTAGTACCACCCGGATAGAACCCGTTCGAATCCCGCGGGCTTTGGAGCCCACAGAAAAGCCCTTCTTTTCCAATCAGGCCGAACAAGGTCGGAACACTCCCGGCTTGCGCCTCGACCTCGCTGAATCCGGCAATTTCCGAGGGAAAAAGCTGTAACGTGCGGCCTCTCAAATTGGATGCCAGGGTCTTGTAGTAACGATGCGTAACACTTGGATCGAGCTGGCCGATGAAGATCGCCTGCGGCCCCTGACTTTTGAATTTTCGGGCCATCGCCTGCGCGGCTTTTTCCACGAAGCCTACCATTTTTTCCGGATTACACGGCCAGGCGTGATCGACGGGCAGGTTCCAGCGCAGGTATTTCGCGCCCGCGCTTCGTCGCATCGCACCCAAGTCTGAAACTTGGATCAGGTAATACTCGTGACCCAGCTTTTTGGTAATCACCCCGCCGAGAGCGTGGACGATTTCTTGGGAAAACTCGTCGAAAGTTTCAGAAATGCGAATGAGCCAGGGACGAACCGGCGGGTCAGGTAAGGTGGATTCCAAAATGCAGGATGTTGTCCGAGAAGCCTAAGCTTAAAGCCGAGCCGAACACAATGCCTGGTTTCGCCCAACCGCGCTGGACCCGCCTCAACCTACATTGCGGAAACCGCGCGCACCCGCTTCGGCCTCTTCCTCCATGAACATGGCCGGTGCCTCATGCTTGTGCAACTCCAACCAGGCATCCGCTTCCGCGCGGGTCTGGAAAATCCTCATCCGATCCGTTGATCGCGCCCAGTAGCCCAACATCCGCACCACTCCATAAGAAGATGAACTCGGCGCCACATAGGCCAGCCAGCCGCGCGAACGCTTCGGATCGTGCCTTAACACAAGCGCAAGCCGGAGAATGTCGTTGGCGGATAAATTCAATTCCGCATCCGTGAAATCAATCACCCCATGAAAACGCGAGGACCAGGCCGGATCGGACATCAGCGAGGACATCACTGATTTCAGGTCGGCCAACTCGGTCCTCCCATGATACTCTTCGACCCAAAACTTCTCGTCCGTATCAATTTGGTAGCGCCCCCCAGTGCCCAGGGATGAATAGTCAGACGTCAAAAGTTTCATAAGTTTCCCTAAGTTCAGACCCAAAGAAGGACCATTCGTTCAAAAAAACCTGAACAACGCTGACGACTGCTTCGCGTATTAAAACAATCCACCCACCGAGAACCGGCCTCATTGCCGGGAAAACCCCTGATCTCAGACCTCACATGAGCTGCGCGGACACCCGGCCGGCATCGGCCCCGATGTTCTTCAGCGACTCAGGTCCTCCTGATACATCAGCTTGAATCCGCTCTGATGAAGCACCGCCACCGCGAATTCGTAATCCTCGACGTGCATCGCCAACATCGACTGCCCTTCCGGACTTGGCATCAGTGCGTAGGCGAAGTCGATGTTCGTCTCCGCGATCATCAATGAGTCGAGACATTGCAGCAGCCCCGGGCCGGACTCGCGCATGGCGATCACCACCAACTCGCAAGTCGTGTAGGGAATCCCTTTTTCCATGAACAAATGCTCCGCCGAATCAGGATCCGAGAGCACCAATCGCGCCACCGTCGCATCCCGGGAATCTTGCACGCTCAGGCCGATCACCTCGATTCCGAGTGAGCGCAGCAACTTCACCATTGCTGCCAAGGCCCCCGCACGATTCGGGAGCATCACAGAAAATTGGCGCACAGGATCGCCGTGATCGATGATAGATTCAGTTTCCATGCGCGGGGTTCTACCCTAACCACGCGGCCCGCGCAAGGGGATCGTCTGCACCATTCCTGAAGCGACTTCCTGGATGACCATCTGGGTCGGCCTGACGTCGGAAATCAAATATTCCGTACCATCGGCCGCCTTGAACCGTTGGCCGGGCGAGGCGACATACCTCCGCCCGGTGGCAGCATCCTCCACCAGCGCCACCGGATCATGCGAGCTCGCCAGCACTCCGGAAATCCATTCACGCTTGCGCCCGCTAGCCCCGTCCCGGACTTCGACCACGGAAATCTCCGCAGGCACATCCAGATTCACCTTACTGCTTTCCATCCGCCGCTGGACCCGCACCACCTGCAACTTCGAACCTGGAATCACATCACCCGCACGAACCTTGGCGATCCGCGGTCCGCCGGCAGTGATACTGACCGTCGCCTCATCGCCAGTCACCGTCTGCACGCTGATCGGCAATTCACTCTCACGATAGTGCCTCATCACCAAAGGCGGCATCGGAAACACGGCAGCACTCGCAGGCGCGGTTGTGGCGCTTGATGAGGCGTCCGTCACCTCAGGCGCCGCCCGCTTGGCACGTGGCAGCGGGCTTCCGACAAACTCCTGTGTGGCCACCGCCGGACTCAGGGTCTCACCCTCGATAGGGACGGACACCCCGGAACGCTTGGCCACATCTCCAGCAGTCCCCGCCTCAGCCTGGGGTGCTGGACCGGCGGCATCCACAAAAGCATCCATCCCCTTGGCGACTTCCTCCGGCGATTCCAACGCAAATTCAAATGGAAGCGGTCCCTGTGAAATCATGGCTGCCACTTCTGCATGGCCAGCGGCAACGGCGAGCTCGGACGCCATTTTACCGTCATGATTGGTGCTCAGGCGACTCGATCCCAGATCCAGCAACAACTTCACCGCCGGACCATGTCCGTTTTCCGCAGCAACCATCAACGGCGTCCGGCCATCCTCCATACGCGCATACACCGACGCTCCGAAATTCGTCAGCGTATCGATCACATCCGTCCGCCCGACCAAGGCGGCGAGCAACAACGCGGAATCCAAGTCCCCCCGATCATACGGCGCCAACTCCATCACCGAACCCGCCTTGCCCTCACGCACCGCAAGCATCAGTGGCTTGAATTCCTCCTCATCCTTCATTCCCACATCAGCCCCCTGGCGCAGAAACCACTTCACCATCTCCGTCTGATCCGCCATCACCGCGACCATCAAAGGCGTCCGACCCATCGCTCCCCGCACGTCCACCGCCAGCCCGTGATCCAGCAGATAGTCCGCAGATCCCTGCGCACCCACCGCCGCTGCCGCATGAAGCGCAAGATCCCCCGCCCCGTCTTTGGTATCCACCGGAAATTTCGCGCTGCCGAATTTCTTCAGAGCCGCCACATCATTCTGCCGCGTGGCACGGAACCAATCCTCCACCGTCAACTGATAGCCGGCATCCCCAAGGTCGGACTTCAAGATCTCACTGCCACTCTTCCGGCAACCGGGAAGCGCCACACACAGCAGCGCCAAGCTTACCGTCCCGAACAAATTCATCTTCATGGAATCGAAAATACTTCGGAACTCTTAACGATTCAACCCCGAAGCTTCCACCGGGATGATTTCGCAAATCCGGCAAACCCCTTCCCTGATCCGGAACCTCACATCACACCCGCAAAACAACGCACCAAACACCCGATCCACCTCCTCATCCACCGTCGCCGGCCGCGGATCGAGCGCCAAGGCCTCACGGATCAACGCCCGCGCCCTCTCCGGCAGCCGCTCGAAATCCTCCATCGCCCCACCTTCCACCTCCACTTCCAAACGCGGAATCCCCTCCCCGGCGAACCCGGCAAGCGCACTGGGCACGGCCTCCGCATAGGCCAAATACGGCTTCACATCATACACTGGCGTCCCATCCAGCAAATCCAGCCCACCCAACAACAGCACCGGCCCATCCGTCTCATGCATCTCCACCCCCTCCAACTTCACCAGCGAGAGCCCCAACCCGTTCGGCCGGAAAGTCGAGCGACTCGCAAACACCCCCACCCGCTG
>CALMKO010000188.1 GCA_937867415.1 uncultured Verrucomicrobiota bacterium | reverse complement strand
CCGCGCCGGCGTCTCCCACGAACTCCGCAGCTCCCGCGATCAACGCGGCGCGGACTTCATTCAATCCCCGCCCCCCCCCGCCGCGTCCCTCCAAAAACAAAGGTTTTGAAAGGCCTTGGGGAGGCTTTCAGGGGGATGCCCTACTCAATGCGATGTCCTCGACTGGATGGGGAACAACCGTGGCATCAAGTTGCATCCAAAGCATCACAATCTAACCACTCTTTCGCTGGATGTGAAACCTCACACGCCGAGCGCGTTTTCACGAAGAGCCTGACCCGGGATTAACTGAAACCATCTGCCGACACCCGGTGAGTTTGGATGCCCCGGTGGCAAGTTTACTGATCCCGTTAAATTCGAGGCTCTGATCTTGAATACTAGGTCGAGGCACCCTTCGTTGGATAAGTAACGGCACTGACTGGAGCTTGAAGCTTCTTTGCCGGAGCCCAATCCCATTTGAATGACCAAACATCCAAAATCCGAGTTGATTCAACCTGTCATTATCTCTTTTCGTGCCGATGATGCGGGGCTCTGCAATGCTGCCAACGCGGGAATTTTGGATTGCATCCACTCGGGTTTGTTGAGGAATGTTTCCCTGATGACGATTCCCGGCGGATTTTTCGAAGCAGCCGAGATGCTGGGCAAGCATCCAGATGTGGAGGTCGGGCTGCATGTCACCCTGACCTGTGAATGGGCGGGGGTGAACTGGAAGACGCTACTGCCACAAGAACGGGTTTCCTCGTTGGTGGATGCAGACGGACATCTTTATCCAGATGCCTCAGCCCTGCTCGCGAATGAACCTGAAGAACAAGAATTCATTGCTGAAATGGCCGCGCAGCTTGCTCGAGCCAGGGCCGCCGGTCTGAAGGTTCGCTATTTGGACGAACACATGGCCATTGGGTATTGTCTTGGATTCAGGGATGCGGTGCGGCGATTTGCAGAATCCGAAGGGTTGATCTATGCGGATGACCTTCCCTTTGCAAAAGGGCTACTCGATGATGAGGTGGATCCGACGCGATTCATCGAGAAGCTTGCCACTTATCGTGGAGATCCGGCTATCCAAGTGTTGCATCCATCAAGGGTCCCGGTAAATGGCGAACATTATTTGCTCTGCGGGCGTCCCGATTCATCGATTGCGTCGAGGCGCAATGCCGAACGATTGTTGATCATGGACCCTCGTTTGGCCAGCGCTTACCACGCAGGACGATTTGTATCCGTATCAATATCGGAACTGCATTCCGGCTTTGCACCACCAGCGCAAGGCGACTTTACTCAAGTGGTGTCACCAGGAAAACCGTGAAGAATACGTTACCTCATATTGGTTTCACTGCCGCCATGTTTCTTTCGGTGTGCTTTCACACAAGCGCACGACCTGCCGACTTCGATCCATTTTGGAATCGCCAACTTGAGAGGCTGGATTCGGTCTCCATCGATCCAGTTCTGACACCTGGCAGATTTGCGACTCAACCCCTCCCTGCTGGATTGGTTTACTCACAGTTTTCACTGGCAGTCAGTCCCACCGAACGCGTGCGGGGACAAGTTGCGTTTCCTGATGCCTCTGGAGGAAAGTATCCGGCTCTGGTGATTTCTCAATGGGCGGGAGTCTATCCGCTGCAAACCCACTTTGTCACCATACCGGCACAGGAGGGATGGCTGGTGGTGAATGTTTATCCGCACGACCAACCATTCGACCAAGCGGCGGAATTCTACAAAGACCTCGAAGATGGTCCCTTGAAGCAATACTGGGCGATTTACGCAGATGCCCCACCTTTGGTTTCAAGCGCAACACACCCCTCCCCTCACTGAAATCCGCCCATGCCAAAGTCGACAGCACACTCCACCACATTGCTTTTCATCGGCGACAGCATTACCGACTGCGACCGCCGTGATCCAGCCCATGCGCCATTGGGTCAAGGTTACGTGAAATTGGTCCGGGACTTGCTCGTTCTCCGCCAACCTGAGAGCAATTTCAACATCATCAACCGCGGAATCGGCGGGAATACGGTGGATGATCTCCGCAGCCGCTGGCACGAGGATGCACTTCTGCATCGTCCAGAGACACTGGTCGTCAAAATCGGGATAAACGACCTCAATCAGTTCCTTTGCCAACCCGAAAAGGCCTTTCTGTCGCCCGAAGGCTTTGCCGCGATCCACAAAAGGTTGCTGGCACGCACACGCGCCGAACTCCCTGAAACCCGGATCATCGCCCTCTCGCCATTCTTCCTCAGCACGGACGGCGGCGAAGATTCCTATCGCGCCAAAGTGCTTCAAATTCTGCCCGAATACATCGCCGCTGTCCGTAACAATGCCAGGAAATACTCCGCACATTTCATCGACCTGCACGCCATTTTCCAGCAACGTCTCCAAGTTCATCATCCGGATGTGTATTGCGCCGAGCCCGTCCACCCGAACCACACCGGACATCTGGTGATCGCCGACGCCGTTTATTCCACAATCACCTCCTAACCCCTCAATCGCATGTCCAACAAAAATCCAAGTAGCTCCCCAACCGACGACAAAAACGACTCAGCTCAGAGCGAAGACGTGACGCGCGGCGAACTCGTCGCATACAGTGTCTCAGAATTTCCCAACAACATCTCCGGGAATGTCATGACCTCCTTGGCCAATCCAATCATGGTGGTCACCCTCGGTCTGAGCCCCAGCAGCGTGGGCTTTGTCCTCATGATCCGTGGTCTTTGGGATGCGATCACGGACCCCGTCATGGGATACATCACGGACCGATCAGAAAACCGCTTTGGACGCCGTCGGCCATTCATTCTGATTGGCGGCATCCTCATGGCGATCACCATGGCTGCCGCGTGGTGGTTCCCAACTGATAAGGGAGACAACATCATGCTGATATACTATGGGGTTGGATTGATTGCCTTCGCCACCGCACAGACCATATTCTCAGTGGCTTATGGTGCGCTGGGCTTCGAGTTATCCAGCACCTACAACGGCCGCACACGGGTGCAAATGGCTCGCACGACGGCCAGCCGCATTGCACAATTTGCCAGTCCATATCTATTCCCATTCTGCCTGCTGGCCATCTTCGGTGGAGCTCTGACCGGGGTGCGCTGGTTGTCATTGATCGTGGGTGTAATCGTCATCATCGGCGCGGTGATCACGGTCTGGAAAACACGCGAACGAGATTACAAGGAAGTAGCGAAGGAAAACATCCTCAAGGCGATCCAAAGCACGATCCGATGCCCTGAGTTCCTCCGAATCACATTCATTTACGCCGCGTTATTGTTCACCTTGGGAGCCTTTGGCGTTTTTCAGTTTTTCCTCATCACCTTTTATGTGTTCAAAGGAGATGTTGCGAAAGGCGCGTCTTTCAATGCCCTCGTGGAAACCTTCGCAAACGTTCTCGTCCTCGCAGGCATTCCCCTTGTCACTTGGGCCTGCAAAAAATTCCAGAAACACAATGCCCTGCGCATCTCCCTGGGACTAATGATTGTCGGCTCTTGTCTTCAACTGGTGCTCATCAACCCGACTTATCCCTGGCTGATGTTTTTCAGCCCGTTTTTCTATTCCCTCGGAATCGTTGCCACATTCATGATTCTAGGGACCTTGATGGCCGATGCGGTGGACGCCGACGAGCTGCGCACCGGGCACCGCCGTGAAGGTTTGTTTAGCGCCACTTCCGCATTCATGATGAAAACGATGTTCGCCATCGCAGCAGGTATCTCGGGCGTTCTGGTGGAAGCCACCGGTTTCGTCCGCGACCTCGGCGGGGACCAGGCTCCCGGTGTGTTCGACAACATGCGCTACCTCTTTGCTGCAAAGGCGGTCCTCCTCTTCGCCTGCCTCGCCGTGCTTCGAAACTATCCACTCACCGAGCAGCGTCTTGCCGAGATTCAGGCGGAGCTCAAACGCCGGAGAGGCGAGCTTGCAAAGAGTTGAATCATGATTCCAATTCTTCTGAGTCCCGTGCCGCGCTGCGTGGTCA
Organism: uncultured Verrucomicrobiota bacterium; assembly: GCA_937867415.1. Taxonomy (GTDB): domain Bacteria; phylum Verrucomicrobiota; class Verrucomicrobiia; order Verrucomicrobiales; family Akkermansiaceae; genus Luteolibacter. Next base: position 4,796 of record CALMKO010000188.1, on the reverse strand, counting down.
TGGCTGTATCCACCTCACCTCTCGCCGCCGCGCAGAAGAAGCGAATCGGCAAACTCGAACCGTGCGAATCAATGCCCGCGCCATGACATCTATTTCCTACCAGCTTTATTCATCAAGGAACGGCAAGCCTGCCGAACAAACCTTGGTGATGCTCGCCGATGCGGGCTACCAGGATGTCGAGGGTTACGCTCCCTACTTCGTGGATCCTAGGTCAACATGCGACATGTTGCGAAACGCCGGATTGGAAATGACATCCGGTCACTTCTCCCTCGAAGAGATCGAAGCCGATCCGGCGCGTGTCATCAGCACCGCCGGAACCCTTGGCATTCGGAAGATCTACGCGCCGTGGCTTGCGGTTGATGAGCGCCCGACCGATCTCGATGGCTGGATGCGCTTCGCGGATCGGCTTCTTGCTGCCGGCAAGCCGCTGCGGGACGCCGGCCTGATCTTCGGTTGGCACAATCACGAATTCGAACTCATAGATCTTGGTGGAGGAATCACCCCCGCGGACATCATTGCACAAGCTTCGCCTGACATCGCGCTGGAACTCGACTTGGGCTGGGTGCATTTTGCCGGGCTGGATCCCATCGCGTGGATCGAAAGATTCGGCAGCCAAATCACTACCATTCACATCAAAGATCGCGCCTGCGAAGGTCGGAATCTGGACCAGGACGGGTGGGCCACGATTGGTACGGGCGTCCTCGATTGGCGCGGCATTCTCACCGCCGCGAAAGCGGCAGGCATCCACCACTGGGTGGTCGAGAATGATCTACCCACCGATGATGAGGACTTCGCCCGTTCCTCATTCGACTATCTGACAGGGCTTTAGTTACCAGGCGATCGGGGTCGTGGCATGCGGCTTCCTTTCTGAATCGTCGCCGTTGAGCCATTTTTTATTTCGACACCGAAGAAAAAAGAAATTTCGCGACGGATTTTCAGCCCTCTGACGTGTCCCATGTGCCATGAAACAACTCACTAAATCTATTACCTACTTTGTATTCTCGATCCATCTCCTCTGCTGTCCGTTCGCGGCAGCTCAGGTCGACATGAAGAATACGATTGTCAATTTGTCGCTGAAGCAGGGGACTCTTGGCCAGTTCGTGGAGTTACTGAGCAAGGAATCTTCCACAAATATTCTTCTGGCCAACGATCTGCGCGATCTTGCAGTTCCTTACATTGCCCTGAACAACGTGTCGGCTTACCAAGCTCTCACCGCAATCTGTACCATCCTCCATTCAGAAGCGGCACTGCAGGAAACTGCAGATGCCCATGGAAAAATCTATTCGATCATTTCCCCACAGGAGAAGCCTGAGGCAACTTCGCGTGTTTTCCATGTGACGAGCCCGGCAGTTGACGAAGCGGCAGGATTTCAAAAACTTCTCACCGACATCAAGGATGCTGCGAAGCTTGCTTGCGAAGTAAACGCCAAAGCTCATGGCCGTAAGACATCCAGTTTTCCAATCATTGAGGCCCATGAGGCCACTGGGATTCTGATTGTCGCAGGCTTTCAAGAAGAGGTGGATCTTGTGGCGCAGGTAATCCAAGCGCTGGGTGGGGTCTCTGCGCTTGAAGCCGCCAATCGGAACAGGCAGCTCGCGGCCGAAAGATCCTTGAATCTCGGAGGAAAACCCATTTCGCCCGTGATTGTGAATCCGTCATCTGATGTCCCATCAGCCTCTCCACCTACCCCACTAATCGCTCCGCAGAATCCAACTCCATCGGGAGAAGATAACTGACACACCCACCTTCATCCTGATTGGCTTACCCCTCCGTTGCATGCAATCCGAGGCCACCCCTGAAGCGCATTCCGTAGCTGAACTCACACGTCGAATGGCCCAGGGTGATCACGAAGCGTTTTCCGTTTTCCACAGCTTTTACGCCAACCGACTCTTCCGCTATTTGATGGTCTTGCAGCGAGGCGACAGCCATACGGCGAGTGATATTCTTCAAGACACCTTGATCAGGATCGTGCGACATGTCCGAAAGTTCGATGACGACGAAATCTTCTGGAACTGGCTAACAAAAATAGCGCGCAGTGCAGCGGCCGATCACGGGCGAAAGAAAGGCCGGTATCTGAAGTTTCTGGATCGCTTCACGCGATTATCAGCACCTTCACCGGATCCACCCGAAACGAACCAAATACTCGGTGCGATGCGCACAAGCCTTCAGCAGTTATCCCCTGCGGAACGGGCAATTCTTGAGGCAAAATATGACAAGGGCTGGTCGATCCAAGAGATTGCAAACCACCATCAAATCAGCGAGGATGCCGCCGAGTCTCGCCTCGCTCGCGCAAGACAATCCCTCCGTGTCCGAGTTTTCAAAATGCTCTCAAATCTCTCATCTGACTAAGCCGCCATGAAACACGACGATCTTTGGAACGATGCGCTCGACGACGAGTTGCCACGTGATCTCGCCAGCCGTTCGCTTGGCGCGATGAAGCAAGAGTCTCGCCGTCGCCAAATCCGCGGAAGGGCAACCGTAGGAGCAAGCATTTTGGCCCTAGGATTGGCAGGCGGTTGGTTCGTCATGATGCCGGAGCAGAAGTCGCCTGCGATTGCACAGATCGCTCCGAGTCCAGGACTTGAGGTCCGGATGATATCAGAAACCGAACTCGTCTCACGCTTGGTTGAAATGGGGATAGGCGTGGCCATCACCCACACCGGCAATTCACGTGAGTTCCTTCTTATCGCTCAGGACGGTGAGGTTTACCGTCCATGAACGTTGAGTCATGTCATCAAAATAGCGATCCATTGCACAGTCACCTATGAAACTTTCACACCGCTGGTTCTATATCTTTCCCGCTCTGATCCTCTTGATCGTCATGGTTTGGATGATGTCGTCGGGGCCACCATCTGCTTCTGTTCGGCCGATTCCGAACAGTCATCCATCCAAGGTCGCATCCACCACAATTCCCACACTTCAGGCCCAGTTCGATGAAGCTGACGCACCTCCTGTCCGACGACCGAAGCGGCCGGCGACCACTTCGAAACCGCCAGTTTCCGAAGTGGATCCGCGCGATGAACAACTTCGTGAGGATGGTCCGGAAGTAGCAACGGTCCGGGTTCACACCCTGTTACCTGCCGGGCACTCGATGGTACTTGGTGGTTATGCCACCGCAGACGGCAATCATGAGTTTGCTGTGGTTACCCCGGAATGGTTGACCGGACCGAACGGCGAGAAGCAACTTCGTGCAGAGACAAAAATCGTGAGCGCCTCAGACAAAGGCTTGGAGCATACTGGCCTCTCCAGCTTGGTGACGAATGAGCGGAAGTCGCAGCAAAATGCCGAAGTATGGACGGCTGAGGACATGAAAGAAACCTTTGCCCATCCGGAGGGCATCGATGTGCTCAGTGCTCCCGGACTGATCATGCCCCTAGGAGCTCCGGGACAAATCAGGATCGGATCCGCAGATGAGAATGGAGCACTATTCGATCTCCAAATGTCAGTATCCGAAGGACCCAACGGAGAATTCGACATGAAGGTGGAGATGAAAAAAATCGATCCGCGGTGAGGCCCCAAGGGTTGCAAGAAACTCAGAAGCCCACGTTCGCAAAAATGGTATCTTAACACTCTCGTTGACTTGATAGGCGCAGCCAGAACCCCATTCCTGATCTGAAATGAAGAAACCAAGAGACCTACTCTTTCCTGCCGGATTCTGCATGTTGATCGCAGGCATGGTCTTCCTATGGAGTTTTACCAAATCTGCACCGAACCCGACTGAAAACCGTTTGGTTGGACCTGCTCCGAAAACGCCAACGAAAGCCAACCATGGCAACGTGAGTCCCTTGCCCCCGGTCCGTCCGAAAACTTCCCCCAAGGCGGTCAAGACACCCGGGGCCAGCGGTCAGATGACCTTCGCATCCGCCACTTCGCTCACGGATCCTTGGGAACGCAAGAATGCCCTTGAAACTCTCGGCCATGATCTTACCACCAGTGATCCCGCCGAGGCTCTCGCGATTCTGGAACGCTTGACGGAGCCGAAGGATCGGAAGGCATTCATCGCCGGCATGATGGGCGCTGCGGCCAAGTTGCCACCCGATCAGGCCGTGGCGCTTGCAGCAACCGTTCCGGAAGGTGTGGACCGAAATGCCGCGTTGTTGTCCCTGGCGACCGCTTGGGGAGTGGATCCCGAAGATCCCGGAATGCAACGCATCCTCCAAATGGGCAGCCGCGAATTGGCGCTTGGAACGGTGCTTGCCCTCGTCGATCCGGTCCGGGGGATCGCTTGGGCCAATGGCCTGACAAGCGGTGATGAACAGCTTTCCCTGATGTCGCGCGCCGTTGAAGGCATGGCTCGCACCGACTTGGACAAAGCAAGGAACTATGCCAATTCCTTCCAAGACCCAGAGGAGCGGATGTTTGCCTTGAGCAGTATCAGCCGCATTTGGGCAAGGACCGAACCGCAGGCCGCTTATGAGTGGGCGGACCGGATTCCTGATGTCCACGCAAGGGAAGCCGCCCAGCACAACGCGGTCGTGGAATGGGCGCGTCAGGACTTGAGTGCTGCGACCCAAACCGCCCTCTCCCTGTCGCCCAAAATCGGCGGGGGAGCATTGGTTGCCATCAGCAACGGCGTCCTGCAACGCTTCGGGCCAGAAGAAGCAAACACATGGGCCAGCCAACTCCCGACCGGAACTGCGAGGGACCAAGTGATTTCCAATCTTTCCCGCCAGCCCGACGGCATGCGCCTAACCCATGCTGACGGCTCCATCACCATCCTGCCACCGAAGTCACCTGCGCAAAACTGAAGAGCGGTCAGCCCAGCCCCGTGATGCGGCAGGAGTTTCTTTGCATCC
>CALMKO010000187.1 GCA_937867415.1 uncultured Verrucomicrobiota bacterium | reverse complement strand
GACTTGGGCGGGTGGGAGGCCGCGGGATTTCATTTCCTCCAGGTAGCAGACTAGGGTGGAGATGATGGATGCGAGTTCCTGGGTGGCGGTGGCACCGGAGTTGTGGTAGGCATCCCCGCCTGCGGAAATGGTGCGGAGCTGGGGGGCGTTCGCGATGGCATAGCGGGTGAGAGATGCCATGTGGTCGAAGCGCAGCTCGAGTGACGGGTGGAGTTCTCCTTGGGAGACAAGGTCGCCAAGCGGATCATTTTCAAAGCCGCCGCGCAGCTGGGCCGGGGAAAGGCCGATTTGTTCGGCGGCCGCGATGAAGAGGGCGGCGGTGGGTAGGCTGGCGGCTCCCGCCTGCCAGTAGGTGGAGATGGCGTCGATGGCGACGTCCTTGAGGGCGGTCTGGACGTCTGCGGTGTTTTCCAAGGTGAGCTTGCCCGTGGCATCATGGATGCTGAGGTTGAGCTCGCTTTGTCCGCCGTTGAGCCCTTGGTGGATGAGGTTGTTGAGTTCTGCGGCATTGGCTGCCTGAAGGTTCTGGGAGACTTCCCATCCGGCTTTGAGAAAGCCACCGGGCTGGCTGCCACGGACGAGGGAATCCGCGCCGGGGAAGTGCTTGCGGTGCTCAAGCTGGGCGATGTCTTCCTGCCGATAGATCGGCTGGATGGTGATGCCTTCGTAGGTCTGGCTGACGAGCAATTTCTCGAATGGGGCACCTTTGAGCAGGGCTTCAGCGGCGGCGTGCCATTGCTCGTAGGTGTGGGCGGGAAATTCGGTGAGGAGTTGTTCCATGGTGGGATTTGAAATTTGAGATTTCAGATTTGAGATGAAAATTGAGTGTTTCGCATGTCACCGGTTTTGAGAAAGGTCTCATGAAAGGCGAAGGCGGAGCGGAACGATTGAGGAGTGTGGCCGTTTTCGGTGAGTTTGAAATACTCCTGAAGCAGATCACGGTAGGATGGGTCCACGCAATTCTGGATGACCAGTGATGCGCGCTCGCGCGGGTCCTTGCCCCGGAAGTCCGCGACGCCATGCTCGGTGACAAGCACTTGCACCGAGTGCTCGCTGTGGTCCATGTGCGAGCACATCGGCACGATCGCGGAGATGGTGCCATCCTTGGCGGTGGATGGGCAGGTGAAAATGGAGATGTAGGCATTCCGGGTGAAGTCACCCGAGCCACCGATGCCATTCATCATTTTTTGTCCTAACACGTGGGTGGAGTTGATGTTTCCGAAGATATCCGCTTCCAGGGCGGTGTTGATGGAAATAATGCCGATGCGGCGGACGATCTCCGGGTTGTTCGCGATTTCCTGAGGGCGGAGTAACAGGCGGCCGCGGAAGGAGTCGAGGTTGTCATAGACGCTTTGCAGGACCGGATCGGTGAGGGTGAGTGAAACCCCGCTGACGAAGGAACAGCGATCCTGTTTGATCAGTTCGATCACCGAATTCTGGATCACTTCCGTGTACATCTGGAAGCGTGGGATATCCGGGTGGTCGCCCATGGCAGCAAGCACGGCATTGGCGACATTCCCGACGCCCGACTGGATGGGGAGGAAGCTCTTGGGGACGTGGCCGTTGCGGATTTCCGCCGCGAGGAATTCCGCGACGTGTTGACCGATGCGGGTGGTGACGTCGGTGACGGGGCTGAAGTCGTTCACCTCGTCCCGGCAGTTAGAATGCACGATGCCGACGATTTTCTTGGGATCGACCCAGACGCGTTGGGTTCCGATGCGGTCATCGGCGGCGCAGATCGGGATGGGCCGGCGGTGTGGGGGTGATTCCGGTTCGTAGATGTCGTGAAATCCGAGCAATTCCTTGGGGTGGCGGGCGTTGATCTCGATGAGAATGCGCTTGGCCTGGGTGAGGAAGGTGGGGGCGGCGCCGACGCTGCTGGTGAGCAATACTTTCCCATCGGGCGAGACGTCAGCGGCTTCAACGATGGCCCAGTCCAAATTTCCGAGAAACCCGTAGCGGACGTATTGGGGGAGCAGGGAGAGATGCATGTCGAAGAAATGCGTCTTGCCGGCGTTGATGCTGGAGCGGAGGTCCTTGTCGGATTGGTAGGGGGTGCGGAACTTGATAGCGTCCGCCTTGGCGAGTGCGCCGTCGAGCGAAGGGCCGGTGGAGGCTCCTGTGATGACTCCGACCTTGAAATCCCGGCCGGCGGCGTGCTCGGCCTTGGCCTTTTCCGCGATGGCGGTGGGGATGACCTTGGCTGCACCGGCGGGGGTGAATCCACTGAAGCCGATGATTTCGTCGTGTTTGATCAAAGCGGCGGCTTCTTCCGGGCTGAGGACGGGATAGGAATGATTCATGGGGTGGCTTGGGGG
>CALMKO010000186.1 GCA_937867415.1 uncultured Verrucomicrobiota bacterium | reverse complement strand
TTGATGGCCTGGATCATTTCTCCTGTCTGCGCGATGCGGCACCCGATGCCTGGGGGCGGCGAGTGATCGAAAACCGGCTCTTCGGTAGAATGGAAAGGGCTGCCGGAGAAAACGTGGATGAATCGACCTATCTTCTGCACTCAGGATCGGACCGCACGGGTGCCATGGACTTCCAGGAATCCGCGTCGGAATACATTCCCAGAGAGCCGGGCACCGCCTCGCTGGTCGAGCTGCACGAGGCGGCCGAAGGGCTTGCGACCCATCAGCCGATTCCTCCAGAGCTTGAAGAGGCGCTGAATCACGGAACCAGCATCGGCGGAGCCCGACCCAAGGCCGCCATCACCGGGGAAAACGCCAAGTATGTGGCAAAGTTCTCCATCTCCACGGACAACTTCCAGATCGTGAAGGCGGAATACGTCGCCATGACGCTCGCTGCGCGGCTTGGAATGAACGTGGCGGAGGTTTCCTTCGAGAAATCAGCGGGAAAAGATGTGCTCTTGGTGAAGCGTTTTGATCGACAACCCGGCACCTCCGGCTGGTGTCGTCGCTCGCTCGTCTCTGCCTTGACCGTGCTCGGACTCGACGAGAAATGGGCAAGGGAAGCCACCTATCCGAATCTGGTGGATCAGCTGCGGATTTACGGCCTCGCCTTCAAAAAGGACGCCACGGAGTTGTTTTCCCGCCTCGTTTTCAACGTGTTGATCGGCAATACCGACGACCATGCCCGCAATCACTCCTTCTTCGTCGAGGGAAACACCATCCAGCTCACACCGGCCTATGACATCACGCCCTTCCCACGGGCGGGCGGAGAGGCAAGCCACGGGATGAAGATCACCCAGCGCAGCAATCTCTCGAGAATTCGATTATGCCTCGAGGCCGCGCCGGAGTTCGGCCTTTCAAACGACAAGGCGCGATCCATCGTGGAGGCTCAGGTCCGTGGGATTGCAGAAAACTTCGACGGCCTCTGTGAAGAGATCGGGATGGCTCAGACCACCCGCTCGCAATTGCGCCGCCGGGCCGTCTTGAATCCCGATGTCTTCTCAGGGTGCGAGGAGCTGAATCCAAAGGAATGGTAATGTCCTGGGGCTCACCGGGCTTCCCTCCAACTCCAGCAAATTCTCGTGCAGGAGCACGGCACCAAGACCGAACTGGCCGCGCGCATCAAATTACAGGAGACACATCAAATTACAGGAGACAGAAATTATCAGAAACCTGCTTGCGCCTGAGTCCTAACCGCTGGCGACCACTCACCAAATTATAGGAGATAGAAATTATCAAATTCGGATCGTGTCGCAAGCTCGGTTTCGGGTGGCTCAATAAATTTGTATCCAAGTTCGGTTCCCGAATCACATGGATCGGTTGCATGACAGTAGGTGCCCCCCCCTTTCTCAGCCTGGGATAGCTGGGAAAAGGGATTGGCGGGCCGCTCACGCGACTTCCAGCCCGCGCATGGTGCCGGTGGAGGAGGCGAAGCGGTCGGTGTCGATGCCGAGTTACTGGAGCATGGAGACGCCTCACCAGTAGCGCTGTTTCATCCCCCCTGCCGCTGGAACAAAACCTGCGAGTTGGATTCGTTCAGGCGGTGCGATTTGAGTTGGAACCCTGGCAAGATCCGGACGAAAGGGGCGGCCCCGCAACCGGGGATCTGGCATTCGCGTTTGTGCTTGGGGCATTGGTTGAAATGACAGGCCATGCCGTGGTAGCGGCCGGTGGCGTCGTCGATGAGGTGGATGCTGAAGGTGTGGTGCGCGATGTTGAGATAGATTTCCTGTTCGTTCAGATCGGCGACCACGCGGGAGCATGCTTTGCGCATCTGGCCGGCACTGGCGGGTGAGGTGACGCGGACGGCGATATCGATGTTGGCGCATTCGTGGAAGATGCGGATGTTCCGGTGACGGAAGCGAGGGGCGTGGTGGACCTCCCTCCACAAGGGCAGGGCAACCGAGCC
>CALMKO010000185.1 GCA_937867415.1 uncultured Verrucomicrobiota bacterium | reverse complement strand
AAGCCTGTAGCGGCGTGTCTATGACCGCCGATGTGATTGAAGAGGCGGTTCCCTCTTTGCTCATGCGCTCGGGCGCTCATAGAGACGCCCCTACAAGCAGCTCAGGCGCGGGCACTGTAGCGGCGTGTCGATGACCGGCGATTTTTCGATTTTCAGCCGACCTTTTTGGCATCCGCGCGGGGGGGGACTTCGATCAGGAATGGCCATCTGTGGCTGCGTGATTGGGGAAACAAAAATCAAGAATTCTTTGGAATTGGTCAATATTTGTGACATTCAAACCGGCATGAAAACTGATGCATTGGATCGCTTGCTTAAGGAGGTTGCGGAATCTCAAAAACTCGTGGCCTACTTGAAGGCGGACTTTTCGGGTGCAAACAGTCCGCTTGCGGACCAGTTGTTGGCGGAGGCGGATGAGGGACCATTCTCTCTCCATCAGTGGGTGGAGGCTCTTTGTTTGTTCAAAGAGTGGCTGGAGGCGCGGGAACTCGCCCTTCCGATCGAGAATCAAATCGGCTACATCGGTTGCGCGGCGGAGGCTGGCTCGGCCTACTCGACCTTGACCCCGCTGGCTTTGCAAGTGGAGGAAATGCTCGAGGCCTACGGGTGTGATCACGCGGTCAAGCGGTGATCTAACGGATCGCTTTTTGGCGGAGCAGGTGATCGGTGAGAACGAGGGTGGCCATGGCCTCGACGATGGGGACAGCGCGGGGGAGCACGCAGGCGTCATGGCGGCCGCGGCCTTGGAGTTCGGTGTTTTCCCCGGCGGAGGTCACGGTTTCCTGATTGCTCATGATGGTAGCGGTGGGCTTGAAGGCTACGCGGAAAATGATCGATTCGCCGTTGGAGATTCCTCCTTGCACGCCGCCGGAGTGGTTGCGGGTGGTGCGGACCTGGCCCGCGACCATGCGGAAGGGATCGTTGTGCTCGCGGCCGGTGAGAAGAGTGCCGGAAAAGCCGGAGCCGATTTCAAAGCCCTTGGTCGCGGGGAGTGAGAGCATGGCCTTGGCGAGGTCTGCTTCCAACTTGTCGAAAATCGGTTCGCCGAGGCCGGGTGGGCAGTTGCGGATGACACACTCGATGACGCCGCCCACGGAGTTTCCATCCGAGCGGATGGCCTTGATGCGCTCGATCATGGTCTCGACCATGGCGGGGTCGCCGGTGCGGACGATGTTGGACTCGATGGTCTGGGCGTCGATGGTTTCTGGATCGACGGTGGCGTTGAGATCCTGGATGGACTTGACCCAGGCGAGGACTTGGATGCCGGGATGGAGGGTGTCCAAGACTTGGCGGGCGACGGCGGCGGCGGCGACGCGGCCGATGGTTTCGCGGGCGGATGCGCGCCCGCCACCGGAGGCGGAGCGGATGCCGTATTTGGCGTCGTAGGTGTAGTCCGCATGGCTGGGGCGGTATTTCACGGCCATTTCATCGTAGGCCCCCGGGCGTTGGTCGGTATTGCGGACGAGGATGGCGATGGGGCAGCCGAGGGTGAGCCCGTCCTGGATACCGGAGAGCAGCTCGGCGGTGTCCGCCTCTTTCCGCGGGGTGACGATTTCGGATTGACCCGGGCGGCGGCGGTCGAGTTCGTGCTGGATTTGCGGGAGTGAAACGGGGATGCGCGGCGGGCAACCGTCGATGACGACACCGACGCCGCCACCGTGCGACTCGCCAAAAGTGTGGATGCGGAAAGTGTGGCCGAAGGTGGATGACATGGGTGGAGCGTAGATACGGAGCGGCGGTGGGCAAGCTGGATGAGTTTCTAGTTTTCAGTTTTCAATTTTCAGGGGAGAGTGCGCCCATGCGATTGAGGCTTCCTGAACGGGTGATTGAGTTTCCCCGGCGTCCGTTGGTGATGGGGATTGTGAATGTGAATGACGATTCATTTTCAGGTGATGGGACCTTGGATTTCGGGGAAGCGCTGCATCAGGCACGGAGCCAGGTGATGGCCGGGGCGGATGTGATCGATGTGGGGGCGGAAAGTGCGCGGACGAATCGGGCGGCCGTGACGGTGGCGGAGGAATTGCGGCGTTTCAGGGGCTTTTTGGAGCGTTGGGATGAGGTTTGGCAAGGGCAGGAGCCGCGCGATGCGGAGCAGGTTTGGCCGCCGGTGCTCTCGGCAAACACGTGGCGACCCGAGGTGGTGGCGGGCGTTTTGGAGTTGGGAAATGTGGAGTTGGTGAATGACATGGGAGCCCTGCCCGATGATCGGAATGCGCGGGCGTGTGCTGCGCATGGCGCGGCCTTGCTGATCATGCATAGTGTGGGTGAGCCGAAGGTGGCGCATTTCCAACAACGCTGGCCGGACGTGATGGCGGCTCTTGAGGGGTTCTTTGAGGAAAAGCTACGCCAAATCGAGACGGCGGGCTTGCCGATGGACTCGGTGATCCTGGACCCGGGGATCGACTTCGCGAAACAACGGGAGGACAATCTCACCGTGTTCCGGGAACTGGAGCGCTTGCAGAAATTCGGGCGGCCGGTGTTGGTTCCGGTCTCGCGGAAGACCGTGATTGGCGAGGTGTTAGGCTTGGCGGATCCGACGGCGCGGGATGCGGGGACCGTGGCCTGCATGAGTGCCGCGATGCGGCGTGGGGCGCAGATTTTCCGGGTGCATCATGTGGAGGCGGCGTGGCAGACGGTGAAGGTCTTATCCGCGCTGGGGTGAGCTGGATCAGCCTTTCCAGAGCATCCGCGCGCCGAAAATGAGCAGCACGCCGCCGAAGATGCGGGTGAGCGTCTGGTTGCTCAAGGTGCGCATCAGGTCACTGCCGAACCATGCGGAGACGGCGGAGGCGAGGCCGACGAGGGCGACGATTTTCCAGTCGATGAGGCCGGCGATTTTGGAGTTGTTCGCCGTGGCTGCCACGGCAGTGACGATGATGACCGCCATGGAGGTGGCGACGGCTTGTTTGTGCTCGATACCTAACAGGCCGATAAATGCCGGCACCATGACCAGGCCGCCGCCCACGCCGCAGAGCGCGCCTAACAAGCCGGCGACGAGGCCGATGAGGATGGCGGGGAGGAGCAGCTTCATCGGCGGGGGCGGGATTTTCTCGCAGCGGTGATTTCCACAATCAGGCGATGCAGGACGAGGCGGTGGTCGAGGCCGGTGGTGACGAGGGCCTGGTCCGCCTTGAGGGTGGCTTCCATGACGTTTTGGAGGCCGGCGAGTTCGAAGTTTTTTGCGTTGTCTGCGGCGAGGAAGATCGGGAAGACATTCACGCCCGAGCCGTCTTTTTTCTGAGGGAGCCAGGCGCGGTCCGCCTCGGCAAGGCGGTTGAGGCCACCGGAAAAAGCGCTGTAATTTCCCGTCGGGACTTTGAACTTCTCGATGATGAGCTTGGCCATGAAGAGGTTCCTCACCACGCCGATGATGGATGCGCGCATGATGCCGATGGCGGATTCGTCCGCCTCCAACTGCTGGTCGATGAGTTGGATGGCGCGGGCGGCATTTCCTAACTGGATGGCCTTGCCGATTTCAAAAACGACGGCCGCGCGGCTGAGCGGGACGAGCAAGCGGACGTCGTCCTCGGTGACTTCACGGCGGTCCTCGCCGAGGAAGAGATCGAGTTTTTCGAGTTCGTTGCCGATTTGTTGGGATTGCTCGCCGGCGAGCATGACGAAGAGCGCGAGGGCGTCTGTTTCGAAGCGGAGGCCGAGTTCTTTGGCGCGGCTGGTGACCAAGCGGGCGACTTGGTCCTGCCAGTCATCGCGGCTGGTGTCGATGCGGTCGTGGACTTGGACGTCCGCGGCTTTTTCGATGAATTTCCAGAATGACCGGCGCTTGTCCACGCCTTGGGCGGTGAGCAGGAATTTCACTCCCTGAGGGATGCCGCGTTCGAGGGTGGAGCGGAGGCTTTCCACGCCGGCTTCGGTGCGTTGGGAACGGCCGGTGACATTGTCGCCGAGGAAATTCGCGTTGCGGAGCCAGACGACCTTATCCCCGCCGAACATGGGGATGGTGAGGAGGGATTGGACGGTGGACGAACAGATTTCAAAGGCGGACTCGGAGTTATCTGCGATACCGTCGATGGTTTCGTGGGTGAAGCCATCGTCCACGCCGCCGGTGAGTTCATTGTAGAGGATCAAGGCCCGCTCGCGGACGAGCCCTTCATCGCTGCCGACGACGGCGAAGAAGTTCCCGGCGCTTTCAGGTTTAGCTTTTGCTTTGGCGGCCACACCCGGGTGTTATCGGGATGCGGGGGTTCCTGCAAGTGCGGGGTGCGGGGTG
>CALMKO010000184.1 GCA_937867415.1 uncultured Verrucomicrobiota bacterium | reverse complement strand
TAAATTACGAGAGACAGAAATAATCAAAATTTAGGAGTTGGGCGATGTTGGCGAGTCCGTCGCCGAGGCCTTCGGCGAAAAGAATCTTGAGGAGTTGGTCTTGGAGGGTAGCTTCGACTTGTCCGTTCATGGTCTTGGTCTATTGGAGTAGTAACCTCAGACTAAAGGCCTTGAACGGACGCTGCAAGCCACCCGGGAGGGCGGTGAATCGCAGGTGAAATCAGCGCCTCGCTTTTACAGAAGAAATTTTACACTTCCTTTGTGACTTTTGTGTTCTTCTGTTCAAGCTCGCTTCGGTTTTTAGGGTAAACGGTGAAGGGTAGCGTGCTACTGCTGTGAGTGCATGTGTATGAAACGCGAAAGGGGGAGCCCAGGACACCCGCCGCGGATTTGGCGGCGGTTGGTCTGTTCTCCCCGCAGTCGGTTGCGGCACCGGGCGGTGCGGCTACTTTTGATGGATGGGTCTCAGTGGCCTAACATCCATGGCCTAGAGGATGCCTTCTGGCCTTGGAGGACTCCGAGTTTGGTTTCCTTGGTCCTTGCCGGGCGGATCTTGGTTCCGCACCCGCAACCGCTGCCACAGGAGTGTCCCGTGCTCATCCGCGGCTCATGGCGGCTTTTCTCGTTGATCGCGGTGGCCTTGCGGGTGAACGGATTCATCAACGCCAGGTTCGGCGCGAGGATGAGCCGCTTTGCCGCACGCAGACAACTCGGACAGGAGATGGCGGCGTTTCGTTCCTCGATGGTGAGGAACATGCTGAATTCACCGCAATCGCCACAGGAAAAATCGTAGAGAGGCATGGATGTGATGGGTTTGTGGTTATTTCACCCGTGCGAGGTCGAAGCCTTGTTTCACGCTCTGGGTCGGCCCATGGGCGTTCGGCATGATGTCGAAGTCGAAGATCTCCGTAGGCAGCCAGAGGGTGGCACAGGCGTTCGGGATATCCACGATGCCGCTGATGTGTCCTTCAACCGGGGCGGTGCCTAGAATGGCGTATGCCTGCTCGCCGGTGTAGCCGAATTTTTTCATATACTCGATGGCGTTCAAGCAGGCCATCTTGTAGGCGACGAACGGGTCGAGGTAGTGTTGTTTGCCGGCCTCGTCCACGGAGATTCCTTCGAAGATGATGTGGCGCTTGTATTCCGGGGTGAGCGGGCTGGGCAGGAAGAGTGGATTGCGGATCGCATACTTCTCCATGCCGCCTTTGATGAGGCTGACGCGCAGGTCGAGGTAGCCGGCCATTTCGATGGCGCCGCAGAAGGTGATCTCGCCGTCGCCCTGGCTGAAGTGGATGTCTCCCATCGACAGGCCGCCGTCTTTGACATAGACTGGGAAGTAGACCTTGGAGCCGCGGGTGAGGTTCTTGATGTCGCAGTTTCCACCGTGTTCCCGAGGGGGGACGGTGCGGGCGCCTTCCGCTGCGGCGGCATCCCGCGCGGCACCGGTCATGCGGCCCATGTGGGCGGTGCCTGCGGAGGGCAGGGCGCAGAGCGGCGGCACGCGCTCGGGATCCGTATCGAAGAGTTCCTTTTCCCGGGTGTTCCAGGTGTTCAGCATTTCCTTGGAAGGAAGGCAGCCGATGAGGCCTGGGTGCATGATCCCTGCGAACTCGACATTGGGGATGTGGCGGGATGAGGTATAGATTCCGTGGAAGTCCCAACAAGCCTTGCGGGCGTCCGGATAATGGTCTGTGAGGAATCCGCCGCCATTGGTGCGGGAAAAGAGACCGGTGAATCCCCACTCGGATTCCTTGAGGACGCCGACGTCGAGGATGTCAACCACCAGGAGGTCGCCTGGCTCCGCGCCATGAACCCCAATGGGGCCGGAGAGGTAGTGGACCTTGGTGAGATCGACCACATCGATGTCGTTGGCGGCATCATCATTTTTGATCTGGCCGCCGGTCCAGTCGATGCACTCGACCCGGAACTCGTCTCCGGGGTTCACCATGGCAACCATCGGTAGATCGGGATGCCAGCGGTTGTGAAGGCAGTCTTGTGATTCCGGAGTGGCGTCGAGATCGACTTTAATCAGTGTTTTCATTTGGCTTTATGGGGTATGGTTTCGTGGAAATGGTTAGATTTAGTTAGACGGCGAGCATGGCCTTGATCTGGTCCGCGTTGACATCGGCGCGGCGGTCCTCGCGGATGAGGTTTCCCTTGTCGATGACCATGATGTTGTCACAGGTATCGAGCACGAAGCTGAGGACCTGTTCGCTCACGACGATGGTGAGTTTGCGGATTTTGCGGATTTCCCGGAGGCTCTTGGAGATGTCCTTGATGATGGATGGCTGGATGCCTTCGGTCGGTTCGTCGAGGAGGAGCACGCTGGGGTTGGTCATCAGGGCGCGGCCGATGGCCAATTGCTGCTGTTGTCCGCCGGAGAGGTTTCCGCCTTTGCGCTTGCGCATTTCGTGGAGGACGGGGAAGAGCGCGTAGATTTCGTTCACGGCGTCGTTGCTGACCCGTCCCTGCACGCCCGAGATGAGATTTTCATAGACTGAGAGGTAGGGGAAGATCATGCGTCCCTGGGGGACGAAGGCGACGCCCTGGGCGACGCGGCGGAACGAGGGTTGTCCGGTGATGTCCTTGTCGTTCAGGGTGATCTTGCCCGAGCGGGTGGGGATCATGCCGATCAAGGCGCGGAAGAGCGTGCTTTTCCCCATGCCGTTGCGTCCGATGATTCCTAGGATCTCGCCTTGGGGTGCGGTGAATGACATGTCGGGGATGACGACGCTCTGGCCGTAGCAAACTTGGAGGTTGGTGACGGATATCATAATGTTAGTGGCCAATGTAAACTTCGATGACTTTCGGATCATTGCTGACCTTTTCCATGGATCCCTCGGCGAGGATTTTTCCCAGATGCATGACGGTGACGCGGTCTGCGATTTCGCGGACGAATTCCATGTCGTGCTCGATGACGATGACCGAGCGGTCTTTGGAGATTTTACGGATGAGGGTTGCGGTTTGGGTCCGCTCGCGGACGCTCATGCCGGCCACGGGTTCATCCAGCATGATGATTTCCGGGTCCTGCATGAGGAGCATGCCGATTTCCAGCCACTGTTTTTGGCCGTGGCTGAGGATTCCGGCTTCGGTATCGAGGCGATCGGACAGTCCGATCTGTGCTGCGACGTCCTCACATTGTTGTTTGATTGACGCCGTGCGGCGGAACATCAGGCAGCCGATGACTCCGCGGCCTGTCGGGTGGGAGAGTTCGAGATTTTCGAAAACGGTGAGGTTTTCGTAGATTGATGGGTTTTGGAATTTCCTGCCGATGCCCGCGCGGACGATGCGGTATTCGCGGCTGCCGCGGAGTTCCTTGCCCTTGAATTTGATCGAGCCGGCGGTGGCGAGTGTTTTGCCACAGATCAAATCGAGCACTGTGGTTTTGCCCGCGCCGTTCGGGCCGATGATGACGTGCACGTGGTTCTGGGCGAGATAGAAGTTGAATCCATCGACAGCCTTGAATCCGTCGAACGAGACACCGAGGTCCTCGACTTCTAACACATTTGGGTGATCAATGTTCATCGGTGATGGGAGTTGATTTTTGAGTGGGAGGGGTGGAGGCCGTCTTTTTGAAGCGGGCGAAAAGCGCCTGGTAATTTTCCTTGCTGGTGGGGATTTTCTCGATGAGGCCAGCGAGGCCGTTCGGGAAGAACATGACCACGGAGATGAAGGTGCCGCCCATGAGGTAGAGCCAGAGGTCTGGGTAAGCTTCCGAGAAGGTGGTCTTGCCGAAGTTGACGATCAGGCAACCGAGGATGGCCCCGAGGACGGAGAGTCTGCCGCCGACGGCCGTGAAGATGACCATTTCGATGGAAGGGACGATTCCGATGATGGAGGGCGACATGAACCCGACCTGGAGCACGAAGAGCGCGCCGCCGAGTCCGCTGATCATGGCGGCGAAGGAGAAGATGAAGGCGCGGATCATAGCCACGTCGTATCCCGAGAAGCGGACCCGGTCCTCGCGGTCGCGGATGGCGACGAGGACCCGGCCGAGGCGGGTATTGATGATGTATTTCGCGCCCATGGCCACGGTGAAGAGCAGGACGACGCAGGCGAAGTAGAGGATGTATTGGGCGTTTTCACTGCGGATGTCCCAGCCGCAGAGCGTGCGGAGGTCGGTGATGCCGTTTCTGCCACCGGTGAAGCCCTGGTTACCATCGATGCCGAGGGAGAAGATCAGCGCGAGCGACTGGGTGATGATGGCGAAATAAACGCCGCCGACCCGGCGCCGGAACATGGCCCAGCCGATGATGAAAGCGACGGCGGCGGGCAGGATGAATACGGCGAAGATGGTGAAGGGCAGGCTTTTGAACGGTTCCCAGAAGAGAGGGAGCTTGGTGAGCTGGTTCCAGTCCATGAAGTCCGGGATGCCGGGGGTGGATTGGATCGCCGTGGTGATGGGGTCGGAGGCTTCGAGTTTGAGGAACATGGCCATGCAGTAGCCGCCGAGCCCGAAGAAGACTCCTTGGCCGAGGCTGAGGATGCCACAGCGGCCCCAGAGCAGGACCAGGCCAACCGCGACAAAGCCGAAGGTGAGGTATTTGCCCACCAGGTTGAGGCGGAACACTGGGAGGGCGAGGGGAAGGATCACGAGCAAGAGGAGCAGGAAGCCCCCGAAGGCAAGTGCCTCGCCGCGCGTTTTGAACAACGTTTTGAAAAGGAGTTGCATGGTGTGAGGAGTTGGGTGTTAGGTCGGTCAATGGCCGCGGACCTTGCTGGGGAAAAGTCCCTGCGGGCGGATCATCAGGGCGATGACGATGACGAGGAGAGTCGCCACCTTGCCCTTGGTTCCTTCGAGGAAGAACTCGAGGATCGACTGTGCCTGGGCGATGCCGAATGCGGAAGCGAGGCAGCCCAGCAGGCTGGCGGTTCCTCCGGCGACGACGACGAGGAAGGCGTCCACGATGTAGCGGCTGCCGCTGTCCGGGCCGGTGGATCCGATGGTGGTGAATGCGGCGCCAGCGATGCCAGCGATGCCGCACCCGAGGCTGAAGGCGAGGCGGTCCACCTTCGCGGTGTTGATACCGACGGCCGCGCTCATTTTCCGGTTTTGGACCGTGGCACGGAGGCGGAGGCCGAAGGAGGAGCGATACATGAAAGTGATGAGGGCGATGGTGACGACGATGGAGAGGCCTAGGACGAACATCCCGTTGATCGGGATATCGAGGCCTTCCTTGATGTTGTAGGAACCCATCAGCCATTCAGGCAGGGTGGGGGTGACCTCGCGAGCGCCGAAGGTGGAGCGGTAGGTTTGCTGGAGGATGAGGCTGAGGCCCCAGGTGGCGAGGAGTGTGTCGAGCGGTCGGTGGTAGAGGTGGCGGATCATGGCCCACTCGACCAGCGCCCCGAGGAGTGCGCAGATGAAGAAAGCCAGGAGGATGGCAAAGATGAAATAGTAGGGGCCGAAGGTGGGCGCGTAGGAGTCCGTGAGGTGGGAGCAGAAATAGACCGTGTAGGCGCCGAGTGCCATGAACTCGCCGTGGGCCATGTTGATGACGCCCATTTGTCCGAAAATCAATGCGAGGCCTAGGCCCATGAGCAGGAGCACGCTGAACAGGCTGAGGCCTGAGAAGCTCTGCATGATAAAAATGCTTTGTAATTCTTCGCTGGTGTAATCACCCATAATTTTAGAAGGTTAGAGGCTGGTAAAACGTCCCTGATTGGGGAAATGGAGGGCCGGAACACGCCCGGCCCTCCGGGGAATGAGAAGGTTCACGAAAGGAACCGCGGTTGCTTACTGATAACCTTTCGGGAATGGATCCGGCTCGATGAGTTCGGATTCATAGAGCACCTTGGCTTGGCCGTCCTTGAGCCACTGGCCGATACGGAGTTTGCTCCAGAGGTGGTGGTTTTCGTGGAGTTTCACGTAGCCTTCGGGAGCGGTGGTGAGCTCGATGCCGGGCGATGCGGCGGCGATTTTATCGATGTCGAAGCTATTGGCCTTTTCCACGGCAGCTTTCCAAAGCCAAGGGCCGAGGTAGCCGGCCTGGGTGACGTCGCCGATGACGCTGTCGGCGCCATACTTCTCCTTGAAGGCTTTGACGAAGGCCTTGTTGTTCTCGTTGTCGAGACTTTGGAAGTATTTCATGGCGGAGTAGAAGCCGGCAAGGTTCTCACCGCCGATACCGAGGACTTCGTCTTCGGTGACGGAGATGGTGAGGAGTGTTTGTTTGCTGCTGTTGATCCCTGCCGCGGCGAGTTGTTTGTAGAAGGAGACGTTGGAGCCTCCGACCACAGCGGCGTAGATCACATCGGGCTTCTTCAGTTTGATCTTATTGATCAAGGATCCGAAGGACGTGCTGCCGAGTGCGTAGAATTCCTCACCGACGACGGTTCCCTTCAAGACGTTCTCGATGTGTTTGCGAGCGATCTTCATGGAAGTGCGTGGCCAGATGTAGTCGGATCCGACGAGGTAGAAGGTCTTGGCACCCTTTTCCTTGGCGATCCAGTCGAGACCGGCGAGGATTTGTTGGGTGGCTTCCTGGCCGGTGTAGATGACATTTTTCGATTGTTCGAGGCCCTCGTAGAAGGTCGGGTAGTAGAGCATTCCGTTTTCCTTTTCGAAGACGGGGAGCACCGCCTTGCGCGAGGCGGAGGTCCAGCAGCCGAAGACAGTGCCAACCTTGTCACTGACCAGGAGCTTTTTGGCCTTTTCCGCGAAGGTAGGCCAGTCGCTGGCGCCGTCCTCCTTGATGACCTTGATCTGTCGTCCGAGGACGCCGCCCATGGCGTTGATCTGGTCGATGGCGAGCTGTTCCGCCTGGATGGAGCCGGTTTCGCTGATGGCCATGGTTCCCGTGGCGGAGTGGAGTTGGCCGACCGTGACGGTGTCGTCGGTGACGGCGAGTCCGGTGGTGTTCACTTCCGCGGTGGGAGGCTTGGCATGGGCGACTGCGGCGGCAAACGCGAGGCAGGCGACCTGGAGGCCCAGGTATCGTAGTGGTTTGATTTTCATAGTATTAGATGATGTGTTGGATAGCGAGAAGAGGGGAAAATTTGGATGTCTTTCGCTGGTTGGAGTTGAGCACCCCCCATGCCACGAGGGTGGGTTGGAAGTTGAAATCGCTTCACGTTCGGGTCAGTGAGCCCCTTGGGGGATCGAGCGTGCAGGTGTGGAAAAGCCGACGTTTTCAGGCCTTGGTATAGCGCCTGCTCAAGCGGTCTGAGAATTCATGATGAAATCCATTCACGATCTTGAGAGCTCGGTTGAAAAAATTCCGGTAATTGACCGGGAGATTGTGGATTCGAAGCGTTTGCAGATGTTTTATGTGTGCGTGAAGGAGGGGAGTTTCGCGGCGGCGGCGCAGCGTTTGTCGGTGAGTCCGTCAGCGGTGAGTCACGCGATGAAGTCGCTGGAGGAGGATCTGGGTTGCCCGTTATTCCGGCGTTTGGGGCCCCAGGTGAAGCCTACGGGGGCGGCGGTGCGTCTGATGCCGATGGTTGAAGAGGTGTTAGAGCGGATGGCGTCGATGAAGCTTGAGTTGGCGGCGTTGAACGGGAGGTTGGGGAGTTTGGCGTTCCGGATGCCGGCAGTGTTTCTGGGGATCTTGGGGAATGGGGCCTTGTCGTCATTTCACGAGTGTTTTCCTGCGGCGAATTTGGAAGTGGTGCTGAGGGAGGATGAGGAGCGGGTTGGGGGAGTGCGGAGGGTGGACTTCGAGGTGGATTTTCTGGAGCATGTCCCTGCGGAGATGGTGAGGCGTGATCTTTCGGTGGATCCATTCGGGGCGTATGTGGCGCCGTTTCACCGATTGGGGCAAAAGACGCGGGTATCGGTCGAGGACTTGTGCCAGAGTTTACTGGTGTTCCAGGATGGGTCGATTTTCGCGGATGTTGCCAAGCATTTGGGGAGGAATGGGGAAGTGGGCTTGCGGAAGTGGATTTTACCCGACTCGCGGGTGGCGTTGGATTTGGCGAAGCAGGGGCAGGGGATTGTGTTTCTGCCGGAGCGAGTGGCGCAGGGAGCGGTGAACGAGGGGGCGCTGGTCTGCCTGAAGCTGCCAGGGTTTTCCGTGAGCCGGACCTGTTCCGCATGGTGGCCGGTGACCCGCCCGCTGACGTGGGTTGCGGAGGTTTTTCTGAGTTTGTTAGCCGAGGATATCGACCGATCCAAAGGGGCTCACTGACAAGGGAGGAGCAGGCGGGCCGTTTGTTCGCTGGCGGCGACTTGGCTGGGGAGGATGGCGAGGTCTCCGAGGAGCATCAGCTCGGAGACGAGTTGTTTGATGTCGGGGATGACGTCGTCATCGAGGGAGGAGAACGAGTGCAAATCCGCGGCTTTTTCCAGCATTCGCGGGCGGATGAAGGGTTTTCCAAGGTCCGTCATGGATTCGATGGCCTTGGAGAAGGCGCTGCTTGTCTTGAGTTGTGTCCGGGCATGGGCGATGCCAAGGGAGAGTTTCTGGCTGAGTTGGGGGTTTTTTTCGAGGAATTCCCGATGGCAGACGAGCACGAGTCGCTGGTGGTATTTGCTGCGATTGAAGCGTAAGTCCCGCCTGCCGAGGCCGCTGGCCTCCGCGTGGATGCCCCATGGAGAGCGTGCGATGATTGCGTCGACCGAGCCATTTTGGAGGGCCTCCATCCGAGTCTCCATGGGGAGCATGGTGAAGGTGAGGGTGGTGGAGTGGGTGGCTTTCCAATGGGCTAGCCACTCGCGGAGCTGGACTTTGGTGAGCGAGTGCTGGCTTTCGATTCCGATGCTGAGGCGCTGGGGGAGTTTGGCGGGACCGGTGCCAGCTGGTGCATAGAATGCCTTGTAGATGGGTTCGCGCAGCACCAATTCGGTAGGGCAGGCTTGCAGGAAGATCGGGATTTTCCAGCAGGCGCGCTGGCCAGGGAGGGCCAAGATATCGGCGATGAAAATTTCCCAAGGGATGATCCCGGCCACGAGCTTGCGGGTGAGCAGGCTGCGGCTGATTTCCCCGTAACTGGAAAATGGCTTGAGGTGGAATGGGAAATCCTCGCCGGGAAGGTGGCGCTGGAACTCGTCCGCGAAGAATGGCAATACTTCGAGCGAAGGTAGGATTCCTAGATAGTCGGCTGAGGATGGTTGCATTTCGAGTGGGATCAGATTGGAGAAATCCCGCATTCCGAATTTAGATCATCCGTCGAGACATGACGGATGGTCAGGGTGGGTGAGCAGTCGCCATACCAATTGTAAAAGCTTTGGGTGGTGGTGGGTGGTGAAGCTGGGGTGTTGGGATTTGATCCATGATGCCGGCGGGATGAGGATCGCTCTTGGAAGCCAGCATGTCGGGCTGCCTATTCCATCACGGAGACTCCGCCGGTGAGGCCCGCTTTTGGCTGGCCCTTGGCATTGACGATGAGCGACAGGGTGCGCAGGCCGTCTTTGGCGTTGAGCGGAACGGTCAAGGGGCCGGGCGCGGTGGTGGTCTTGCGGGCGGCGCTCACCCCGTCGATGAAGACCTCTGCGCTGCCGGAAATTTCCTTGAAGACAATCTTTCCGCCGGTTTTGGCGATGGCGGCGACCGGGGTGAACTGGCAGCGGAAAAGCGCCCATGAGCCCCCGCTGAAATTCTGGGGGATGCCTGCCTGGATGCTGGTCCAGGTGTTCATGTCGTTATCCGCGAATTTGGCGGTGGGATCGGGCGCGGCGGTGGAAACGGGCGATTGGAGCCAGCTGCTGAGGACCTGTCCGCCGCCGGGATTCTCGACCGAAGGAAGGGCGCTGGCCGCAGTGATCGGGATGCGGGCTTCTGCTGGCTTGAGGCCTGCCGCCCGGGCGTGGAGGACCAAGGTGCCGGTGCCGTCGCGGGTCGATTGCACGATGACTTGGGCGAGGCCGTTGAACAAGCTGCGCTTCCAGCCGGTGACTTCATTCTGTCCGGAAAACTGGAGGGAAGCGCCCTTGCCGAGTCCGCCGTCGTGATCTTGGTTATGCAAGCTCACTGCAATGACGTTGCCACCCTCGTGCAGGGCGGATTTGATGTCGCGGACGAAGGGCTCAGACCAGCTCTTCGACTCGCCGATGCGGCGGCCATTGACGAACACC
This sequence comes from uncultured Verrucomicrobiota bacterium, assembly GCA_937867415.1. GTDB lineage: Bacteria > Verrucomicrobiota > Verrucomicrobiia > Verrucomicrobiales > Akkermansiaceae > Luteolibacter. Next base: position 10,860 of record CALMKO010000184.1, on the reverse strand, counting down.
AGGCCGACGTCGTCGATGGTGCCGAGGTTGAGAACGATGCGGGAGGCGGCGAGGTCCTCGGCGGTGAGGTTGATTTTGCGGCGGAAAACGGCATGATCTCCCTGCGGCACGGGTCCTTTCTCGGGGGTGATGTCCACGGTTTTCCAAGACGAGTCGTCATGGTCGGTTTTCAACTCCGCCAGATCTTTGGCGGCATGGTCCTTCACGGTCGTCCATTTCCATGCGTCGTTGAGTGCGGTACCACGCACGGTCGGCGTGGCCACGAGTTTCTCTGCTTCGTGGCAGTTCGGGTCGCCATTGCCGACGCCGATGATGCTGCCTGCGCCGCCGGTTTCGAAATCGACCATCAGGTTGGCATCCGGCACCTCGCGGCCCTGCGCATCCAGCGCGCGGATGGTGAGGGGCATGGCATCCGCGCCGTCACCCGCCAGAGACTTGCGGTCGGGGATGATTTCCAGGGCGGCGGGTTTGCCGGTGGTTTCCACGGTGAAGCGGGAGACTTCCCTGCCCTGCTTTTTTCCGATGGCTGCGAGTTTGCCGGGCGTGTAGGGGACTTGGAATTCCACCATGTCGATGGGGTCCACCTTTTTTTCTTCCAGTGGCTTGCCATTGAGGGTGAGCGCCACGGTGTCGGCATTGGTGAGAGCCATGACGCGGATGTTTTTCCCTTCCTTGCCGGGCCAGTTCCAATGCGGGATCAGGTGGAGGATGGGCTTGTCCTCGATCCAATGCGCTTGGTGAAGGTAGTAGGCGGCCTTGGGAAATCCGCACTGGTCCATGATGCCGAAGAACGATCCGGCGGACGGCCATTGCAGCGGCGTCGGCTCGCCGCGGTAGTCGAAGCCGGTCCAGACGAAGCCGCCGGCGACGAAGGGGCGCTCGGAAATGCAGCGCCAGGCGTAGCGGTGGGTGAGGCCCCAGGGCGCGCGTTCGTCGTCGTAGGAGCCGATGAGGTTCTTCGACTTGTCCGTTTCATAGATCCCGCGGGTCATGAAGGCGGAGGTGTCCTCCGAGCTGGTGATTGGCAGCTCGGGGTGGGCCTTGTGGAACTCATCATAGATGTTCTGGTTGTAGTTGAAGCCCACCACATCGACGGCTTGGGAGACATTGATCGGCGTCTTGTGGCCACCGCTCATGGCGGCGGTGACGGGGCGGGTTGGGTCGAGCCGCTTCACTACGGCAGCCATGCGGCGCACCATCTGATAGCCCATCTCGGTGCCCTGGGTGGTTTCCTCGTTGAAGACCGACCACATGATCACGCTCGGGTGGTTACGGTCGCGGCGGATGAGCCATTCCAGCTGGCGGACGTATTCCGGGGAGACGTTGAAATTGCGGTTTTCATCCATCACCAACATCCCCATGCGGTCGCAGGCTTCGAGAAACTCCTTGGCGGGCGGATTGTGGGCGCAGCGGTAGGCGTTGGTGCCGAGCTCCTTGAGGCGGCGGACGCGGAATTCCCACAATGAATCCGGCACTGCCACGCCGACTCCGGCGTGGTCCTGGTGGTTACAGGTGCCCTTCAGCTTGAGCGGTTGGTCGTTGAGAAAAAACCCGAGCTTGGCATCGAAGCGGACGGTGCGGAAGCCGCAGCGGGTCTCCACGGTGTCGGTCACGGCGCCATCCCGCGACACGGTGGTGCGGACGGTGTAGAGCGTGGGCCTGTCCACGGACCAGAGTTCCGGCTGGTTCACAGGAATGCTGAGCTTGGCCAAGGCGGTGTCGAGATAGGGCACCTGGATGGACGTTCTGGCCTCGGCGACTTGCTTGCCAGCCGGGTCTAACAGGACGCAATGAACCTCGCCGTCCACGGGTTTTTCTCCGATGTTGGAAAGCGTGACTTCGGCGGGGATTTCCCAATTTCCAGCGGCCATTTTGACCGGGTGGGCGAAGACGCCGTCGGTGGTGATGTGGAGGGGGCTGCGTTTCACCAGCCAGGTGTGGCGATAGATGCCCGCGCCTTCATACCACCAGCCTTCCATGGCCTCGGCATCCACGCGGATGGCCAGGGTGTTCGGTCGGTCGCCGTAATTCGCAAAGGGTGTTAGATCGATCTGGAAACTGGTGTAACCGCACCAGTTGCGGTGGACGACGGTGCCGTTGAGCCAGACGGTGCAGTGGGTGGAGATGCCGTCGAACTGGAGTTCAAGCGCCTTGCCGCGGTCTGCGGGATCGAGGGTGAAGCTCCGGCGGTACCAGCCGAAGCCGCGCGGGCGGTAGCCTTGGGAGAGGTTGGCGTTCGGGTCGAAGGGCTGCTCCACCGCCCAATCGTGCGGCAGGTCGAGCACGCGCCACTGGCTGTCATCGAACTCGGGTGCCGCCGCGCCCCAGGCCTTGCCGGCCTTGGCGTTGTTATAGGAATTCCCGTGGCCTTTGATTTCGGGAAACGGGATGTCGCCTTGGTGGAATTTCCACCCGCGGTTGAGAGAGAGTTTTTCCGTGACGGGAGTTGCTGTTAGGTGTGGGGATGCGCAGGCGAGGGCGAGGATGGCGAATGAAAGGCGTGAAAGGATCATGGTGAAGGGATGTGTTTTCAAAGGTGGATGATGCCGCGTTGGAGGGCTACGGTGACGGCCTCGGTGCGGTCGCGGGCGGGGAGCTTGGCGAGGATGCTCTTGAGGTGCGCCTTCACCGTGTGCTCGGTGATGAGGAGCACGGATGCGATTTCCTTGTTGGATCCGCCGCGGGCGAGTTCTTCCAACACCTGGAGTTCGCGGGGGCTGAGTTCCTCACGCATGATGCGGTTCGCCAGGCTGCGGGCGACTTCCGGCGGGATCCATTTTTCACCGCGCATGACGGCGTGGATGGCGGGGATGAGTTGTTCGCCGGGTGAGCTTTTCAGGATGTAGCCGAGGGCGCCGGACTGGAGAGCGCGGTAGATGTCATCGTCTCCATCGCTGGTGCTGAGGATGAGGATCCGTGCTTGGGGGAAGTCCGCGCGGATCTCCGCTGCGGCGCGCGCGCCGGATTTGTTAGGCATGAGCAGGTCCATGAGGATGACATCGGGCCGGAGCGCCCGGTATTGGGCGACGGCTTCGCAGCCGTCCGAGGCTTGGCCGACGACGGTGAAGCCGGGTTCGGAAGAGATCAACGCGGCGAGCCCGAGGCGGACGACCGAGTGGTCGTCTGCGAGGAGGATGCGGATGGCGGGTTCTGGAGGCGGCGGATGGTTCATGAGGAGGGTTCGGCGTCGGTGGGGTGGTGGATTCTCAAGGAGGCTTCGACGAGGGTGCCAGCGCCCGGGGTGCTGTGGATTTCGAGGGATCCGCCGATGCGTTGGGCGCGCTCGGCCATGCCCGAGAGGCCGAAGTGGCCCTGGGCCGGGCCGTGGACGTGGGCGGGGGAAAAACCGATGCCGAAGTCGCGGACGCGGAGCACGAGCAGGCCGGGTGAGAAGTCGAGGTGGATTTCCATCTGCTCGGATTTCGAGTGTTTGATGGCGTTCGTAAGTGCCTCCTGGCCAATGCGGAGCAGGTTTTCCTCCTGGAGTTCGGCGAGGGGGAGCGGCTCGCCGGTTTGGCTGACCTTGACGGTGATCGAGGTGCCCTCGGTGAAGCGGCCGACGGACTGGCGGAGGGCCTCGACCAGGCTGAAATCCTCTTGGCTGCGGGAGCGGAGGTTCCAGACCGAGCTGCGCAGGTCGGCATGGGTCTGGCGCATGAGCGTGCGTGCGAGTTCGAGGTGGTGGAGGGATTGATCCGGCGCGCGTTCGCGGAGGCGGGATGCGGTATCGAGCTGGAGGGCCACGCCGGTGAGCCCTTGTTGAAGGCCGTCGTGGAGCTCCTGGGCGAGGCGGGTGCGCTCGCCGATGACGGCTTTGAAACGAACCTCGGACTCCTTGCGGGCGCTGATTTGGAGTTTCAATTCTTCCGTGCGTTCATCGACGCGGAGGGAGAGTTTTTGTTTCGCTTGTTCGAGCTCGGCGGTGAGTTTTTTGCGTTCGCGGATCTCGGATTTGAGTCGGCGGTTTTTACGAAGAGATGCGAGCGCCCAGAGTCCGAAGAGGATCATGCAGGCGATGGTGGTGAGCAGGGCGACGCGCAGGCGGTCGGGATTGAGCCAGGGTGCCGGGCGGATCACCCGGACGGTTTCCTTGCCGTCGAGGCGCAGGCGGAAGGCATCGACGCGGCCGATGGCGTTGGCCTCTGCGAGGCAGAGGCCGGTCAGGGCGAGGCGGCTTGAGGGCTCGAAGGGGAGCGGGGCCTTTTCGAGGCCGTCGTCGGCAAAGTCGGCTTTGAAGGTCTTTCCCGCGCTTTGGAGAGTCATGATGATTTCCCGGCCTTTGCCGGTGCCGTCGGTGGCGGGGCGTTCGCTGATTTCGATGAGATCCGCCTCCACGCCGACGAGGCAGGCGTGGAATTTTCCGAGCAGCAGTTGGTCCACCGAAGGGCGGATGATGGCGGGCAGTCCCCGGGGTTCGCCGATTTTGACCACGACGGAATCTTGCAAGACCGGGAGAAAATCCTCGAGGCCCTCGAAGCCCACGGCCTCGACGGGATCGCCGGGTAGGAAGCTGCCGAGGTCGCCACCCTTGATGATCAAACCACCGCTGTCGTCCTCGATGGCGAGGGTGTCCTTGCCAAAGCGGGCGACCACCACGCCTTGGACGCGGGTGCGTTGGCCGGGTGCGAGGTCGCGCCGGTATTGGCCGACGCGGGCGAGTGGCGAGAGTGCGGATTCGTAGGGGTTGATTTCCTCCGGTTGTTCAACGGTCACCTCGTCGGAGGTGGCCACGAACAGTCGGACCATCGCCAGTCCGCGGCGGTGCAATTGGTAATCCGCGCCGAGCACGCCCCGCAAGCGCAAGAGCGAGCCGACCCAGGTGGTGGGGAGAGGCATATCCGGGCGGGCTGGAGTGACGGTGGCCTCGAAGCGATGGCCGCCGGATGAGATGATGAGGAGCCACTCGTTGGGGGATTTCGAAAATGCGCGTCTAACGCGGCCGGAGACTTCGACGCGCAGGCCGTCGTCGATGCCGCTGGCGAAGCGCTCCATGGAGATTTCCAGGGCAGTCGGCAGCGGGGCGTCACCCAGCACGGTCCATTCCGGGGTGTTGATGAAGGGGGCGAATGCGCCGGGGTGGCTCTTTCCGCGCACCTCGACGAGCTGCCCGACGGCGGGAGGGGTGTTGCCGGAGTGGCCGACGAAGATCCCGCCTGTTTCATCCTGAACAAAATATTGGCCCGCCCAGGAAGGGTTGGTGTAGGTGACCACGCCGCGAACCCGCACCGGTCGGCCGCGCATCGCTTGATCGGCGGAAAGTGCCAGCACGTCGCGCGCCTGGGTGAGCGGTGGCTCGTCGGCGCGCAAACCTGTTAGCCCGATGCCGAGGACGAGCAGCCAGGCGAAGAAGCGGCACATGATGTCATGGGAAGATGGCATTCCGATTTTCAGGTGGGTTTAGTGATGCCCAGACAAATGAATCGGCCATCCGCTGTCCAGATCGGCTTTGAGGAAATGGATGGGGACCGTCATGTCGGTAGGTGGGAGATGCGCTGGAGAGGACCAGATCAGGCGATCCGCTTCGGCTGCCACCTGAGGAGCGGCTTGGGGGCGGGCGGAGTCTGGCAGGCTGGTTCCGAACCCAGTCCTGTGAAGCAGCCCTGCGGGGGCGAAGATATCCGTTGGGGAGGCTTCTCAACCCACGCGGCGGCGGCGCAGCAGCGCGAGCAGGCCGAGCGAGCCGATCAAAGCGGCGCTTGGTTCTGGGACGACGGTGAGGATCAGGTTGTTTCCGCTCATGCTCAAGGTTCCGTCCCGACCGAGCACCGAGCCGGTTAGATTTCCGGTATCCAGCGTCCCGGTGAATGACGCCGCACCGGTGATGAGGTTGTAAACTCCATCGGTAAAGCCGCCGGAATCCGAGAAGGTGAAATCGCTCAGGCCGAGGGTGCCGGATCCGAGATTGAGGGTTGCCAGGTTGAGCAGTGAGATGAGGTCGCTGGAGGTGCCAAGCTCGAAGGTGAACTTCGAAGTGGAATCCAAAGCAAGCGTTCCGCCGTCGATGCTGAGAATGCCGACGCTGTTGCCTGCCGAGATCGTTCCCGATGCGGTCACGGTCCTGCCCGTGGCGAGGATGGTGCCGATGCCGCCCAGTGTTTGGGTGGAGCCCACCGTGAGGCCCGCAGCGGTGACGTCGAGCACTGCCCCAGAAGATCCGGTGTCGCCGACGGTGATGGTGGAGCTGTTAGCGATGGCGGTGGAGCTGTTGAGCTTGAGCGTGCCTCCCTTGATGGTGGTGGTGCCGGTGTAGGTGTTGTTGCTGGAAAGCAGCATGGTTCCGGCGCCCGTTTTTTGAACGGCTGAGGCGGCTCCTTGGAATGGCCCATCCTCCATGATGGCACTGACTTCAAGATCGATGGTTGCGGCTCCATTGGCCACGTTGAAGACGGTGCCAGTGGCGTCATTATCCCCTTGGCGCAGCCGCAGTTTACCGGCGATTGTCGCGGTGGTGCTGTTGGCCAGGGTGTTGATGGCGGTGTTGGAGTCGGGATTGCCGCCGCCAAGCGCTTGGGCATCATAAATGTCGATCACCCCCGCGCCTGTGGATTGCAGGGTGCCGCCAGTCATATTGACGGTGGCGGATGAAAGGGTGAGATTGCTTGCGGAGTTGTGAGTCAGGGTGCCACCTATGATGTTTAGCGTATTCACCTTGGTGCCGACGTTGTAACCGAGGGCATCGCCGGCTGTGGTGGTCACCGTGGCACCTGAATTAACGGTTAGTGTGCCGCGGATAGCTCCGGCAGCTCCGCCGTTACTAAGTGTCAAGGTGCCGTTGTCCACGGTGGTTCCGCCGCTGAAGGTGTTGATGCCGGAAAGAATCAGGGTGCCGCTGCCAGTCTTGGAAAGTGATCCGGTACCGGAGATGACACCGGCGTAGGCGGATGGGCTGGTGTTGTTACCGCCCACGGTCAACTTAGCGGAACCGAGGGTGATGTTGCCGCCGGTGGCACCGCCGCCGGTGAGCGAGCCGATGCTGTTGTTGTTATCGTTGAGATCCAGAACCGCGCCTGCCGTATTGGCGATGGTAACGGCGGAGTTTGTGCCGAAGGCTTGGGTGGTGTTGGCCTTGAGTGTGCCGCCGTTAACAGCAGTGGTCCCGGTGTAGGTGTTCGTGCCGTTGAGGGTCCAAGTGCTGGAGTTGGCCTTGATGACGTTTACAATGGAACCTGCGGTGGCATTGTTGGTATCGGTGATCGCTCCGATCGAGTTGCCGGAATTCGTGCCATCGAGTTGAAGGCGCTTGGAGATGCCGTTGTTCGTGATGGAGGAGCTCCCGACGGAGATAGCGGCAGAACCTGCAAGGGTCACTGGCTGGTTGTCGTTGCCACCGGTCATGCGTAGTTCAGTGAAGGATACCCTAGCGGTGCCGCTGGTGACGTTGCCGCCTGTGTTAGCGGTGAGCGTAACGCTACTGAGATCTAGGACACCGAGAGTGTGCGTAATCCCAGCACCTGTGGTGGCGCGATTTGAGATGATGGTGCCACCATTGAAGGTGCCGCTGCTGATGTTGTAGGCGTTGACGGAAGAGTCGGTTTGCAGATCTAACACGCCGGAGCCGCCGCCGGAAAATCGGACGGAGTTGCCTGCGGCTCCCAGAGCAGCAGCGTTTCTCAAGGTAACCGTGCCAGAGTCACTGCCGCTGAAGGTGAGTGAATCCGTCGCATTCAGGGTATTCGACCCATTGAGAATCAGGTTGCCACTGGCTGATTTCACGAGTCTGCCGAGGACGGGTGTAACCAACGCTACGCCAGCTGTATTCGATGAAAAATCGGTGGTGTATGCGCCGATGGTGCCGGCGAAATCGGTCCCTTGGGTGATCGTGCCGGTGCGGTTGAAGGCCAGGATGCCGCCGTTCTGAATCGCGCTGGAGGAACTGAGTGTTCCCGTCGCACCGCCGTTGCCAATCTGGAGAGTGCCACCGGCGATGGTGGTGATGCCGGTGTAGGTGTTGGCTCCCGTGAGTGTCCAGGTGCTGCTGTCCGACTTGATGAGCGATAGCACGCTAGAGCCTGTCACGCCGGTCGCCAAATTTGAAATTACTCCCGTGACAGCATTGTTGGCATTGGTTCCGGCGAGACCCAGGCGGCGGTTGTTGCCAGCGTTGGCCGTAGTAGCAACATCGCCCAGCGAGATGGCGGCACTGCCATTGAGTGTGACGACCCGATCGTTATTGCCCGCAGAGAGGCCCACATTTGCTATGCTGGCGGTCATGTTACCGGACGATACATTGGATCCTTGATTGAAGGTCATGGTGCGTGACCCGAGGGTGGCATAGGCGAAGTTCTGCACATAGCCGGTACCGGCTGTTGCGCGACCGAGCGTCACCGTGCCGCCGGTAGAACTGCTTCCTGCATCGAGCCCATAGCTGTTAATCGCGGAATTGTTTATGATCGAGAGCACCGCCGCGCCGTTGTTGGTAAAGGTGATGTGACCATTGCCATTTTGACCCGACACTGTACCGGTGCCAGTTGCCGCTGCACCCAGGGCGGAGGCACTGGTGAGCACCACGGTGCTGGTGCTGGTAATATTCAATCGCTGCGCCGCGCCGATTGAGTTGTTACCGCTGATAATGAGCTGACCACCGCCCGATTTACTGATTCCTCCACTGGCACCCGTCAGGTCTCCGGAGAGGGTAAGCTGTCCACTATCAATCGCAAAAGTCCGGACCGCACCCAAACTCATACCAATGCCGAAGTTCTGCCAATTTCCGGTGCCAACCGTAAAGGTTCCTCCGAGCGTGATCGCATTTCCGGTAACGGTGTTGTCCCTACTGCCGGAGTTCACAGTGATGGAGCTTGCGGTGAAATTCGTCAGCGTATTCGTGTATGTGCGGTTTGCTGTTGCTGTGTCGAATGTGAGAGCTACCGGTGTCCCATTGTTGGATGAGGGTGCCGAGCCAGCCGAGACCGTCCAATTACCGGGAGTAGCCCAATCACCACCTAATGTGGAACTGGTCCACGTCGCTTGCGCGTGGAGTTGGGATTGGGCGATGAAGTTCAGGACGGCGATGCCTGCGAAAAATGATTTGGTTTTCATGGGCGGATTTTTGAGTTGGGGAGGTGGGTTTGATCAGGGATTGGAGCTGACGGGAGAGGTTCCGGCGGTGGCGGAAGGATCTTGCTTGAGCACGCCTTTGAGGACGCGGTCGAGCATGGGATTGAGGGCGTAGGAGGTTTCGGTATCGAGGGCCTGCCATTTGGCGCGGATGGTCTCGGCGCTGTCTGTTAGGAGGTTGGGGGCGTCTTTTTTGACGGGATTGTAGAGGCCCCAGCTGTTGGAGCCGGTGCCGTGGTTTGCCTTGTAGCTCCAGAAGGTCCAGTGCATGCCGCTGGCCGAGTATTCCTTGAGGGCGTGTTTCCAAGCGGACTCCATGCCCATCGGGTTGAACTCGCCCATAAAGGCGGGCACGCCGAGTTTTTTGTGTTTGTTCCACTCGGAGACCTGGAAGTTGACACTGCTGATTTGCTTCTCCTCGCTTTTCCAGTCCCACTCGTAATGGTGGATCTGATAGAGGACATTTTTCCAACCGAAGAGATCCGGAGCTGGCAGGGCTTCCCACCCCCAATGGACGTATTTTCCGCCGATCTGCCCGGTGGCACAGCCTTCCACGGTGATGATGTGGTCGGGATCGACCTTGCGGATTTCCCGGTAGAGGAGGTCATAGGCAGACCAGAGCGCGCCGAGGGACGGGGCCTCGGCGGGTTCGTTGATCAGGTCGTAGGCGGCGACGGCGGGGTTGCCTTTGTAGTGTTCCGCCACCTTGCGCCAGATTTCAACGGTGCGCTGCTGGTGGGCGTCGCTGTGCCAGAACTCCGCCTTTTCGCGCTTGCGGCCGGTGCTGTCACCCTTGCTCTGGCCACCGGGGACGCCGTGGAAGTCGATGATGGAGTAGATGCCGCGTTTCCAGGCCTCGGAGACGGCCCAGTCGAGGCGCTTGAGGCCACCGGGGATCCACGCGCCGTCCTCGGTCTGGACGTTGCGATACCAGAAGGGAATGCGGACCACGTTCATGCCCTGGGCGGCGATCTTGTCGAGGTCCTTTTCCGTGATCCAGTTTTTCTGATAGGTTTCTAGGAGGCTGTTCGCCGTCTGCTCGCCAAAGCGTTTGGCGAGCGTCTCGCGCACCGAGTAATCGCACTTGATGGTGCCGGAGGAGTCCACCGGTGACATCCAGGGTTCGATGACGAGCCAGCCGCCTAGATTCACGCCGCGGAGGAGGACCGTGCGGCCCTTGGCGTCGTGGATTTCATTGCCTTTTGCGGTGAGAAATCGCTCGTCGCCCACCCCGCCGGATGCCAGCGAGGCGGTGAGGAGAAGAGCGAGAGCGGACAGTGAGCGGAGCATGAATCGGGCGGGGTGACGGGCGCTTTATTTTTCCACCTTGGCGCGGAGGAAGCCTCTGCCGGCGAGGCCGTTGGATGAGTTGAGGCTGAAGCTGCGGTATTCGTAGCTGGGATCCGCACTCAGGTCGGGCAGGCCGGTGGTGATGGGGGTGACCTCGGTGACGGCGGCGGCTAGGTTGGAGAGGTCGATGCTGCCTTGGATGGTGTAAGTCACCCCGTCGATGGCGAGTTGGAGGGGAGCGCCGGCGAAGGCGGCACCGCCCTTGCGGATGGCGATGGTGAGGATGAGTTCGCGGTTGGTATCCACGTCAGCGCTGCTGTCGGCGGTGAAGACGCGGACGATGCCATTGTCAGAACCGCTGAGGGGATTGCCCTTGAAGGCAAACTCGGAGAGGTTGGTGACGCCGTCGCCATCGGGATCGCCGCCGGCGGTGGCATCGGCTGCGGGGTTGATGGAGGTGATGTTGGTGAGCGCCCAGGAGGCGAATGGATCGCTGACGACTCCGGTGAGAACGTT
>CALMKO010000183.1 GCA_937867415.1 uncultured Verrucomicrobiota bacterium | reverse complement strand
TTCATGTAAAAGAGCAGATGGCAGTCGAAAGGTCTTTTCACCTGAATGCTCCGCATGTGAGTGAGTTCGCTGCCCCAAGCCCGGGCACTCGGCAATGCGTTGGATCGTTTCATGCACGGCCAACAGATAGCGTTCGGCCACGTCTCCCACCTTTTTTAGACGGCCCATAGCCGATGGTTTTTTCGCGGAGGCTGAGCTTGCGGAGCTTCGCGTTGAAAACCGCCGAAGGCTTGTAGGCGGTTTGGCCAGGAGCCAACGCGACGTGCCCCAACAGGGGTGAGGCCGTGACGAAGAGCCGCCTGAGATCGATCTTGATGCGGGTGAGTAGCTCGGGAAGCGGGGTGGAGTCGAAATCCCGGTAGTTGTGGAAAGTGAGTTTGTGCGAATGCTGGTTACTCATTTTTGGGCTTATCGCAATCAGGCGCTTCCCGAATCACCTTGATTTTTCACAACTGACTTGCCTGCCATCCTCGTCCCCGCTATCCCGTTCCCGGCCCCACGGCACCCAAGCCTCCGTAGTTCAATGGATAGAACGATGGTTTCCTAAACTGTAAATTCGTGTTCGATTCACGACGGGGGCACTTGGAACCGGGCTTGAGAGGAATGAGGCCCCGACGAGCTGAGGCCGGATCGGAACCAAGATCCCGGCTGACTATTCGGGATTTGCTGTGGGAGCGCTTGTGGTTGGAGCCTCGGAGGAGGGCTCAGGATTGGCAGCCGGTTCAGGCTCGGCGGCCTGCACAGGGATGGGTTCGACCGGCGCATCCAAGGTCTTTTCGAGCCTTTTCCCCTCGGTGAAATTACGACTTCTGCCCTGGCCGTCCGAGATTTGCGCGGGTGTCATCCGCTGTTCGAGAAAGGCCAGGATCTTCTTGGCGGCGGAATCGCCCTGGGCGGCCGCGACGTGCGCCCACTTGTAAGCTTCCACGTCGTCCTTGGGTACCCCTGCGCCGGTCATGTGCATCCTTGCCGCTTGCGCTTGGGCGCTTGGATTTCCCTGTTGGGCACTCATCATGAACCACTTGGCGGCCTCGATACTGTTCTTTTTTACGGATTTACCGGAGACATACAGCCCGCCGAGAACCATCTGGGCCTGACCGTTCCCCTGCTCGGCTGCCTGCGTGAGCCACTTGATGCCCTCGGAGACGTTTACCGGAAGCCCGTCGCCATGGAGGAGGGCTTGTCCGAGAGCGGACTGGGAATTCGTATCACCCTGTTGCGCCGCCTTGAGCAGCCACTTGGCGGCTGTGCCGGGATCCTTGGCCACCCCCTCGCCCTGCTGGTAAATCCTGGCCAACTCGACCTGTGCCGCAAGTTCACCTTTTTCCGCCTGTTCGAGAATTCCCGGGAGCCCATCCGCCACCGCGTGCGGACCAGCCACCAGAACGAGCATCATTGAAAACCGCGCAAAGCCTTGCATGGCTGAGAGTGAACCATCACCAAGCTGATCCGCCAAGATGGATTTCAGGTTCCCCAGCGGCTCTTCAATTCCGTGATGCATTCCCCTAACAGGACACAGTCGAGTTCATGAACCTCCACCCCGCGACCCAGATCCCCGAGAAGAAGGATGGTGAGTTGCCCCCCGAGATGTTCGCGGAACTCGTCCAGGCCCTCGAAGATCCGCCGCCTGCCCTGCGAGTCCAGCCAGTCGAGAGCCGGATGATAGATGCTGAATTGCAAGGTGGTGAGGACTTCCAGGATCTGTTCTGCGAGCGATAACTTCAACAACCCGGCCCGTGCGGAATACAGCACATCGAGCGCCAGCCCTACCCCGACGGCCGGCGCATGGGAGAATTGATACGAGGTCATGGCCTCCAATTTGTGGGCCGCCCAATGCCCGAAATCCAAAGGCCGGCTTGAGCCGGTCTCGAAAGGGTCACCTCCCGTGGCGATGTGACGGGCGTGTAGCAATGCCGACTTTTCCACGCAAGCCTCAAGCGCCGTCGGTTCGAGCACCGCAAGGTCCGCGAGGTGTTCATTGATCCAGCTGAAAAAATCGCGGTCCTTCACCAAGGCCACCTTCACCGCCTCGATCAGTCCGCCGCGGCGCGTCTCCTCGTCCTGACTGTGCAGAAAGCGAAAGTCATTGATCACGGCGGAAGGCACGGAGAAAGCGCCGACCCAGTTTTTTTTACCGAAGGCGTTGTAGGCGCACTTCACTCCCACGCCGCTGTCGGCCTGGGAAAGGGTGGTTGTCGGGAAACGGATCAACCTCACCCCCCGGTGGGCCGTGGCTGCCGCGAAGCCTACGGCATCCAGAAAGGCCCCGCCACCGATTACCAAGATGTAAGAATGGCGATCCACGTGCGCCGCGTCGATTGCCGCCCAGACTTCCTGCACCAGCGCATCCCCCGCCTTGGATGGCTCTCCACCAGGGAAGACCGAGGTGCCTAGGAAATCGAGTTGGAGATTGGAGAAATACTCCTGGATCTCGTCAACCAAGTCAGGCCAGCAGGAGATCACGGATGCATCCGCAAAGACCAGAGCGCGCCGGCCTTGCCCTTCTTCCAAGACCTCGGCCAGCGCTGGGTTCTCCGGAGAAAATGCATTTCGCGTGAAAACAATACGGTGCTTGAAGGTGACGGGAATCTGGAAATCGTAACGGGACATCAGCGGGCGGAAAAGTATCGCCATTTACGTCGCAGCGCCATCGTTTCTTGCCCCAATTCTCCTTATGCCTGACCCTGAAACTCTTTTTGAAAGCCGCTGGCTCGGACTTTACCGCATCGGCAACTGGGATTTTGTCCGCCGGCCCAGCTCTGAGGCTTGTGTCGGGATCCTCGCCATCACCCCGGCGCGGGAAATCATCCTTGTGGAGCAATTCCGGATCCCGGTGCAGCGCCGGGTCATCGAGATTCCCGCCGGGCTGGTCGGGGACGAGCCGGAATTCGCGGGTGAAGATCTGGCCGACACCGCGCGCCGCGAGTTGCTTGAGGAAACCGGCTATCGGGCGGGTCGGATGGATTCACTCATCGCCACCCCGACCTCTGCCGGAATGTCCTCCGAGTTTACCCACCTTTTCCACGCCAGCGATCTGGTGCGCGAGACCGAAGGCGGCGGCGTGGCGGGAGAAGACATCACCGTGCACCACGTGCCCCTGGCGACGCTGCGCGAATGGCTCAGCGCCCAACAAGCTGCTGGCAAGCTGGTGGACTTCAAGATCCACGCGGCTCTATGGCTGGCAGGTGTTGAGGGCTAGGACGGTGGACGGTGGACGGTGGACGGTGGACGGTGGACGGTGGACGGAAAAGACGATGAGCGGCGAAAGATGGAGCTCAAGGGGGGGCGGGGCGGTGGGACTTGAGCTTTTTCTTTCTTGAGCCATTCGCTGCGCTCTCGGCGAGAGCGGCTACCGGCGCGAGCGCGTTACCTTTTAGCGATCTACGATCGTTTCTGGCGCTACGGGTGTCTATTTCTTCTTCTTTGTCTCCAGTCCTTCTTTGACCTTGGTTTCAATTTCCGCGTAGATGACGGGGTCTCCTTTGAGGAGTTCCTTGGCGGCATCCCGGCCTTGTGCGAGTTGGGTTCCGTTGTAGCTGAACCATGAGCCTCGTTTTTGGACGACTTCCATTTCAAGAGCCAAATCGAGCAGGGAGCCAGTCGATGAGATGCCCTCGTTATACATGATGTCGAACTCCGCCTCGGTGAATGGTGCGGCGACCTTGTTTTTGACGATTTTGATCTTGGTGCGGTTACCGGTAACTGCGCCGTCCGTGGACTTGATCGCACCGATGCGGCGGATGTCCACCCGGACGGATGAGAAGAACTTCAGGGCGCGTCCGCCGGGGGTGGTTTCCGGGTTGCCGAACATGACGCCGATTTTTTCGCGAATCTGGTTGGTGAAGATGCAAACCGTCTGCGCCTTGGAGATCAGGGCGGTGAGTTTCCGCATGGCGGCACTCATGAGGCGTGCTTGCGCCCCCACGGTGGAGTCGCCGATTTCGCCGTCGAGTTCCTGCTTGGTGACCAAGGCAGCAACGGAATCGAGAACGATGACGGAAATTGCGTTGGAGCGGACGAGGGCCTCGCAAATTTGCAGAGCCTCTTCGCCGGATGATGGCTGAGAAACGAGCAAGTCATCCAAGTTCACACCTAATTTGCGGGCGTATTGCGGATCGAGCGCGTGCTCGACGTCGATAAAAGCGGCGAGTCCACCGCGTTTCTGGGCTTGTGCGATGACGGTGAGGGTGAGTGTGGTCTTACCGGATGATTCCGGCCCGAACACCTCGACAATCCGACCACAAGGAAAGCCGCCGACTCCCAACGCGCGGTCAATCAGGAGATTCCCCGTCGGGATCACATCGA
This sequence comes from uncultured Verrucomicrobiota bacterium, assembly GCA_937867415.1. Taxonomy (GTDB): domain Bacteria; phylum Verrucomicrobiota; class Verrucomicrobiia; order Verrucomicrobiales; family Akkermansiaceae; genus Luteolibacter. Next base: position 16,653 of record CALMKO010000183.1, on the reverse strand, counting down.
CATCGACACAGCGATCATCCCCCAAGCGCATGATGGCGGATTCCCCGAACTCCTTCTGGATGTGTGAGATGGCGAGATCCAAATTACGCTTGCGCGCTTCGTTGAGTTTCTCGGCGGCGGATTCTTCTGATGTTTGTTTAGCGGCCATGGCAGTGATTGGTGTCGGGAAGATCTTTGAGCGTGTTGGTCACGCTTGGCAAGAAAAAGATGTTCGCTCGAACAAAAAAGTGATCAATGCGGCCTCGGGCATTTTTCCACATGACAAGTGGATGCCCCGGGGCTGCGTGGCGGTTGGCGAGATCCGAGGCATGATCGATTCCGAGGCCTGGAGAAATCCCGTTTACGATTTCAATTTAAAACCAAAAAACTTGGCACGGAGGATGCTTTTTATCTTTTGTCGCGACACATTAGGCGGTCCGACTGAGATGCCTCAAGGTTAATGGGTTTTCCTCGTGGATGATCAGTCGGGCCGCTTCTTTTTTTAGAAGCATCCTTTCGGTGACTACTTCCGTAACATCCACGAGATGTGTGGGGTGTAGAGGTCGGGTTCGAGCAGGAAGGAGTCGTGGCCCTTGTCCGAGTGCACGGTGATGTGCATGACATCGACCTTGGCGTCTTCGAGATGCTTCACCAGCTCCGCCTGCTCCTCGGGGTAGAAGCAGAAATCGGAATCGATCGAGAAAACCAGCCAGCGCTGCCCCGCGGCTTTCGCGCGTTCGAACAAGTCGGCCGGAGCCTCCGCGTCTCCTTCCTGGGTGGCGTCAAAGCGTGACCAGAGATCGATGATCCGGAGGTAGGTGTTTGCATCGAAACGACGCACGAATTTTTTTCCCTGATGGAGCATGTAACTCTGGAACTGGTCGCGCACACGATACCACGCCAGCACATCGTCAGGCTGGACCACATCCTGGCGGGCACGTTTTTCGATGGAATCCAGGTGGACGAAGGTTTTGTGGGAAATCATCCGCGCGAGCACGAGTCCGTAGAGCGGAGCATCTGCCTCATAATAATCGCCGCCATGGAAGTGCGGGTCGTTTTCGATGGCGAGGATTTGCTCGAATAGAATCAGGCGATTGAGCACGGTGGTCTTGAATCCCGAGGCGATCACGATCACGTGGTGGACCCGAGCCGCGAAGCGGGTGGCGAAGGTGAGAGCGACCAAGCCACCCACGGATGGCCCGACCACCGCGTGCAGGGTTTCGATTTGAAAGTGGTCCAACAATTTTGAAAACACCTCGACCTGATCCGCAGCGGACACCGCCGGGAAGGTGGAGCCCCAGGGTTTCCCGGTTTTCGGATCCAAGGAGGCGGGGCCGGTGCTGCCATAACAACCTCCCAAGTAGTTCGCGCAGATGACGAAGTAATGATCGGTATCGATGGCCTTGCCGGGTCCGATCATGGATTCCCACCAACCGTCGTGCATTTCCGGTTGCCACAAGTCTCCGACACTGGGGATCTCGGGGTTCAGCCCGCAGGCGTGATGCGATCCGGAAAGCGCGTGGAAGAGAAAGATGCCATTCGAGCGGTCCGCATTCAGCTCACCCCAGGTCTCGTAGGCAAGGGTGATCCCGGGCAGGAGTCCGCCATCGCGCAGCCGGATGGGATCCGCCGCGCTGCCGGTTTGAAAAAATTGGGTGCATGTCGTGGCAGGCATATCCGAAGCCTAGACTGCGTCCGGCGCGATACGCAAGGTTAGGCTAAAGGTCGTCTTGCAAGCGGGCTGGCCGGATCGTATGCTCGCGCGCGATGATGAAACCCGCATTTCTTTTCGCCGCCGTATTTTGCTTCACCGCCTGCGCGCCCCGTTATGGGCCGAGTGTTCAGGGAGGAGGGTCCAGCGGCTTGGGATTTCTTCCCAAAAAAGCGGAAAAAGGCAGCTTGTTCGTATACTACCAGCCCAAGGATTCCTCCAAGTGGCAGAACAACTGGACGTCCGGAATGGATCTCACCGGCGTGTCATGGAACGACTCCCGAACCGCCACCTTGATTTCACCGAGCCATGTGGTGATGGCGGCGCATTTCGCCAGACCATCGGACGTGCCGGTCATGTTTCACGACAAGCGGGGCAAGCCGTATGAACGCTTCATCATGGAGACCAAGATGCTGACGGATGTGGGCGACATCGCCGTCGCGAGGCTGCACCTGCCGCTGCCCCCGGAAGTGACGCCTTACCGTCTTGCCAAGGCGGGTGACGCCACCCCGGGCACTCCGGTCATCGTCTCCGACCAGACCAAGACCCTGTCCGTGCACCAAGTCGAGGCGGTGACGGGTGGGATGATCCGTTTGGGATACATCCCCGGGCTCAATCCGATCTATCAGCGTAATCTGATCGTGGGCGACAGCGGGAATCCCTCCTTTTTACTGAAGAATGGCGAGCTTGTGCTGCTCGAAACCCACACCACCGGCGGCCCGGGCGCGGGGCCATTCTATGGAGACCCCGCCGTGCAGGCCGCAATCCGCCGCGCCATGGCCGAGCTTACGCCGTGATTCGATTTTGAAAAATTGGAAAAACTTGGGATTGATGCCACTTGGCGCATTCCTAGCGCCGTGCGGCAGCCAACGAGCCAACCACGCGGGACGCCAAGAAGCTGGCCGAGCCGGACTTCGAGGAGTCACTCGCAGCTCAAGTGGAATCACCGGTGATTGAATATCGGGTCACTCCCGGATCGGGTAAGCGCAGGCGTTCCGGCCCGATCCACGGCTGCCCTGTTAGACCATAACCGTTCCTGCAAGGCCCGCGCGGATGAGGAGTGGTTCCTGCTCCGGATCGCGGCCCATGAAGCGGCGGTAGAGTTCATCCGGCGGCACCGAGTTCCCCTTGCTGAGGATGTGCTCGCGGAAGTCCGCTCCGGTGGCCGGATTGAGCACGCCCTCGGATTGGAAGCGGGTGAAGGCGTCCGCATCGAGAACCTCCGCCCATTTGTAAGAATAATAGCCAGCCGCATATCCCGTGGGACTGCTGAAAAGATGGCTGAAGCGCCGCATCATCGAAGGTGATGGCGTGTTCAGTGGTGCCAGATAATCACGGAGCACCTCGCGGTCCACCTCATCCAAGTCTTTGCCGAGGTGGTCGGACAGATGGATGTGGAGTTCCAAGTCGAGCTTGGCAAAAGCGAGCTGGCGCATGAACCCGGATGCGCTGAGATAGTTTTTCGCCGCGAGCATTTTGGAGAACAAGGTCTCCGGGATGGGTTCATCCGTCTCGAAGTGCCGCGCGAAGAGATCCAGCGACTCGCGGTCCCAACAGAAATTCTCCATCATCTGCGACGGCAGCTCCACAAAGTCCCAGGGAACGTTCGTGCCGGCGAGCGACCTCACAGGCACCTCGCTGAGCAGACCATGCAGCAGGTGACCGAACTCATGGAAAATGGTTTCCACTTCGCGATGGGTGAGCAGCGCCGGCTTGCCATCCACAGGCGGGCTCATGTTTCCAACGATCAGGCCCAGATGCGGCTCGCCGAGGCCGCCGGTGTGGAGCGAGTTCATCCAAGCACCGCCTCGCTTGGACTCCCGTGGATGCCAGTCGGCGTAAAACGAGCCGAGATGGGCGGCGGTCTTGGAGTCATGGATCTCGTAAAACTTGCACTCGGGATGCCAGACTTCCACAGGAGACTGCGGGTTGGTGGCAGCGGTTTCGATTTCGCGGATGGCGATGCCGAAGAGTCGCGAAGCGATCTCGAACATGCCAGCCATCACGCCATCCACCGGGAAATACGGCCTTAGCGCCTCTTCGTCGAAGTCATAGTTTTCCTGGCGCTGTTTCTCCGCCCAGTAGGAGACCTCCCATGGTTCCAGCTTGCTGATGGGAGTGCCGGATTTGGCGGCCTTGTATTGGGCGAGCTGCTGGTAATCCGCGAGGAAAGCGGGGCGGATGCGGGTGTGAAGGCGGTCGATGAAGTCGAGGGCATTCCCGCCGGACTTCGCCATGCGCCGCAGAGTCGTTAGATCCGCAAAATGGGAATGGCCGAGAATCTCCGCCTTCTCCTGGCGCAGCTCAAGGATGCGCCAGACCAGCGCGGTGTTATCAAACTCCCCGACCGCGCCTACCTTTGAAGAAGCCTCCCAGACTTGCTTGCGGATCTCGGCGTCGTGCAAGTGCTGCATGATCGGAGAAATCGACGGGGCCTGGAGGGTGAAGCGCCACGCGGGTGCATCGAGGTTCTTGGCGCGCGCATTGGCCGCCGCCGCCGCCATCGCGGAATCAGGAAGGCCGGCGAGTTTGGACTCATCCGTGATGACCAGTTCCCATGCATTGGTGGAGTCCAGCACATGCTCGGAGTAGGCCTTGGTGATCTGGGAAAGCTCCGCTTGGATGGCTGCAATGCGTTCTTTCTGGGCGGGGGCAAGATCCGCGCCGGAGTTCCGGAAATCCGCCAGCGTCTCGTCCACGAAGCGCTGCTCGATGGGGGGGAGATTTTCCGCTTTCACATTTTCACCCGCCGCTTTGATGACCGTCCACAAGCGTTCGTTGAGGGCGAGGGATGAGTAGAAATCCGTCACCGCCGGGAGCATCTTGCCCAGAGCCTCGCGCTGCGCGGGGTTATCGCTGACCGAGTCCAGATGATGGAGGCGGCCCCACCCGTCGTTGAGTTGCTCCGTGGACTTTTCATAAGCAAGGAAGGTGTTCTCGAAGTTGGCGGTGGCGGGGTCCTGCGCACAGATCGCCTCGATGTTCTCCCTGGCCACGGCGAGGGCGTGGAGAATGTCAGGCTCGACCGCTTCGGGCACAAGCGTGGACCAACGGATATGAAACTCAGGAGCCAGAAAAGGATGCATGGTGAGTGCCCCTAAATGGGATCATGCCCGCTGTCAACATCCGCCCGGAACGGACCGGAAGAATCCCTGGCTCAGGCAGGGATGGATTGGCGGAGATTCCCGTGCAGCCATTCCAAAAACACATCTCCGATGATCGGGGCGATGCTCTGCGTCTGGATCAAGTCCGGGTCGATGACCAGGTGGCATTTGGCGGTGGGGTCGTTTTGATTGCCGATTCCGGCATGAAACGCTTCCGGAAGATCAAGCGCTTTCCCGGGCGGCGAGATCGAGCGGAAAATCACATGGCCGCGCTCACCGAGCGCCTGGTAGGCCTTCCGCAGGCCACAGGCGCTGGTAGGCGGGCATTTGGGACAAGGATCCACCATTCCTAACAAAAACCTCAACCCGGAATCCTGGGCGATGAGATGCACCAGATCCGATTCCACGGCCAACCAGCTGCCCGCTTCATCGTCGTCATACTCATTGAGGTAATCGGCGATTTCCCGGCTCAGGTTTTCACTGATGTTATGGGTATCTCCGTGAAGGATGATCGTGCGGGCCGAGGAGTTTTCGCTGGCTTCTGATAGAAACCAGCGATGAAAAAGAGTGAGGCTGAGGCTTGAGGACATCGGTGTGAGGTTCACGATAAACCTACTGGGAAGAATGGCCTGAGGCTACGCAATCCTTGATGAAGCTTGTGCAGATTCTCCGCTCATCCGGGAACGGAGATCAGGGTAGGATCATGAAAAGTCCGCCGACGTTGGCCCAGTTCGCAACCGGGACGGGAACCCAGCGGAGCTCAAAACGCGGGCCCCACGAATCACTGACCGCGATTTCCTGGGTGGCTTCGTTGTAGCCGATGATCAAACAGATATGATGGTTGGACTCGGGTTTGGGCGTATCCGCCCACTCTGCGGCCATCGCCGTGATTTCCGCTGCGTGAGCCTTCCAGTCGCTGAGCTTTTTGCGTTTTTCGGTAAATTGATCGGCCGCCTCGTTGTATTCATCCGCCGAGCACATGGCCCACATGATCGGGATGCCCTCGTCGATGTAACGCTTGAAGTCCCGGATGCGGAGTTCCTCGGCGGCCACCTCCTTGATGCGGCGGCCCTTGCTGAAAACCTGACGTCTGACGCCTTCCAACAAATTCTCCATGGAGGTGCCCCCACCGGCCTGGCTTTGTCCTACCATGGCGAGCAGATACATGTCCGCCTCGAGGCCCATGGTGCGCATCGCCCGCTCGAAGGTCGCCGGGGCGCAATAGCCCTTGGGTCCCTGATCGACCATGGGGATGTCGGTGAGCAGGACGTCTCCATCCGGTGATCTGGCGATGCTGGCGAGCAGGCGTTTTTTGAGATCCGCATCCTTGGTCATGACCGACTTGCCGCCGGCGTCCGCCAGCTCGGTGGGGATGACCGCGAGGCTGACGTATTCATTTTCCTCGTTGGAGAGGAGGAATGAATGACCGTTCCAATCCCAACGGGAAACTTTGCGGCGGGTTTTCCCTTCGCCGTAGCGCTGGACCTTCGCTTCGCCGAGCACGCTGGTGAGGGATTTGGCGACGGCTTCTTCATCCTGGGTCATGGCCTTGGCGAGGGATTCCGCAGTGGCTTCGGTCCCGCCCTTGAAGTGATCCTTACCCATGCCTGCGGTGCTGCCGAAGTCACCTTTGTTCGCATAGACCAGCGAGATGCTGGAGACGAGGCCGGCTTGGTCAGAGTAAAGGGCAACGGAGTAAGGCATGGCACCGAAGAGCCGGTAATCCTTGGCATAAGCCGCGTAAAGGCGCCAGCTGGAGCCGTATTTGGAAGTGGATTCCGGACGGATTCCCAAGGCCTTGGCGAGTTCCTCCGCCTTGCGCTCTGCAAGCCGGACGCCGTTGGTGATTTTGTGGCCGGCGGCGGCATTGAGCTTCTGCGCCTCATCACCCGCCCGTTGGGCAATCTGAAAAACGTAGGCCTGATCCGCCTGACTCAGCTTGTCTTTCGCGAGGCTGAAAACCCGCCCGTCCTCGCGCTTCAGCACGATCAGGTCACCGGACATCCCCTCGAAACTCGCTTTCAATGGCTTGCCATCCGCGCTGTGAAACGTGCGGATCTCCGCGGCATGGGAAACCGGCATCGCCGCTCCGAGGACCGCGACGCCGCAGGAAAGAATCAGGACGCTTCGTGGGGAGATCGGTCGGAAGTGCATGGCCGGCGCTTGGGGGCTGCGAATCACATTCTGAAGTCGTCACCCAGGTAGTGTTTCCGGGCGATGGGGTCGTTGACGAGTTCTTCGGATGCCCCCTCGAGGATGACGCGGCCGTCGTGGATGAGAAAGGCGCGGTCCGTGATGCTGAGGGTTTCCCGAACCGAGTGATCCGTGATCAGGATGGCGAGCCCGTCGCGGTCGCGAAGCTCGCGGACGATGCGCTGGATGTCCTCGACCGCGATGGGGTCGATGCCTGCGAAGGGCTCGTCGAGCATGAGCAGGGACGGGTCCGAGCATAGGGAACGGGCGATGGCGAGGCGCCGCTTCTCGCCACCGGATAGAGTGATGGCGAGTGACTTGGCGAGCTTGGTGATGCCGAAGCGCCTGAGCAGGTCATGGGCGCGGTCCATACGATCCGTGCGGGACAAGTGCGGCCTTGTTTCAAGGATGGCCAGCAGATTATCCATCACCGAGAGCTTGCGGAAGACGGACTCTTCCTGGGGCAGGTATCCCAGACCGAGTCTGGCCCGGCGGTGCATGGGCATGTGTGAGAGATCATTGCCATTGAAGCAGACGGTGCCGGCATCCGCGGGGACCAGGCCGGCGATCATGTAGAACGAGGTGGTTTTCCCCGCACCGTTAGGACCTAACAGCCCGACGATTTCACGAGGTTGGACACTGATGGACACGCCATCGACAACGGCACGGCCGCTGTAGGTCTTGCGAAGCCCCTTGGCGAAAAGGATGGCGGAAGATGAGTCTTCACAGGTGGAGCCTGGAGCGTGCTCGGGGACGGGATGCTGCATGAGGGCTTACTTTTTTTGTTCAAGGTTCCCGCCCATTTGCCAATTTCCTTCAGTGACAAAACTGCCCGTTTTCGGAGAAAGGCGCAGGATGAGTTCCGGCTGCATGGCACGCATGAACGTGGCTCCCTGGGTGAACCACGGGTAGCCACCTTTGATGATGATCTGGTCGGCCTTGAGATTGTAGGAGAAGAGGGCTCCGCTGGCCTTGATCGGCTCTTTTCCGGGGGCGCCTTTTTGCTCGATGACGACCGCGCCCGTGGCGACGATCCTCTCGACCGCGCCGAAGTTGGAGCCGATGCCTCCGCCGAAGCCGGAGGAGGCCGGGCTTTTATCAACGGTCGTGGCAGCAGGGGCGGGCGCGGGTTTTGCGGGCGCGGGCTTTGCGGGTTTTTTTTCGAAGAAGACTTTCAGTTCATCAGCACCTGATAGCGTGAAGCGGGGGTCCGTCACGGTGACATTTTTCATGTAGACGAGGATTCCATCATCCGAGTCGAAGTACATTCCGCCCTCGCACTGGATCACGGTGTCTTGCGGCTGAGGTTTGATTTCCAGGGGTTTGGCAGCTTCCGGAGCCGTCTCGGCCGGGGTGGTGGCCGGATTGGGGACATCCGCCTTGGCGAGAAAAGCACTGGCTGCGGCAGAAGCGTGGTTGGCGTCTTCGAGGTTGCGATTGAGGGTCACGAGGACGGCCGCATTCGCGGCGGCGGCGCTTGGCGCCTTGGATACGGCATCTTGCTGGACTGCGGCTTTTTCCGACTCCGAGACCGCCGGTGGTGGGGCGGCGTTGAGCGATTGGGTGACCATGGACACTCCGAGAAGTGCGGTGGCGCGGAGAGCTGGGCGAGGGGCATTCATGGTGGTCTCAGGAGGTGCTTGCAACGTAGTGGTGGCGGGGCCTTTCAAAAAGCCCTCCGCTTGATCAAACGAATAATAAAGGCTGGTGCCTTGCGCATTCAGCCGGTCGGACTGGATTTCCACCGGCTCGATGGCGCTGAGGAATCCCTTTTCCTGATCGAAGAGCGCCGTCTTCAGACGGATCCGGCCGCGGCCGCTTTGGTCTGGGTTGAAGAACTCGATGACCACGGATTTTCCGGCGATTTTTCCAGCGCTGACGAGGGTGAGTGTCGCAGCCTTGAGCACCCCGACGAGTTGGCGTTTTTCATCATAGCGGGGGAGCATGACCTCCTTGAGCTCACTGCCATCGGGAAGCAGTGACATGGCCTGCATTTTCTTGGGCGCATCGGGCACAAGCAGAGGCTGGCCGCCTACGAGCAGCGCAGGGGAACTCAAAAAAATCAGGGTAAGAACACGCTGCATGAAAACGACGGATGGCACAGGGATCACATTGATTAATGTGAAGCATGATGGATGGAAATCAATTTAACGAGCAGGTCTTCGATAAATTCCAGCGGGATTTGATTCGGGCCGTCCGAAACCGCGTTGGCGGGGTCCGAGTGCACCTCCATGAACAGACCGTCAATCCCGGTGGCCACCGCCGCGCGGGCGAGAACGGGAGCCAACTCTCCGTCGCCACCCGTGGCGCCGCCGAGTCCGCCAGGACGCTGGACCGAGTGCGTGGCATCAAAAATGACCGGCAGACCTTCTTTGCGCATCCAGTAGAGCGAGCGCATATCCACGACGAGGTTGTTGTAGCCAAACGTGGTGCCGCGCTCGGTGAGGAGGAAGGAATTGCAACCGAAGGCACGCATTTTCCCGGCGATGTTGACGGTGTCGAGAGGAGCCAGGAATTGGCCTTTTTTGATGTTCACGGCCCGGCCGGTCTTGGCAGCAGCCTCAAGCAAGTCGGTCTGGCGGCAGAGGAAGGCCGGGATCTGAAGCAGGTCGATGTATTCCGCGGCGATGTCCGCCTGCTCGGCCGTGTGAATATCCGTGGTGACCGGCACGCCGATTTTCTTGCCGATTTCTCCTAAAATGCGGCACCCATCTTTGACACCAGGCCCCCGGAATGCGTTGATGGACGTGCGGTTGGCCTTGTCGAAGGACGCTTTGAAAATGAAATGGATGCCCGTGCGCTCCGCGATTTCCTTGAGCGAGTGGGCCATCTCCCAAGCGAAGGCCTCACTTTCGAGGGCGCAGGGACCAAGAATAAAAAAAGGTGCGGGGCCACCTACGGGGACATTGCCGATGTTGAATGGGTCGAAATTCATGGAAGTTTAGGATTCAGTTGCAGCACTGGCCGCTTGGAAGAGTGGCCGGAGGTTGGCGAGCGCCGTGGCGAGGAGTTTCTGCTCGGAGGGTGTGAGATTTCCCAGGGTTTTGGAAGCAAGCATTTCGAGCGAGTCCATCACGGATTTGGCCGCACGGAGATTGATTTGCTTTTCGCCACTGTGAGGATTGGGGATCTGACCGAGAAAAAGCCCGGCGTTCTGGGCTTGGAGAATGATGAATTCGTTAAACCTAGGATCGGCTTCAGGCGCAGGAGGCATGAGCAAAGCGTCCGGGTTTTGGGATCACTATTCAAGAGGTAACACAGGCGGCGAGACGCTTTTGTGGCGTGGGCCGACATCATTTGCCAGCGCCCCGGCGTGGGAAGCGGTGATTTCGATCCACCCGATCCGCTCTTTTGCCTTGCAGGGCAAAGCCTCGCCGCTACTCTCCGGCCTCACGAGAGTGTGTTTTCCATCACACTGCCTCGCGCGAAAACCACCATCTTCATGAAACTTGCACTAACCGTCGCTCTTGCTTCCTTGCTGGCCGCTTCTTGCTCACCTTCCGCGCCACCGGCACCCAGCAAACCGACCTATGTAGATCCCGGCAAGTAGATCCCTCTCCGTTCTTCTCTCCGGGTGGGGTGAAGAACTCTTGAAATCAACGGATTCCAGTTTCTCCGGCGTCCCGCATCCATCATCCTAAAACCTAGTCCATCAGTTCCTATGTTCCGCATTTTCACCGCACTCATCACATCCGCACTCAGCTTCCTGGCAGTCTCATGCTGCTGCACTGGCGAGCCAAAGGCCCCTGGTTTGCGCCCGCTTCCGCAGTTCCAGGAAATCCAGTCCGCCCCAGCACCCGAGGTGCACTATTCCAAATAATCTCCTGCGGTGTCAGGTGAACTCCAGCGGTGGAGAACCGCTGGAGAGTTTTTTTCAGGTTTCATTTGCAACTTTCTCTTGTTTGCAGAGTTCAAGCCATTTCAACCCATGAAACGCACTTTTCCATCCGACACGCAACAACGATTCAGAGGTAATCTACGCCATTACCACCGGACAAACGCACAGGCCCAGCGCAGTTGGGAAGACTGGGTCAATGGATCCCCCTCGGAGGCCAAAAACTCAAGGAATTGGCTGAAGATCGTAGGCATCGCTCTCAGCGGGATCGTTCTCATCGCCATCCTCGTCGGTCTCTTTGTTGAGCTCAAGTGATCCGGCAGCCCTCTAAGGCTCTTTCTTGAAATCATGCAGATGCGGCTTTGACATTCCCAAAGTCCGAGGGCAATTTCCCCGCCCGCCACCAACCACGGCGAACTATCAACCATGGGAAAAAGCCTCTTCCAAAAAGTCTGGGACGCACACACCGTCGGCACCATCGCCGATGGACGCACGCAACTCTTCATCGGCACACATCTGATTCACGAAGTCACCTCGCCGCAGGCCTTCGGCATGCTTCGTGATCTCGGGCTGAAAGTCAAATTCCCTCAGCGCACTTTCGCGACGGTCGATCACATCGTCCCGACGATCGACCAAGATGCGCCGCAAGACCCGCTCGCTGCCGAGATGATGCAGGCGCTGCGGAAGAATGCGGATGACTTCGGGGTGACCTATTTCGACCTCGCCTCCGGCAAACAAGGCATCGTCCACGTCGTCGGGCCCGAACAAGGGATCACCCAACCGGGCACCACCATTGCTTGCGGAGACTCACATACGGCAACTCACGGGGCCTTCGGCGCGATCGCCTTCGGCATCGGCACGACCCAGGTTCGCGATGTGTTGGCCACCCAGACGCTTGCACTGGAGGAACTGAAAGTCCGCCGGATCGAAGTGAATGGCGACCTTGCTCCAGGCGTTTACGCGAAGGACGTGATCCTTCACATCATCCGCTTGTTAGGAGCGAAGGGAGGCATCGGATACGCCTATGAATACGCGGGCGACGTCTTCGACCGGATGTCCATGGAAGAACGCATGACGGTCTGCAACATGTCCATCGAAGGAGGTGCCCGCTGTGGTTACGTCAACCCGGACGCCAAGACCGTGGCCTACCTGCATGGCCGCCCTTACGTGGATATGAGTGATTTCTCGGCCACTGCCGCACGCTGGCTCTCATTCGCCTCGGATGCGGACGCCCACTTCGACGACATCGTCCGGATCGACGCCGCCGACATCGAGCCCACCGTCACCTGGGGAATCTCCCCGGACCATGGGATTTCCATTTCAGAAAACATCCCCGACCCTGCGACGGCCAAGACACCTTTGGAAAAGGCGTCCATCGAAGAGGCGCTTGCCTACATGAAGCTCGAAGCGGGCACCCCGATCAAGGGCGTGAAAATCGACGTGGCTTTCATCGGCTCCTGCACGAATGGCCGCATTTCAGACTTCCGCGAGGTTGCGAAGTATATCCAAGGCCACAAGGTCGCGCCGGGCGTGCAAGCCTTGGTGGTCCCGGGGTCACAAATCGTCGCCATCCAGTGTGAGCAGGAAGGCCTTCCCGAGATTTTCCGCGCCGCCGGCTTCGAGTGGCGGGGAGCAGGCTGCTCGATGTGCCTCGCGATGAATCCCGACAAGCTGGTGGGCGACCAACTCTGCGCCTCCTCATCCAACCGTAACTTCAAAGGCCGCCAAGGATCCTCCACAGGACGCACCATTCTGATGTCACCGGTGATGGTTGCCGCAGCGGCCATCAACGGCTCCGTGGCTGATGCCCGCGAGGTCTTCACCCTCGAAGCAGCAGCTGCCGTTGCGTAACTCATTACAAATCATCAATTCCCATGGCTCTTGAACCCGTCCCCACCGTCACCGGCCGCGCTGTTTTCATCCCCGGCGCGGATATCGATACCGACCGCATCATCCCTGCGCGCTTCATGAAATGCGTTACCTTCGATGGTCTCGGAGAATTCGCATTTTACGACGTCCGCTTTGATGAGCACGGCGTAAAAACCGAGCACCCGCTCAATGATCCGCGCTTCGCCGGTGCATCCATCCTCGTCGCAGGAGTGAATTTCGGTTGTGGTTCATCGCGCGAACACGCCCCGCAATCCTTGCGGAAATACGGCTTCAACGGCATCATCGCCGAGTCATTTGCGGAAATCTTCTACGGCAACTCCACCACCCTGGCGATGCCCTGCGTGATGGCAAGCCCTGCCGATATCGTCGCGATTCGTGATGCCGTGGAAGCAGACCCGACCACGGAAATCACCATCGACGTGACGAACCTGCGGGTCCGCAGTTCCGGTGGCTTGGACATCCCGGTGACCATGCCGGAATCCGCGCGTGAGGCATTACTGTCCGGCCGCTGGGATCCCATCCAAGAGCTGCTCGATAACGATTCACAAATCGACGCGAAGGCTGTCGAGCTGCATTACGTCTGATTTCCTCGGGGGGAAATCAGAGCGGTCTCGCGTAGCTGGCACAGCGATTGTGCCAGCCCTCTTCCCAGCGTTTTTCCCCCCGTTCCGGCGGGGAGTTGACGATGCGGCGTGACAAAATCCGCTTGGCGGATGCGGCGAACTCCGTGGCAGCGGCTGCTCCAGATGGCACGTCTTTCATCCCGCCTAGCACCTGCATCAGTCCCCACCCCTGGCCCTTGTATTTTTCCGTGGCTTGGATTCCCTCGCCCTTGAAATTCACATAATCGATCAACGCGTAGGTCCCCTGGGAAGTGGCGGCCACCTTGTGATAGTTCTGCTCGATGCGCGCCCGCTCACTCGCCGGGGCCGCCGCCAAGATCTTGGGCAGCGCCGCGCGTGAACGGGAAATGATGAATTCCGTCTGCATGCCCACATTTCCCGCCAGCCAGCTCCGAAGCGCGGTCATGCGGGAGCTCTTGAAATCCGCCTGAAACTGCGCCTTCGTTCTCCACGGGCTATGCGCCTCAAGCGCGACTGCTGGCACGTTTGCACCCTGCTTGCGGGCGAAGGCGACAAAGGACGGCCAACTCTCGTCGAAGCGACCCTTGAACCCCTCTGGATACCAGATGAAATGCCCGATTCCGAGCGACGGAAATTCCTCACCCGCATTCCAAGTCGTCAAACCCGTCACACTCCCCGCGCATTCGTTTTGCCAGATTTTCCGTCCGATCGCATTTTTCTGCGCCGCCGTCAGATGACTTCCCACCGACTTGGCAGGGGCACTGGAAACCAGCAGAATCATCACGGCAAAAACAAAACAGGCGGCTTGCATGACGCGAGCATAATCCTACCCTCCTCCAGACCGCAAGTCCCCTTCCCCATGAATCCTATCCCTTGGAGTAAAATCCTGACCTTCACCCCGCTCGATTTGGGGAAACTCTTGCTGAGCGCCTTCATCATCGTCATGGTCACCAAGATCCAGCTTTTCAGCGACCGCCTCTCGGCCCTGCTCATCGCGCTTCCCCTGACTTCACTGGTAGCGATGATCTGGATGCACAGCGCCAAGCAATCTCCCGAGCGGCTCGCAAATCACGCCGAGGGCACCTTCTGGTTCGTGCTGCCGACCTTACCCATGTTCCTCATCTTGCCCTGGATGCTCCGCAATGGTTGGGGCTTCTGGACAGCGCTGCTTGCCAACTGTGTCCTCACCGTCGGGTTCTTCTGGGTCACCGTGATCCTCCTCCGACGCTTCGGGATCGATCTCATGCCCAAGTGATTCCCCTGAACCCCTCGTGCCGTGGAAACTTGAAATGGGCGGACGTTGTAGCAAGCAACGGCAATCCTGCCATTCCAGCGAATGGCTGAACCTTGCGTAGACCTCAGCTCTCCTCAAAGGATACACATCACCCGCACCGCTCAAGTCAGCCACCTCCTCACCCGCCAATCTGAATTTTACAAGGCACTCGCGATTTTTCAAAATTAAGCAGATAAGACTTGTCAGGAACTCGATTCTCTGGTTTGACCGTCGGCCCGGCACGATACCCCGGAATCCCGTCCCACTTCTTTGTTTTGAGCGAAAAAAAACCGTCCTTGTTACCCGAAAACGTCATTCCGTTTGAAGAAGCAAAGCCGACTTCGCGATTTCCCGGTTCTAATATGAAAAGCGATCTCCTTGAAAAGGCCTCCGAAATTGTCACCGACCCGCTTGTTTTGGTCAACTTGGTCTCCCAACGTGTAAAGCAACTCAACAGCGGTCGCTCCCCATTGATTGCCACCCGCCCCAGCATGGGCGTGGCAGACATTGCCCTCACCGAGATCATCGAGGGTAAAATCAAACTGATCCAGCGGGAAGCTCCCTGAGCGCCAAGCTGCTGAGGATCAAGCCACTGCATGAGTGCGGACATCGCCACAAACCGGAAAGCCGGACGCGATTTCAATATCTCGGAAAAGTTTGAAGCTGGCGTGGAACTGAAAGGCACCGAGGTCAAATCGATCCGTGCCGGCAAGGTCAACGTCTCGGACGCCTTCGCCCGTGTCGAAAACAACCAGGTCTTCCTCTACGGGCTCAACATCCAGCCCTGGCAGACCGCTGGCGAGTGGTATAATCACGCCGAAAAACGCCCCCGCCGGCTGCTGCTCCACAAGCGGGAAATTCTCAAATTGGCCAACGCCACCGCCGTCAAAGGCTGCTCGCTGCCATTACTGCGACTTTATTGGAAAGACCGCCGCGTGAAAGTCGAAATCGGCGTCGGGAAAGGCAAGACCCACTCGGACCAGCGCCAGGACTTGAAAGAACGCGTCGAACTGCGCGAGGCCCAACGCGAAATGTCCCGCTTTAACCAGCGCTGATGATCACTCCGTGGCTGCTGGCTGCGGCTGCGGCTTCACCCGCGATGGCGGATCCGTGGGTGGGCGGGAAATCACCGCACCAGCCTCACCCGGCGTCTTGGGCAAGGCCGGATTGATCCCACGGAATTCTCCCTCACCCGGCATGTTCAGCATTTCCGGCATCCGGATCCCATCGTCAGGCAAGCCTGTCACCGGCAACTCGGGCACCACGACCGGCTCCACCTTGGGCTCTACCACCTTCTTTTGCTGCACCGGAGCCTCCTCGATCACAATCGCCTTGGGGGGCGCACACGAGCCCACCACCAAGCCAAGACCCAACGAGGTGGTAAGCACCGACGCCCGCTTCAGGATCAATTTATTCATGGATGGTTTCAGACCGCAAGAATGCGTGTTGGTGGGTCATGCGCAAGGCAGAAGCGCAGGAGATGATGCAGTTCATCGGCTCACGACAGCCGCTTCATCACAGCCGCAGACAGAAGTTTCCCATCGGCCCGGCCTTCGGCAAGCTCCTGGGCGCGCTTCATGACCTTGCCCATATCGGCCTTGCCCGTGGCACCCGTATCCGTCACGGCCTGCTCGATGATGGCGACCAACTCCGCCTCCCCGAGGGCTGCGGGGAGGTAACGGCTGAGGATCTCGATCTCCGCCTTCTCCGTCACCGCAAGCTCGGCACGACCCGCTTTCTCAAACTGCTCGCACGAGTCCACGCGCTGCTTGATTTGCTTGCGAATCACGGCCAGCACCTCGGACTCCTCAAGCACCACGCTGAGATTGCCCTTTTCAATCGCGGCATTCGTCAGCGCACTTTTCAAAGCTCGCAAGGCGTTGAGGGCTACTGTGTCCTTCGCCTTCATGGCAGTCTTGATATCTTCGGGGATGCGGGTGGCGGTGGTGCTCATGCATCTGTCTTATCACCCCCACCGGACCCGCCAAGCAAATCCTCACTCCTGCCCCGACAAGCGTCTCCCTCTTCAGCTCCGGCGAGGCACCGTAGGGGCGTGTCTATGACCGCCCAAGTGAATGAAGAGG
>CALMKO010000182.1 GCA_937867415.1 uncultured Verrucomicrobiota bacterium | reverse complement strand
CTGTCATAGGCTCCATAGCGTTTCCGGCGCTTCTTGTTCGAACCGCGCAGGTGGCTCCACAGCGTCCCTCCGGCCTGGCGATCTTTGAGGACATGTTGGTAGATGGTCTGATGGCTGTTTTCCGGAATGCCGCAGATGGAAAGTTCTCCGGATACCTGCTCGGGGCTCCAGTCTTCAGCTCCAAAGGCGACTCCCGCGCCGGGCCATCGAACGGCGTCCCCGGGCCATTCTCGCGGCATGATCGGCGCGGTACCTGCCGGCGGTTGGATACCTGTTGCGCTTCAGTTCCCGGGAGATGGTGGAGCATGACCTCCCGAGACGCCTCGCGATGCAAGACATGGTTGCACGACATGACCTTCACTCGGTCTCCAAGGGGGCGAGCAGGTGCGACAGGGTCTCCGAGTCGATTTTCAGCTTGGTCGTCTCCTCGGAAAGCAAGGCCTCGACCAAGGCGGACTTGTGCTTCTGGAGGTCGAGAATCCGGTCCTCGATGGTGCCGCGGCAGACGAGCTTATGGACGAACACAGGCTTTTTCTGGCCGATGCGGTGGGCGCGGTCGGTTGCCTGATTTTCCGCCGCGGGGTTCCACCACGGGTCGTAGTGGATGACGGTGTCCGCAGCGGTTAGATTGAGCCCGGTGCCGCCCGCCTTGAGTGAGATGAGGAAAATGGGGATCTCCCCGGTTTGGAATTTTTTCACCAGGGTCGAGCGATCCTGAGTCTGTCCGGTGAGGATCAGGTAAGGGATCTCCCGGGCGATGAGATGCTTCTCGATGAGGGCCAGCATCGAGGTGAAGGATGAGAACAAGAGGATGCGCCGCCCCTCCTCCAACAAGGTTGGCAGCAGCTCATCGGTGAGATAGTCCAACTTCGCGGAGTCGGTGACTTTCTGTGCCGCCGGGGTCTTGAGCAGTTTCGGATGGCAACAAATCTGGCGCAGCTTGAGCAGGGCATCGAGCACGATGATGTGGGACTTGGCGAGTCCCTTGGAGGCGATGGCATCGCGCACCCGCTTGTCCATGGCCGCGCGCACGGACTCGTAGAGATCGGTTTGTTTTTTGTTCAGGTCGATGCCGTGAATGATCTCCGTTTTTTCTGGCAAGTCGGTTGCGACCTGATCCTTGGTGCGGCGTAGAATCAAGGGTGAGATCCGGCGGTTGAGTGCCAGCTGCGCATCCGTGGAACGGTCGCGCTCGATGGGGCGGCGGAGGCGCGAGTTGAAGAACTTTTCATCGAAGAGGAAGCCCGGCATGAGGAAGCGCATGAGGCTCCAGAGTTCACCGAGGTGATTCTCCATGGGTGTGCCCGAGAGGCAGACGCGGTGTGCCGCCTTGATTTTGCAGGCGTTTTGCGCGCTGATCGCCTTGGGATTCTTGACGTACTGGGCCTCATCCAGCACCACGACGTGCCATTCCTGTTGGCCGATGGTCTCGAAGTCGCGGGTGAGCAGCGGATAGGAAGTGATCACCAGATCCGCCTTTGGGATTTTCTTGAAGCTGGCGGTTCGCTCCTGCCCTTGGAGGACCAGCACCTTGAGCTTCGGGGTGAATTTTGCGGCCTCATCCGCCCAGTTGGGCACCACTGATGTCGGCGCGATGACCAATGACGGCAGGCGGGGATTTTTCTCACGCTCCGCCGCGAGATGAGCGAGAGTCTGGATGGTTTTTCCGAGGCCCATGTCATCCGCGAGGATGCCATGAAGCCCGTGATCTGCAAGAAACTGGAGCCAGCGATAGCCTTCTAACTGGTAGGGCCGCAGTTCCGCGCAAAGGTTTTTTGGCAAGTCCGCGGGTGGCAGGGCGGTGATATTTTTCAAGCTCTGGCCCAGCTTCGCGAGCGCCCGAGTGGTCTCGGAGGAATCGATCGCGAGGGTATCCGCGACCCCGGCTGCCGCGAGGCGATCGATGCGGATGGGGCCGTCACCGTCATTGCCGAGGAAGAGGTGGCGGACTTGGTCGACGATCTCGATGAGCTGCTTGGACGGAAAGCGGATCAGCCCATCGTCAGGATTTTCGCATGGCAGCAGAATAAACTCCGGGAGGGCCGGGTCATCGGCGGCGGGCAGGCCCATGCGGATGGCCTCGGCGATGATGGGGATCAAGCTGAGTTTCTGGCCATTGATCTCGTAGGTGATGTCGAAGCGGAACCAGTCGATCCCGTGATCCGGGTCAGCGGTGATTTCCGGGAAGAACTCGCTGGCGTCATGAGTGGTGAGTCCGACCTTGGGATCCAGTTCGATGGTCCACCCGGAATCAACCAGCTCCTGCATCTCTGCGGAATAAAGCCGATCCAGCCAAGCTTCCTGCTGCGACGGGTAAGGGTCATCCGGTATCACCGAGTGCAGTGCGGCGGTATCGAGATGATTTGGCGCAAACATTTCCGACAGATGCACGAAGCCGATCATTTCAAGGCGGCCGATTTGTTCCTGTTCTTTTTTAAAGTTCCGCGGCCAGACGATTCGTTTTCCCGCATGGATCTCGGCATGGGTTTCGGGAAAGCCCCTGGCAAGCGGCACCAGGGAGCGGCTGTCCTGGTAGCGGAATGAGATTTGTCCGACGATGAACTGGCTAGTGTCCCACTTTGGTCCGACTGTCCGTGAATAGACTCGGAGGTGAGGAAGTGGTGGGCTTGGTTCGCGGCTCACCGTTTCAACTTTTGCCGGTAGCGGGAGTTGGGTAGCGGTGATGGAGGAGAAGCGCTCGGAGATCACCGCGAGGTCTTTTCCGGAAACGGCCGGTCCCTTGGGCCAGGCGCTTAAAATCGCCGGTGGGAGTCTGCTTTCCAACAAGCCAAAAGCCCCATTCGTGGGGTCCAGGTAACGTGGCGGGAGTGTCGGGATGATGATGAGTTCCTGATTTTCACACTCCAGAACGGGCTCGGCACTGCCACTTGGCATGACCTTCCATTTCGCCTCCACGGCCATGGGTGGGCCTTGGAGCACGGGGATGTATTGGTCCGAGTTCTTCGCACCGTAAGACTCCTGACCATAGAACACGTGACCGGAATCAAGAGCCGCGGCGAGCAATTCGTCCCACTCCGGCCCCTCCAACACCATGTCCCCCCGCAGGTTATACTTGCGATTCCGCTTATGATAGAAAGCCGCCACCAGGATGTCCGCGTGGGACATGTACTTCGGTGGATTCGAGAGATCTGCTAGAGAGCGGGATTCCGAAATCAGGATTTTTCCATCTTTGCTGTGACTGCCGACGCGCAGCACAAAGTTCAGGGTCGAGTCATTCCGGTAGAGCGGCGACTCGATGCAGTAGGCAAGAAAGCGATTTTCCGGCTTTGCAGTCGCCGGGGGCGGTGGCGAGGAAGGAGAAACCAGCGCGGCGGACTCGATTTGCTTGAGCCAATCCTGGAGGCGCGGGTCGAATGAGGGTTGAGGTTTGGAGGGAACAAGTGCGTCCTTTTTGAGTTCCGCAACCAACCACGTCAGAAGCGCGGCAGAGTGCTTGCAAAACATGCCCACCGGACATGAGCAATCCGGATCCACCGAGTATGTGCCGAGCACCGCCTCGATCTGGATGTCCGTCTGATAGGGGAACGGTGCCGTGCCGTGCACCAGGGCCCGCAAGTTCAACTCCCCGCCCGGAGTTGAAGCGAGCACGGGATTTTTGATGAATCTTGCCGACGCATAGGCCGAGCAGCGCTGCAGGGTGCCCGTAGCGAAGCGTTGTTTCCATTTCCCGTAGAGCAGCCAATCCCGCAGAGCCGGGTTTGATTTGATACTGGAAAGGTCGAGAGGAGTCATGGGCACGGGGTGGCCCGACCATCAGACACCGCAGGAGCGGAGGTGCAAGTATTTATGCAAAAACCGGCGGAGCAAATCCCTCGCGGTAAGCGCGGCGGACGATTGTCTGGGTGGCTTCGCTTTGGTTGGTGAAGCTGAGTGTGGACTTGTCCCAAAGCAATTCGCGGTTCGGAAAGCGGGTCGCCTTGACGGCTAACAGCGCGGCTTCGGTCATGCGGATGGCATCCTTGAAAGGACTGCGAAGCGTGATGGCTTGTCCGAGGCATTTATCGACCCAAGAGTGCCAGTGATTCATTTCCGGAAACTCGGGGAGTCCGGGCATGTCGAGGCCCTTGGTCAGCTTGCCATCGCGCCAGACTTCGATGAATCCGCCCTCGGTGAGGGTGAGCACGCCATTTTCACAAACCACGACGGTCATGTTTTTGGAGGCGTAGTTGCCGGGAGGCAGGCCGATGGCGGCACGGGATACCGGTTGTGCGGAGTCGGAGTAATGAATGGCGAAGGTCTTGCGTGCGAATTTATCCGAGTTCACCGCGTAGGTGATCGTGGACTGGCATGGGTGGGTGTGGAAAAGCGGGTTATCGGCCTTGACGCAGTTGGTTTGGACAGCGATGGGTGAGACGAGTTCGTCGTAGCCGTAGATGATGACGTCGAGCACATGGCAGCCCCAGTCACCCAGACCGTTGGTGCCGTAGTCCCACCAGGAACGCCACACCGTGGGGGCAATACCGGGGCGGTAGGGTACCGCCTCGTTGCCGCAGAGCCAAAGATCCCAGTTGAGGTGGGCGGGTGCAGGTACCGGATTTTCGACGACGCGGTCGAGATTGAAGTAGGCTCGATCATTGGGGGAATTGACCCAGACATGGGCTTCGACCGCTTTTCCGAGGACACCGGAGCGGAGGATCTCCACCGCTGCACGGCGGCCGGGGAAGACCATGCGCTGATTGCCGACCTGAGTGACGAGATTGGGCTTGGCCGCGATGGCCTTTTCCATGAGGGCGAGTTCTTCCAACTGCTGGACAAGCGGCTTCTGTCCGTAGACGTGTTTATCGTTCGCCAAGGCGGTCAGCATGATCGGCGCGTGGCTGTGGTCGGGAGTGGCCACGACCACGGCATCAAACTTGTCACCGTATTTTGAGAATGCTTCGCGGTAATCCGCGCAGGTAAAAGCGTTCGGATGGTCAGCAGCCGCCTTGGCAAGCGAGACGGAATCCACATCGCAGAGGCCGGCAATCTCAACCGAGGGATGTGAGGCCACCTGCTTGCGGTCTTCCGCGCCGATCGTGCCGATGACGCCGATGCAGAGCACCCGCAACTTCGAATTCGGTGAAACGGCGGGCGCTTGGGCGAAGGAGTGGTGGGTGCTCGCAAGCCCGATGCCAGCGATCCCAGTGGTCCATAAAAAACGGCGGCGGCTGAGTGGATGATTCATTGAGGAGAAATGATACGGGGTGAAGGATCGAAACTTTTCAGGACATTTTCAGCCAGCGTCGAATTCATAACGCAGTGCTGAGAGGCAGAAGAGGGTGGCGGTTTCCACTCGCAGAACGATGTTTCCAAGCGTGATCGGTAAAAACCCCGCGGCGAGTGCGGCGGCCGTTTCTTCAGCCGAAAAATCCCCTTCCGGGCCGATCAACACCGTCGCCTGCGTGGTCTCGGGGTGGGCACGCAGCAAGTCCCGCATGGGGCGCGCACCGGGGGCGAGCGAGGCGATAAGTTTGAGGCCAGGCTGCGTTTCCTGAGTGGCCAGCCAGCGCTCGAAGGTGGCCGGCTCGGCGATGTTAGGCAGGGTGTCTTGGCCGCATTGCTTGCAGGCTTCGAGGGCATTGCGCCGCCATTTTTCCGACTTCCCATCGCCCGGCTGCACGACCGTGTAGCGCGTGACGAGCGGTTGGATGGCAGCGATGCCGAGCTCGACAGATTTCTGGACGATCAGATCCATGTTCTTCCCCTTGGGAATCGCCTGGGCAAGGGTGATGACGGGCCTGGGCGCGCAGGATGGGAGGATTTCCCCTAACTGAATCGAAACCTGATCACGGGTCACCTGGAGGACCTCCGCGGTGGCGCGGCGGCCTTGGCCGTCGAACACCACGATCGACTCCCCCGGCTTGATGCGGAGCACCTGCGAGAGGTGGCGCGCCTCGTCTCCCACCAGTGTGGGCCGGGCGAGCCAGGCGTCGGGTGGGAGATAAAAGCGCGCCATGAAGTGGGTGGTTCCAGGATGGCCTAGGCGATCACAGGTCGAAGAAACGTTTTGCTTTTTTGAAGAAGCCTTCCTGCATGGGCGAGTTGTGCTCGCCGATGGATTCGGAGAAAGCGCGGAGTTTATCCTGCTGCTCGCTGCTGAGTTTGGTGGGGACTTCGACTTGCACGCTGACGTTCAAATCCCCCCGGCGTCCGGTCGAGAGCGAGGGCATGCCTTTTTCCCGCAAGCGGAAAACGGTGCCGCCTTGGGTGCCGGCGGGGATCTTGATGGAGGATTGGCCGTCGAGGGATGGCACCTTCAGCTCACCGCCAAGCGCCGCCACCGAAAAGGGCAGCGGAACCGAGCAGAAGAGATCGGAATCGTCCCGCTCGAACACATCGTGATCGCGGACATGGAGGAACACGTAAAGGTCGCCGGATGCGCCGCCACGGACACCCGCGTCGCCATTTCCAGAAGAGCGGAGGCGCGTGCCCGTATCGACGCCGGCGGGGATGCGGATCTTGATGCGGCTGTCACGCTGGACGCGGCCGTCGCCCTTACAACTTGAGCAGGGATCCGAGATGGTCTCCCCTGCCCCGCGGCATTCCGGGCAGGTGACCTGCTGGATGAAGATGCCCGCCTGGCGTGCGACGACACCGCGGCCGCCACAGGTCGAGCATGCCTTGACACCGCCACTGCCTTTGGTGCCCTTGGCGCCGCAGGGTTCGCAGGGGACGAAGCGCTCGATTTCCAATTCCTTTTCCACGCCGCTGGCGGATTCTTCGAGTGAGATTTCGAGATCGTAGCGCAGGTCGCTGCCTTTTTGTTTGCCGGAGCCCTTGCGTGAGCCCCCGCCGCCGAAAAACTCTTCGAAGCCGCCGCCAAAGGCACCGCCGAAGACTTGGGAGAACAAATCCATGGGGTCATGGAAGCCACCGCCACCGCTGGGCCGACCGCCGGAGCCGCCATTGAAGGCAGCGTGGCCGTAGCGATCGTAGGCAGCGCGTTTGTCGGGATCGCTGAGAGCCTCGTAGGCTTCCCCGAGCTCCTTGAACTTGTCCTCCGCCGTGTGGTCGCCAGGGTTTTTGTCCGGGTGGAACTTCACCGCCAGCTTGCGATAGGATTTCTTGATCACATCCCCGCTGGCGTCTCGCGAGACTTCCAGGATTTCGTAGTAACAACGTTTTTCAGCCATGAGATTCAGGATTCCGGAGTTGGAGCCTTGGAGACGACGACGCTGGCCGGGCGGATCAGGCGGTCGCGCAGGCGGAATCCACGCCGGGTGACACGAAGGATGCGTCCCTCCTCACCCGCAGCGCATTCCTCCTGGGCCACGGCGTCGTGGAGGTTCGGGTCGAAGTTTCCGCTGGTGGGAATTTCTTCCACGCCTTGGGAGGTCAGGAAATCGTTGAGCTGGCGGCGGACCATGTCCATGCCGATGTAGATCATGGATTTCGTATCCTGGGAGGCGGCGAGCATTCCCATTTCAAAGTTATCGATGACCGGGATGAGTTCCTCGAAGAGGCGCTGATTGGCGTATCGGATGGCATCCTCGCGCTCGCGGGTCGTGCGTTTGCGGAGGTTTTCCATCTCCGCGGCGGTGCGGAGCGAGATCTCCTTCCACTTCGCAGCCTCGGCTTCGAGCTCCTCCCATGGATCGAGCGCGGCAGCGGCGGGAGTCTCTTCGGTAGGTTCCACCTCGGCGGCGGTTACGGGTGTTTCTGAGTCTTGGGGCGGAAGGTTGTCGGCTTGCATGGGCGATACGTGTAGTCAGGAATGCGACATCGTCAACACCTTGGAGCAGTTCAACAACGTTCTCTGGAGGAAATCCGCTTGCAATGATGGATTTGCAACGGTAACCACTCCCCCCACCCCCGCAGGCGGCGGTGGCATTTGATTTTCACTTTATGAAGTTAGCAACCTTGCTCAGTGCTGATCACATGATCCTGGATATGGATGCGGTCGAGCATTGGCCTGCCATCGTCGAGTTGGTAGCCCACCTGGTGACGACCGGTCAACTGCCCGCCGAGCAGGAGGAGGAGATGCTACTCGCCTTCAAGATCCGCGAGGAGTCGGTCAGCACGGGAATCGGCTCGGGCGTCGCCATTCCCCATGCATTTTCAGACGATCTGGAGCACGTCATCGCCGTGTTCGGCCGCTCGGAAAAGGGAATCGATTTCGAAGCCTTGGACAACGCGCCAGTGCACTTCATCGTGCTCTTCGTGGTTCCACGGAAGAACTATCAACTTCATTTGCAAACCCTTGCGGCAATCGCCAAGATGTTCACCAACCCATCGGTGCTCCGGGGCTTGAAGGCAGCGACCACTCCGCAGGAAATTCTTGCGATATTCGATTCCAAGCCGTCGCGGGTCAGTGCCTGACGCGGCAGGAATCACCCAATTGATCGATCATGACGCTTTTAACTGAACTCGAAGTCCGTCTCGCAACGGCTCTGACCAACGCGCTGGGCGCACCGACATCCGCCGCAGTGACGGCAGCCGCCGACCTGCGTTTCGGCGATTACCAATCGAACGCGGCGATGGTGCTGGCGAAGCAGCAGAAGATGAATCCGCGGGCCTTGGCCCAGCAGATCATCGACGAGCTGGATCTAACAGGCTTGGCAACAGCGGACATCGCAGGGCCGGGATTCATCAATTTCCGGATCCTCCCTGAAGCCTACGCGGCGCGGGCAGCCGGCCTGATCCGGGATGAGCGGCTGGGCGTGCCTGCCACCGGCACAGGCAAGACCGTGGTGGTCGATTTCTCCGCCCCCAACGTGGCCAAGCCGATGCATGTCGGGCACATCCGCTCGACCATCATCGGCGACTCACTGGCGCGGATCGCCCGCTTCCTGGGCTTCAAGGTCATCGCCGACAACCACATCGGCGACTGGGGGACGCAGTTCGGGATGATCATTTACGGCTGGAATCATTTCCTGGATGAAGAGGCCCTGGCCGCCGACCCGATCCCCGAGTTGGTGCGCGTCTATCGGAAGGTCAATGCGGCGACCCAGGAAAACCCAACCGTCCTGGACGACTGCAAGTCCGAGCTCGTGAAGCTCCAGGCGGGTGATCCCGGGAACCTGGCAATCTGGCAAAAATGCATCGAAGTTTCGAAATCCGGATTGCAGAAGATCTACGACCGGCTGGATGTGAAATTCGATTTCTGGCACGGCGAGAGTTTCTACAACGAGCGCTTGGCAGGACTGGTGGAGGAGTTTTTGGAAAAAGGCATCGCCCGCGAAAGCAACGGTGCGGTCTGCATTTTCTCGGATGGAACGAAGGCCCTCGACGCCGATCCTTTCAAGGTCCACAAAGAGGATGGCTGGACGGACAACCCCGCGATCATCCGCAAGGCCGATGGCGGATTCCTCTACGCCACGACCGATCTGGCAACCATCCAGTATCGGATGGATGAGTGGCGCGCAGACCACATCTGGTATGTCGTGGGCGTGCCGCAGCAGCTTCACTTCCGCCAGCTTTTCGACGCCGCCGCCCGTTGGGGGAAAGTCGGAGATTTCCAACATATCGAGTTCGGCTCGATCTTGGGGGATGATCGCAAGTTGATGAAAACCCGCTCGGGTGACAACGTCGGGTTGATTGAAGTGCTGGAAGAGGCCGTGGAGCGGGCCGCCCGGGCGATCGCCGAGAAGAACCCGGACTTGCAGGGTGAAGAAGCGGCGGAGATCGCGGAAATCGTAGGCATCGGAGCGGTGAAATTCGCCGAGCTTTCGCAGAACCGCCTTACAGACTACGTGTTTTCATGGGATCGGATGCTTGCGCTTCAAGGCGACACCGCCCCCTACCTGCAATACTCCCATGTGCGGATCCGGTCGATTTTCCGCAAGCTGGATGCCCCGTTCGATGTGAGTTCGGCTACGATCCATCTGAACGAGGCGGCGGAAATTCATTTGGTGCGGTTGTTGGTGCGTTTTGGAGAGGTTTTACCGACGATTCTAGAGGATTTCCGGCCGAACTTGTTGGCAAACTACGTTCTGGAGCTTGCCAGGGCGTTTCACTCCTTTTTCGAAGCCTGTCCCGTCTTGAAAGCGGACGAGCCCATCCGCTCCAGCCGCCTCGCCCTCTGTGACCTAACGTCTCGGACGCTCAAGCAAGGCCTCCAGCTCTTGGGGATCGATGTGCCCGAGCGTATGTAAGAATATTTCGTTGATTTCGGCGATCAGAAGAAACTTGCGGCGCAGTGGCGCGGTATCTAGGGTCAGCTGACAAAGCCGTAACCCCCATGCCTGTTCCACCATTTTACGTAATCGGTCACAAGAACCCCGATACCGATGCCATTTGCTCCGCCATCGGCTACGCCGCGCTGCTGCGCGCCGTGGGAGAGGAACCCGGGGCGCTTGCCGCCCGCTGCGGGGAAATCTCCCAAAGAACCAAGTGGGTGCTTGGACGTGCGGGCTTGGATGCTCCCCTGCTACTCACCGATGTCCGCGTCCATGCCAGCATGATCTGCCATCGCAAAGTCATCAAGGTAAGTGTCAACGACACCTTCCTAACAGCCTATCAGCGGATGCTCAAGGCGGAAATCCGCTGCGTTCCTGTCGAGGACGACGAGGGAAACCTATCAGGCATCCTCCGATACTTCGACCTGCTCAAGCTTCTGCTCCCCGCCGACACCGAGGGACTCAGTGTGCGGACGGTCCATGTCTCACTCGCCAAGCTCGCGGACACCCTGCATGCGGAGAGCCTGGGAGCGATGTTGCCCTCGCCCGAATTCGAGGAGGATCTGATCCTGCTCGTCGGCGCATCATCCCAAGGGACCGTTGAAAAACGTCTTAAAACCGCGGTGGCGGATGATAACATCGGGAAATTTCTCGTCATTTGCGGCGACCGGCCGATCGTCCAGCGCTACGCCATCGACTACGGAGCACGCGCGTTGTTAGTCACGGGGGACAACCCCATCGCCAAGGAAATTCTCGCCTACGCCGTCCGGAAGGGCGTGATCGTTCTGCGCTGCCATCAAGACACAGCCAGCGCCTCCACCTTGATCCGTTGCTCGCGCACCGTCCGTCACGTGATGGAGAAAAAGTTCCTGACGCTCAACGGCTCGGAACCGGTTTCAAGACTGCGCAAGAGCCTCACCGCTCTGGACCAGGA
The DNA here is from genome assembly GCA_937867415.1 of uncultured Verrucomicrobiota bacterium. Taxonomy (GTDB): domain Bacteria; phylum Verrucomicrobiota; class Verrucomicrobiia; order Verrucomicrobiales; family Akkermansiaceae; genus Luteolibacter. The sequence goes on along the minus strand of CALMKO010000182.1, from coordinate 10,021 downwards.
TCTATTCCCCGTCGTTGACCAACCTGGCGGCAAGATGATCGGCGTTCTGGCCAAGTCGGACCTGGTCGACCCTCCACGCATCCGCCTCGCCTTGGTGGACCACAACGAATACGCCCAAGCCGTCAACGGCATCGAAGAAGCGGAAATCACGGAAGTCATCGACCACCACCGCCTTGCCGGAGACCTCGTCTCACGCGAACCGATCCGCTATCTGAACGAGCCAGTCGGCTCGACTTGCACCTTGGTGGGAAGGAAATTTTTTCACCGCGGACTCATGCCCGCGCCGTCGGTTGCCATGTGCCTGTGCGCGGGCATCGTTTCCGACACGCTATGCCTGACATCGCCCACGACCACCTTGCTGGACCGCGAGATGCTGACCTGGCTGAGTGGTGTGGCCGGCGTGGATCCGAAGAAATTCACGGATGAATTCTTCGCCGTCGGCTCGTTGATCGCCACGGGAACCACCGAAGAGATTCTGAATGCAGATCGCAAGGAATTCATCGAGCAAGGATTGACTGTAAGCATCTCCCAAGTGGAGGAACGTGACTTGGTCGGATTTGCAGCGCGGAGGGTGGATCTTGAAGCCGCACTCAAGGATCTCCGCGACCGCGAGAACTACGACCTGGCGGTGCTGGCCGTGACGGATGTGGCCCTTCACCACAGCATGATCCTGGTGATCGGGAAAGACGCGACCCTCGCCAAGTTCCCCTTCGAGCGTATTGATGATTCCCTGTTCCATGCCCCGGGAGTGGTCAGCCGCAAGCGCCAGATCTTTCCGGCCGTCTGCGAAGCGATCCAGCTTTCAAGCTGAAGTCCGGGTGGAGTCACCATGGGGCCGAGTCAACCAGCGCCTGCTCAACGCAGCAGAGCGCACGCGGTCCAGAGTAGCGGTGCCTGGCCATGAAGGTCGCCCGCGACCCGGGGTCGGCTCAAGTAGAACGCCTCGTCAAAGCCCTTGTTTGTGCCGATGCATACCTCCTGCAGGTTCGCTGCAGCATCCAGATGTGAGACCAGAGCAAGCCATGCCTTACGCGACGCGGGACCGTAGCTTTTTTCATCGAGCCAGCCGTTCTTCACCCCGGTCACCATGGCGAAGGTGAACATGGCCGTTCCGGAAGATTCCGGCCACGACGCAGGTTGATCCACCAGTTGCCTCCACATCCCCGACTCCGCCTGGGTCTGGAGAAGCCCTTGCATCATTTTCCGGTAGCCATCAAGAATGCGACCGTAGTGGGGATGGGCCTTCGGAAGGGATCGCAGCAACTCGGCTGAGCCAGCCGCCATCCAACCATTTCCGCGGCCCCAGTAAAAATGGGAATTCTCACCATGAAAAAAAAGCCCGTTAGGCTGTTGAAGCTTGTCGAGATAGGCACTCATGGCCAACGCCGCCCGATCGATATACTTCGCATCTCCCGTATTGCGGAAAGCCTCGACCTGAACGAGAGGAATCATATACATATCATCGATCCAATACCTCGCCTCCGCAGTGATTCCGTCAGGAGTGGTATGCTCCCACTGGGCGTCCGCCAACCCAAGTCCAAGATCCCGGTAGCGTGAATCCTTGGTCTGTCGATAGATTTCAAGCGGCACGGCACCGAGAACGCGATAGTCCACATGCGCCACGCGGTTGATTTTCTGAGAGTCCGGCTCACTCAGGAAAGGCTCAAACTTTTTTACCAGCCGACCGGCGAGCTCGGTATCGCCAGTCAGATCCGCGAGCGTCAGCGCTCCATACCAGGCAATGACTTCAGGATAGATGATTCCATGGGCCGCCTTCGCCGGGTCGGTTTCGTATCGGAATTTCCGGACAATGATGTTCTCCGCGACACGCTTGCCGACAGCGGCAGGTGATGCGGCTTCCGGCCATTCCGAAAAGCAGCTGGAGCCCGCGACGCCTGCCAGCGAGGGAAGGATCACAGAAGCGCTACACAGAATCACATTGAGGAGGGTTTTCATGGGTTTACTTCGTGAATATCCGTGTTTTCAGCGGGTTGGATAGGCCACTGCGACGACCTTCCAGCCAGCGGAAGCCAATCCAGTCGCCGTCATCGGAGACAATCTTCCGGTATGGACCAACACTTTGGGCGCGGTGCCCAAGTCTTCGCGTTTGGCAAAGCCAGCGACCTGCTCGGTCCAGCTGACGTAATCCACCGGTGCGGGCACTTCAAGCTCGCCATTGGCATTCATCGCTCCGGGCAGGCGGCCAAGAACCTCCAGCGAGCGATACTCCGTCACACCGGAGCGCTGACGTTCCACAAGGATCCCAAGTGCGGCGATGAGGAAATCGACCTGATCCGCAGTCTCACAGCCATTGACCTGTTGGATGATACGGCCGCGTCCGCTAGCCTTCGAGAGGTTCTCCAAGGCCACAACGATGAGGTGCCGCCGGCTGGTACTGAGCGGGCCGTAGAGCTGGAAGGTCTTGATATCCTCATCGCTGATACCCATCTCAGCGAGAGACCTGCCGTCGCGCAGGGCAAGTTCCGACTGAGTGAGCGCATAGGTATCTTCCGGAATGCCGACCATGTTGGTGGCCACCACAGCGACCCCGGCAGACACGACAGCGGCACCGACGCGGAGTGGCAAACCACCGGCAAAAAACGCCCAGGTGACCTTGTCCATCTCCTCCTGCAAGCGGGCATTGTCCGAGTAGGGATCCACCCCTAATTGCTTTGCGGTATCCAGCTTCGCCTTATCAAATCCAGCGGCATTTTTCATCGCGTTCCCCACCTCGGTCCCGGAAGGTGGCGGCCCATCGTTTTCCATGCTATCCTTGGCCTTCCCCCCTGCCCGCCCGATCGCAGATCCCACCTTGGTGAAAAAATGGCTAACGGTGGCAGGAGCCTTTTTCATCGAGTTCACCGGATCACTGACGATGTTCTTCACGGCGGTGATCGGTTGCTCGATGGAGCGCTTGAGCCCCTCCGCAAAAAGATCGCCCTTGCTGGTTTCCACGAGTTTGCGAATCGCTTCCGCCTCCACCATCCGCCGCTTCGCCTGGGGAAGGCCGGTGGCGACGAAGGTGCCGAAGTCGCTGTCGATCACAAAATTCGCCATAAAGCCATCGGTAGTCACCTGATCCCGGACCCGGTAGGAAGCGCCCTTGAGCGACTCAGCAGGGAGCAGATCCGCGGCATTCAGCAAGACCCCTTGTTCAAAGGAATCCGCCTGGGCGAACGCAGAGCCTACGAGGGCCATGCAAGTGATTGAGATGATGGATATTGGTTTCATGGAATGATGATGATGATGGTTCGGACGCTATGGAGGGACGGGAAGCCTGGAACGGATGCGGGCGGAGAAGTCCGGGGCCGCATCCGCTTCGCGTGCAGCCTCGTTGATCAGCGAACGGCTTTTGAGTTCGGGGAAATCAAGTCCAGCCGTCTTGAAGGCCCCCTTTTCATACATCATCTCGTCCGCCTTGCCGTTGACGAGGATCCGCCAATCCCAGCTCATCCGCCGGGCGGATTCGTTTTGGGTGCGGATACTGGTGGTGCAATTCGTGGTGAGCGCATGATACCAACGCGGGTGCTTTTCCAGTTGGTTGAGCGCATTCAGATAGTCCATGAAGCGGGCCCGGGCGTTTTCCGGCGAAATCACCAACCGATAAAGATAAACATCCTCACCTTTCCGATAGTTCGTGCGGACCCGGATCGCATCCCGCTCGTCCGCCACGATATAGATCAACTCATATTGTCGATAGATACCACCGATTGCCGAGTATTCCTCGCCAAGCTCCTTGCGGGTTTCGATGGAAAAACACAGAGGCGGCCCGTCCGAGAATTGAAAACTCACGACCGGGTGTGCCATGTAAGGTGACCCCCAGTAATTGATGGCCATGTCGATGCCTGTGATTTTGGAAAGGCGCACCGTCCGGGTCTCCCAGACCTCTGTAGGAGCAGCATCGTGGTGATAGGTGAAATTCCTAACATGATGGAGGGTGACTTCATCTCCGTGGATTTCCGCGCGGGCGGTTTTTGCCACATCCGGCTGCCACTCGCGCCCGTTGTCCGGGGCAAGCGTGAACCACCACGCGACGACAACGAGAAGAACTCCAGCTGCTACAAGCCGTCGTTTGAGATTGCGGGGAAACCACAGGATGCCCAGCGTGAGGAAGAGCAAGCCCGCCGCGATCTTCCGGCCGGCAGCAGGAAGTGGCAAGTCATACCAGAACATCCCCGTGACCCAGAGAATGGGCAACAAGACAATCCCATCGATCAAAACGCGGGAACACACACGGCGTGTCATGCTCCCGCAGTATGGAGTTTCTTGAGACATCTTGGGTCAATATATCCTCTTGGATGGGAAATTGGTGATTCGCATGGAGGTGCGGCACACCGCGGCTGGGTCGTAGGATTCTCCCAAGTCGCCCGTCCCCGAACTGGCCGTCACTCGGCTGGAGGCGGATTGCTCTTCAGCCACGCCTGTCTGGCGTCCAGGTTGCTCTTGAGTCCGTAGATCCGCGCACGCTCGGTTTCCAACTCGCTATACTTTCGCATGATTTCCGAAAAATCGCGGGATAAGTCAGCCCTGGCATCGTCGAGCATCTGAGCGACATCGTGTGCCTCATCCGCGCCGATTTCCCGGCCACCAGCGGCGTCCGGGATGACCAGTTCACGGCGCTGGTTGCGGAGTTGGTCGATCAAGGCATCGATGCGCCCGAGTTCTTCCTGCATCAAGCCGCGCTCCTGCTCAGCCATGTTGCTGGTGCGGAGATTACCGGCAATGGTCGCACGGCGGCTTTGATTGGTCGCGATCGCTTTGTCCAAAGCAGCGAGGACCTCCTTGCGCGCTTGGCGGCCCGATGTGTTATCGCGTCGGTTTTGCTTCCAGTCCTCACTGACGCGCGTCGTTTCGTGCTCGTAGCTGTTATAGTATGAAGTCCCGTAAGATTCGTATTTATCGAGGTCCTGATGCCCCGGGTATGACTTTGCGAGTTCCATCACTTGAGCCACCCGCTTGGTGATGTGATCATCGAAGGCCTTGAGTGTCTTTTCCAATTCCTCCTTCGGCACGACGTTATCCTTGCGCATGTTCTCGAAGACAGCGACCCGTTTTTGACGATAAATCCAGATGCTGCGCATCAAGCCGTTGATGACGTCATCTTTCATGTTTGCCACTTTGGTGCGCGAATCATTGGAATCCGTCAGCTGAGAGAGCCGCTTGACGATCGAGTCCACCTGCTTTTCAAGGCGTGCGTCCATTTCCAGCAAATCCTTCCTCAACAAAGCGAAGCGCTCTTCTCTGGCTGCGAGGTGCTCTTTGAGCGCTTCTACGGATTTTTCACGCGCTTTGTAATCGATCGGAGAAGGGGCGGCGGGTGTTTCCGCGACAGCGGCAATCAATGAGAATGTACCAAAGCCGAGTGAGATAAGGTGGTTTTTCATGCGGCACCGATCCAATTTGCTAGACCAAGGCAAGTCAAGCCGGGAAGCGCACCGTGGAGCGGCGGACCCGGCTTCGCCCCGGCAGACGCCAAGCCGACAGCCTCCCGTCCCTGAGTGTGCATCGGCGATTCGGGAAATCACCGCCCCGTGGTGGTTGCCGCGCTCAGGCTGGGGTGACCAAAAGCAGAAATGGCGCGGGGCGACGATTGCCGAGGGTCCCGTAGCGGGCGACGCGCCAGCCTTGGTGTGCCAAGTTTGTGGCCCACGACTCCACCTCCGCGGCTTCTGCGGCTCCTGCGGGGTGACCGGGGTAACAGATCACGGAAAGCACTCCGCCGGGCTTGAGCAAGGTCGCGGCGACGCCCAAAGCTTGGAGGGTTTCCGCGGCTTCGGTGGTCAGGTCATGATCCTCGCCCGGGAGATAGCCAAGGTTGAACATGATCGCAGCAACGGACTGGGGCGCAGCGTGGGTGCCTATTGCTGCGTGGGATTCGTGGAAAAAATCGACCCAAGAGCGATCTCCCACCCTTGCCTTCGCGGAGACGAGGGCGGCCGCCTGGATATCAAAGGCAAGCACCCGCCCGGTCGCGCCTACGCAGTCGGCAAGGAACGCCGTGTCGTGGCCGTTGCCCGCTGTGGCATCGATGACGAGATCCCCCTGCTGGATCAAAGGCCGGAGAATCTGCTGCGCCAAAGCGGTCGGCCGCGGCGGGAAGTGAGGCCTGGAGCTGTCAGAAGGTGTCATTTTTTGATTCCTCTAAATAGGTGTTAAAATTGATATCCGCTTCAGGTTGAATGCCTTTAAGCATCCAATTGGCGAGTCGATCCGCGATTCCGGGGGCGTAGAGTGAGCCCTTGGAGCCGAGCGCGTTGAAAATCCAAACATTCGCTTCAAACACCCCGATGAGTGGCTGACTGCGCCTGAGGATGGGTCGGATGGCAGCGTCGTGGTCGAGGATTTGGAAGGAATCGCCCCCGAGTTTGGAGGCGATTTCGGTGACGCGGAGCCTGCCATATTCGGTGGGTTGTTGGTCGAGTTGGTTCCACTCGTAGGTGGATCCGACTTTGAAATTCCCCTTTCCGATGGGAACGAGCCAGCCGCCCGCGCCGATGCGGATTTGGGAATCGTCCCAGGTGGGAGCGTGGATGGTGAGGATTTCGCCTTTGGCGCAGCGGTGGGTGCCGAGGTGTCCGGCGATGAGGCCGCTGGCACCCAGGCACCAGATTTGGTGAGCCTTGCGATGGTTGAAATCGATTTCGCCGCGGTGGTAGCAGCCGAGGTTTTCAAAGAATTCCCGGGAGCCCTCGATGAAAGCCCGGGTATCGAGTCGGCCGCCGCCGTGGAGTTCGACCGCGCCGCACCAGCCGGGAGGAGGGGTGACGGAAGCGGCCCTCCAGGGGGTGACGCCGGGTGAGTCGAGTTTTGAGCGGATTTTCTGCCATTCCTTATCGGTTGCGGCGAGGCGCAGGATGGGAAACGGGTGCCAGAGTTGCCGGCCCATGCGGGCTTCCACGCGGCGGTAGAATTCGAGGGCGTCCGGGAGGAAGTCCCCGATGCGCCAGCTGGGTTCGAAGTTTTTTCCGGTGACGGGATTGATGAGCCCCGCAGCGACGCGGGAGCTGCCTCCCGCGTGGTTGTCCGTGATGGTGAAGGAGACGGAGCGTTGCCAAAGCTGCCAGGCGAGACAGGTTCCGGCGAGGCCCTGCCCCACGATGGACCACTGGGGATCGGCGGTGCTCACTGGGGCATGAGCGCTTGGTTGGGATCTTGCCAGTGTGCGTCGTGCCCTTTGGCGTAGTTGAACAAGTGCTTGTGAAGATAGGGTACGAAATTGGACTTTTGTTCCTTGGGTAGTTTGGCAAGCACCGCCTGATTGAGGGCGCGCATGAGTTTCTGCATGAGGTGGAGCGTGAGTTGACGGCCTTTGCGGGCTTTTTGCACCTGTTTGTGGTTCAATTGTTCGTCAGAGACCTCCACCAATTCATGATTGGTAATGTTCCAGCGGTCCAGCAGGCCATCGAGTGGCTGTGGTCCGTGATCGCGTGTCAGTTCATCCATGGATGAGTCCTAGCGCATGGATCGGAGCTTACTAAGCACAAAAACGGGATATTTAAAAAGCGCGGGCGGTCAGTGGGTGCTAGCGTAAAGAGCACCTTTGGAAATCTGAAGAATGTAGTTGCCCTGGACCTTGAAGCCGTAGTCGGAGAGCAGTTGTTCCGCCGCGTCTTGGGCGAGTGCGGGATCCCCACCCTCACGGGATTCCCTGGCGTAGACGGCGCGCAGGGCCTCGAAATGCTCGTAGGCTTGGCTGGATTCGATGGACTTCACCAGCGTGGCCAAGGATTCATCTTCGCTGGGCTTGCCGTCCTCGCTGATGGATTTTTCAAGGATGTTCGCCTTGAGCGGGATGAGGAGGTAGTTGTGATGGATGGAGTAACCGTAGCTTTTGGTCATGAATTCCATGTTCTTGACCAAGCCGGCCTCGATTTCGCCGGCGCGCTTGGAAAGCTGGGCGCGTTCATCCGACGGGGTGTTTTTAGGGAGTGCGGTGAGCTTGCGGGTCAGCTCGCCGAGGGCTTGGCGCTGGGCGTTGATGACCTGGAGATTGGCGATGAATTGCTTGTTGGCGCCCGGGCCGTCGATGGCGGCGACGAGGTTGTAGGCACCATCCTCCCTGACGAGGTGGCTGGGAACTCCTGATTGGACGGGTGTTGGCATGATGATTGGTGGGTGGTTTGCGGGTGAAAAAAGAAGGGCGATGAATGGAAAGAGGAACGCAGCTGACACAAGACTAACAGAAAACGAGGAAACGGCAATCGCTGTTCCCTGATTTTTCGAGAATCGAAACCTGCGCCTGCGGTTGGTAGCCATGAGCTTGCATTTTCGGGGTAAAAAGCGGGGGTGTGAGGCTCCCACCTCACACCCCCTCCAACAGCATCAAAACCTGAACTACGATCAGAACGAATAGGACGCCCCAAGACTCACGCCGTTGGCGGTGTCCGCGTCGTTGCTGAACTCCGCACGGTAGTTGAGCCCGAAGCGGAGGGACTCGGTAGCCTGAAACTGGGCTCCCACGCCCAGGGTAACGAAGTCTTCACCGAGACCGGGGGAGTTCACGGTGAAGGCTGCGCCGCCTAATGCTGCGGAAACTTGTCTTTCGGAATCCAGCAGGTTGTGAATGTAGCCGAGGTGGCCGTTGACACTGAACTTGCTGGAAACCTGATAGGCGGCCTTGACTCCGATTTCCGCAAAGAAAGCGTCGTCATCCATGGCATCCACCAGGAGGGCCGAACCACTTCCTGACTCGCTGAACCCGTCGGTATCAGCGGTGATGTAATGGAGTTGCACAAACGGAGTGAGACGGAAGTTCTCGCGGCTGAAGGCATCACCTTCGATACCGAAGTGGAGGTCGAAGACATCCGATTCCGAGTTGAAGTCAACCGTGCCGAGGAGACTGTCGCGGGAGCCGTCGTATTCGAAGCTGCCATAGGTGATGCCACCGGAAACCATGAGGTTCATTTCCGGCTGAATCACGTAGCTCGCGATGGCGCCCAGCACGAAGCCGTCCGCATCAGCGTCGAGGGTCGCCGAGGAAATGCTTCCCTGATCAATTCCCACGAAGCCAGCGATGGTGAAGTCCGCGATGTTATGCCGCACACCGGCGATGCCACCGTTGCTATTGATATCGTAGTCCGCATTATTGGCGGATGAGTCAGAGCCGATGTCAAAGTGGGTGAATCCGGCGAAGACCGAGGTCGTCGCCACCTTGACAGGTTCCGGGGTCGGAGTGGAGGTGCCCATGGGAATGCGGACGCTCTTGACCGAGCCATCCACACTGGTTCCAGGCATACCGAGGGCTGCGGTGGTGTAGCCCTTGGTGACGAAGATCCCGTAGTCGGTCATGCCTGCATAGCTTTCCGGAGAGAGCTGGTTGAGGGCAGCTTGTGAGTCCCCGTTGTAGGCACCGACGATGGCAAGGGCGATCTTGTCGGCATCGAGCGTGCTGTCCAACATACCCCCCTCGCTGATGCTGAAATCGGCGGCTTGGGCGATAGCGACTTGGTTTTCCGTGAGACCGGTGAGTTTTCCGAGGTCTTCAGGAGCATCCACGCCGGCGCCGACGACCGTGCCATTGCGGACGTCGAAGAACATCCGGCCGACATAGTCAGAGCTCTCAAAGGAGGTGAAGTCATCCATGGTGATGGGACCAGCGCTCGCGATGATGCGAGCGCTTTCACCGGCATTGAACTCCCTGGATCCGAAGACCTTGTTGAGCTCGACCTTGCCACCTTCCAGCTTGGTGCCGCCTGCGCCATTGACCACGAGGCGGTCCGCGTTGGCCGAGCTCAGGACGTCCGAGGAGTCGAAGGCGCCATCGAGCGCGTTCAGGTCGATGACGAGATTTCCTTGATTGGCGAAGTCGCCCGCGATGGTGAGTTGGCCGATGTTTCCGTATCCGACGCCTGGGTTGACCTTTTGACCGACGAGGTTTGTGAGCGAGCGGTTGAGAGTTCCATTTCCTTCGAGTTTCGCGTAGTTGAGGGCGCCGTTGCCGTTGAGGCTGCCGGACTCGATGGTTACTTTATCCACGTTGGAGGTGCCGTTGAGCTGCACCTGGCCCTTGGTGGTGAGGTGG
>CALMKO010000181.1 GCA_937867415.1 uncultured Verrucomicrobiota bacterium | reverse complement strand
CGGTTGGATGCACACAATTGCAGATCCGCGATGCTCAAAGTTTTCCCCAGATGATTGGTGAGTCCCGAGGAGCGGCGGGCCAACGCTTGCAGCCGCGCCAACAATTCAGCCAGGGCAAAGGGCTTCACCAGGTAGTCATCCGCTCCTGCCCGGAACCCGCGCAACCGATCATCCAAGGTGTCCGCAGCGGTGAGCATCGGGATCGGAAGTGCGGGAGCAATCTGGGCGCGAACCCGTTCGCACAGCTCCAAGCCACCGACTCCAGTCAGCCTCAGATCGAAAATCCCTGCACAATGCAGGCGCTCACTCGTTCTCGAAGCGCAACCTCCTGGGCCCAGAACACCCACTTGGCATCCTGATGACCTCGCCGCCAAAGGTGAGTGGAGAAACCCGCACGGTTCCTCACCGGAGTACGACGGGTTTCCAAGGCCTTTCAGAGCCTGAGCCCCGCAGCCGGTGGCTGCCGAGTAAGACTCAACGAGCGTTGGCGTCCTGCCGACTTGCTCTCCCTATCAAAGAAGCCGGTGCCCGCAAGGGCGTCGGCTTTTTTGGTGAGAAATCATGCAGCGCTCTCGAACAGCCGATCCACAGCGGAGGCGTTTCAACTATTTGAGAAACGCTCCGATCAACTCGTCGATCACCTCTTCACCCATCGGCCTGACCTCGCCGAGCGAACGGCTGAGAATCACCGCTTCCGCCGTCGACTCGAGGACTTCGAGCCGGTCAAAGGCATCCAGAATGGTCTTCCCAAGCACCAAGGCGCAGTCATTTTCAATCAAGGCGATGGGAAACTCCGGGTTGATACTTGCGGCGATTTTGTCCGGAGCTTCATAGACCCACGAAAATGGGAATACGGCGACGTCCCGCAGGAAAATATAACTCTCCGGAATCGTCCGCGTGTCCAGCCGGCTGTCAGAGGCGGAAAATGCCGTGGCGTTGACCGGGGTGGCGTTGACGATCGCCCGGATCTCCGGGTGCGTTTCGTAGATGAGTTGATGCAGTCGGTGTGCCCGGCTCGGCTGGGTGCCCCGCGCGCAGCGGCCGCCTTGCATCAGAGTGAGTTGCTCCGGCTGAATGGTCGCGCGATCGACCAGCTTGGTGCTGATCAGGAATGAATCATCGTCAACGCGGACCGAGAAGCTGCCGGCATTGCTCGTGAGCAGGCGCTGGTGGTAGCCACGGCGGATGAAGTCGCAGAGCTCCCGCCGCAGCGCGCGTTCCTCGCTGGATGCCGGGCCGGGGTCGAACTCCTCGAGTTCCGGAGTCGCTTGTCCGCTGATTTCCAATTGATGGGAAGTCAGGTAGCGCACCTCGCCCAGCGCGCGTGCCTTGACCACGGTTTTTGCGACAAATTCCAGGGTCTCGAAGCGCCTGAAGGCATCCGGGAAATCCACACCACCCACGACGATGCCGTGATTCTCCAGCATCACGCAATCATAGCCCTCGCTGAAAACCTTGGCGATCCGTTCGCCTAACAATTCGCTCCCCGGCAAGGCGTAGGGCGCGAAGCCGACTTCCCCGCAGACCGAGTGCGCCTTGCTGAAGAGCTTGGTGTCGGGCGCCAGCCCACAAATGCTGAATGCCACCAATGCCACCGGGTGGGCGTGCACGATCGCCCCAAGATCCGGGCGGGCGGCGTAGATTTGTTGGTGAAAGGGGAACTCGGATGACGGCCGATGCCGCCCCTCCGAGGAGCCATTCGGGAAGACCCGCACGATGTCTTCCACGCGCAGCGCGCCCTTGTCCACCCGCGCCGGGGTGATCCAGATCGAGCCGTCCGCGTCGCGGATCGAGAGGTTTCCGCCGGAAGTGGTGGTCATCCGGTATTGGTAGATCCGGGCCATGGCTTGCACCAGGCGCTCGGCAGGGTGGGTGATGTCTCTCATGCCCTTGATCTTGGATGCCAGGGGCGTTGAATCCAGCAGGATTTTCAATTTTCCGAAAGTGGTTTTGGCCTCCGACATTCTCTGGACGGCGGGTCAAGGGCGCACCAAGCTCCCGCCATGAAACGCCTTTTCCTGCTCGATGGCATGGCTCTGATTTATCGGGCCCACTTCGCGCTGATCCAGAATCCCATCCGCAACTCCAAGGGGGTCAACACCTCCGCCTTGTATGGATTCATCAACACGCTGCTCGCCATCCTTGAAAAAGAAAACCCAACCCATCTCGGGGTCGCGTTTGACACTTCCGAGCCCACGCCGCGGCATGTCATGTTCCCCGCTTACAAGGCGCAGCGGGATGAGATGCCCGAAGAGCTCGCCGCTGCCATTCCCCACGTGAAAGCGCTTTGCCGTGCGTTTCATATTCCCGTCCTGGCCTTGGATGGCTTTGAGGCGGACGACATCATCGGCACGCTGGTAAAACGCGCCGAGCTCGCTGGCTTCGAGTCCTTCATGGTCACCCCGGACAAGGACTTCGCGCAGCTCATCTCGGAAACCACCTGCATGTGGAAGCCGGGGCGCAAGGGCTCGGACCATGAGATCATCGATCTGCCCACCATGCTGGCCAATTGGGAGGTCGAACGCCCGGAGCAGGTCATCGACATCCTCGGACTCTGGGGCGACGCCGCCGACAACATCCCCGGAATCCCCGGCATCGGCGAAAAAACGGCGAAAAAACTCATCGCCGACTTCGGCTCGGTGGAGGGCATCATCGCCAATGCGGTCAAGCTCAAGGGCAAGCAGAAGGAAAACGTCGAGACCTACGCGGATCAGGCGCTGCTCTCCAAGCAACTGGCCACCATCATGCTGGACGTGCCCATCGAGGTGACCTGGGATGATCTCATCCTCTCCCCGCGCGATGAGGAGGCGATCAAGACGCTGTTCAATGAATTTGAATTCCGCTCGCTCACCAAGCGCCTGTTTCCCGCGGGCAGTGAGGAAAGCGCTTCTTCGGAGAAGCCTGTCGAGCCCACGATTTTCGAGACCTTCAAGACCATTCATGATGTCCCGCACACCTATCATCTGGCAGACACGCCTGAGTTGCAGGCCAAGCTCTTTGCCGAACTCGCCCGCCAGAAGTCCTTCTGCTTCGACATCGAGACCACCGGCCTCGATCGATTCTCTGCGAGTCTGTTAGGGATCGCCTTTTCCTGGAAAGCTCACGAAGGCTGGTACCTCCCGATCACCCATCTCGAATCTCAAATCTCGAATCTCAAATCCATCCTCACCTCCCCGGCGGAGAAAATCGGGCACAACCTCAAGTTCGACCTCTCCATCCTTCTGCATCACGGCATCGAGGTGGCCGGGCCCTTTTTCGACACCATGCTGGCCGACACGCTGGTCTCGCCCGAGCGGCGGCACTCCATGGATTATCTATCAGAAATTCTGTTGGGCTACGCGCCGATCAAGCTGGCGGACATTTCCGCGCCGGTTGCCGCGCCTCCTGTGGACGATCTTTTCGCGCTTGCGGAAAAGACCAAGGCGAGCAGGGAGCTCGATATCGCCGCCATCCCTCTTGCCACCCTGGCCGAGTATGCCGCAGAAGACGCGGATGTGACTTTCCAACTCGCCCAGAAAATCCGGGTTGCGCTGCAGGAATCCGGTCAGGAGAAAATCCTCAGCCAGATCGAGGGGCCCTTGCTCCCGGTGTTGGTGGCCATGGAAATGGAAGGCATCGCCATCGACCCCGCCGCCCTTGGCGTCATCGGCGGGGAGCTGCAAATCCAGATCGACGAGCTGGCAAAGTCCATCCACGGCCATGCCGACCGCTCCTTCAACATCGCCTCGCCGAAGCAGTTGGGAGAAATTCTCTTCGATCAGTTAGGCCTCGCGGACAAGGCGAAGAAAACCAAAACCGGCCAGTATAAAACCGACGAGCAGACGCTATCCACGCTCGAAGGCAAGCACCCCATCATCAGCGACATCCTCGCCTACCGGGAAGCCACCAAGCTCAAGTCCACCTACCTCGACGCGCTGCCCACCCACATCGTCGGCGAGACTGGGCGCATCCACACGCATTTCCACCAACTGGTGGCCGCCACCGGCCGTCTCGCGTCCTCGGACCCGAACTTGCAAAACATCCCCGTCCGGTCCGAAGCCGGGCGCAAGATCCGCAAGGCCTTCGTCCCCAGAAAATCTCAAATCTCAAATCTCAAATTTGAAATCCTAAGCTGCGACTACTCCCAGATCGAGCTCCGTGTCATGGCCGCGTTGTCGCAGGATGCGACGATGATCGAGGCCTTCCAGAACGATGCCGACATCCACACCATTACCGCCGCCAAGGTATTCGTGGTGGCACCGGAAAATGTCACCTCCGACATGCGGCGCACGGCCAAGATGGTCAACTTCGGCATCATCTACGGCATCTCCGCCTTCGGCCTCAGTCAGCGCCTTGCCATCCCACGCACGGAAGCATCTAGCATCATCGACGCCTATTTCCGCGAATACCCAGCCATCCGTGAGTTCATGGACCGCACCGTCAACGAAGCGCGCGAGGCGGGCTATGTGGAGACGCTCAGCGGTCGCCGCCGTTACTTCCCGGACTTGAAATCAGGAAATCAGAACCTGCGGGGAAATGCCGAGCGCGCCGCCATCAACACCCCCATCCAAGGCACCGCTGCGGACATGATCAAGCTGGCCATGATCCGCATTGATGCCTTGCTACGGGAAAAGCCGTACCAAACCAGGATGCTGCTCCAGGTGCACGACGAACTCGTCTTCGACCTCGCCCTCGACGAAAAGGAAGAGCTCGTTCCGAAGATCCTCTCGGTGATGAAGACCGCGCTTCCGCTGCCGCACGGCGTGCCAATCGAGGTCAGCTCGGGCACCGGCACGAACTGGCTGGCGGCGCACTAGTGCCGCGTGACACTCAAATGGGCGGGTCAGGAGGCACCACACTTCCGTGGTGCCGGTGAATGGGTGGCCTTTGGGGCTAACGGTCTAACTGCGGAGCCTCTGGTGACGGGCGAGGTTTTCTGGCAAGCGTGGGCTTGAGGGAAGTGCCGAAGGTTTCTCCCCAGTGTTGGAGGAAGAATTTTTTATCCTGGGGAAGGAGGAGGTCCGAGCGTCCGAGGATCGGCCGCAGCGAGGTGGTCATTTGCAGCGTGACCAACAGAAAAATGACGCTCCAGATGGTGAGCGGGGTCTTTTGGGTGCCTCCGGTTGCGAAGATGACAGCCTTGAGGAATTTCAGGGCAAATGTCACGGCGATGGCCCATGAGCCGATGGCAAGAATGCCCATGAAGCCGACCGAGTCGGTGGATTCCGCGAAGATCCAGACGGCGGGAGCGAAGCCTAACAAAAGCAGTCCTGCCAGGGCCAGAGCGCCCGCGAGGCACGCGGCGAGTTGGGACAGGGAGACGCGGGCACCGGCCAAGCTGGAGAAGATGTAGAGGCTCGGAAAGCAGATGAGGCCGGAAAAGATGAGTCCGGCGGTGATCTTGGCAGGAGCGGCCCAGAGTTGCTCGTTTTTTGCAAAGCAGCCAAGGACCAGCCCGAAGAGCAGGATCGAGGTGGCGGCCATGATGGCGAAGCGCCCCGTGGCCCCGTGGTTTGGCTCCGCCAGCCGGACGATGAGGACCTGTGGGTTGCGGAGCAGGGTTTCGAAGAGGGTTTTGAAATCAAGTGGCCCGGAAAACGGGGCTTCAGGGATTGAGGTTTGGGCGGGGCCGGGGATGTTTTCAGGATTCATGGTCGTGGTGTGGTTTGGTGGTTCTTGTGGATGGTGCGGAGAATGGGCGCGGTGAGGAGAATCATGAGGAGAAGAAGTGCCGGCAGGCCGAAGCCGCCGCTGAGTTGATCGAGCGCCTTCCAGACGGCTTCATGGAAGGTGCCGTCGAAGGGATCATCCCGGAGGAACTGGACTGCGAGTCTGGGAGTTCCGAAAAAGGGCCGGAGGATCCATGAGAACTGTGCTCCGAGGAAAGCGTTGCCGCCGAGCCAGGCAAGCAGGGTGGCGGTGGCTGCCATGGCGGTGGGAGCCTTCACGGCGAGCAGGCGGTGGAGGTGGAGATTGGCAGTGATGCCAGCGAAGCCGATCAGGGCGGTATGGGTGACCAGATAGGCCGAGTGTGCCGCGCTGGCACCGGGGGATTCCGGGCTCGGCGCATTCCAAGCCAGGAAGAAGGTGATGGGTGCCAGCGAGCCGAGAATCAAAGCGGCCAGGGCAAATGAGGTGAGCAATGCGAGCAGGGATTGGCGGAACCCGAGTCCGGTGCCGAGAAGGATGCCGAGCAGGCCGTTGAGCAAGCCATTGCAGGCGAGTGTGAGCGCGATGAGAACGGGAAGCTTGATGGCGACATAGAGACCCATGACGGGGTCCCGCCAGAAACCCACCGTGAAGCCGTAGAAGGCCAGCCCGGTGCAGGCGATGAGCGCCACGAAAGCGACCCGGCGTGGGCTTGGCTTGTCGAGCCAATCGGGCGCCGGTTGGATGACTTCGCGGAGGTTCATGCGGAGGATTCAAGGGCGGAATTGTGAACCGATGATGGATGCCGGGTGAAATTTCAGTGAATCCCGGGCGGCGAGATGGGGCTTGAATGTTATTGCCCGGCGCAGTAATCCATCCCCCGCCATGCACCCTTACCAACTTTTATCGCTGTTTACCGTTGGTATCGTACTGGCGGTCTGGCTGATAGGCATTCACGCGTTGATGTTGGCGAAGCCGACGGCGGTGCAGGGCTTCTTGAAGAGGTTCCCGCGGAACGATGCGCTGGGTCAGGTTTTGTTAGGCATCGGGATGGCCTGGTTCTGGCTGCTCATCGCCCCATCCGGGCTGGGAAAGTTGAGCGCACTGGCGATGGATCTGGGCGAGTTTAACGGCGCAAAAGGAATCTTGCAGATCCTGGTGCCGATTGCGCTGGTGCTTGTGTGCAGGAGCGTGCGGGATTTCCTCGCGGTGCGTGCGCTTGGCCTGTTAGGGCTGATGGTGGCTGCACCTTTGTTGGGTGCTGCGTTTTTGAAGGATCCGCAATCCCGGGTGTTGGTGCCTGTCTTTGCCTACGCCATTTTGACGGGATCGCTATTTTGCGTGGGGATGCCGTTTTTGTTTCGCGACGCGGTGACCTGGGTGACCGCAAGCCGGAAACGGTGGGCGCTGATGTCCGCAGCTGGCTTGGTCTATGGGGTGGCGACGCTGGCCTGCGCGCTGGCATTCTGGCGGGGGTTTTGAGGGAGCTCGAAGTGAGGGGGCACAAAAAAGCGCCTTCCCTCCGATCCGGGAGAAGACGCCTCGCTGTGAGAGGGCCACTCAGTAAACGGGTGCGCCTGAGCTGTCACTGCCAGAGGAACCGCCCCCTGTTGCTTTGTTCGCGGCGCTTTCAAGCCCTTCGCCACCAATCCGCATGTCACGGCCGATGCCGATGATGGTGTTGCAGGAGCTCAGAAGCACTGCCGCTGTAATTCCACAGATCAGGAACGATATTTTCATCGAGAATCTTGATACTCCAAATCGGCGCAGCTGCAAGCGGATATTATACGGAATTCTTGATTATTCCCCGGACTTGAGGGAGGTGTGTGGTTTGCGGGTGATTTAGGTGGGCTGCTCTCCGCGCGCCATGACGACTTTGCCCGTGCGGACGGTCTCGATGATTTCAAACTGGGAGAACATGGTCACGGCCGCGTCGATTTTGAGCGTGTCACCGTCGAGCATGACGATCATGGAGGTGGGGGTGAGATCGACGGTTTTCCCGGAGAAATGCTCGGCGATTTGCAGCGCTTGCGAGCGTTCGGTGGGTGAGCACTTGATCTTGATGAGGATCATTTCCTTGGTGACGGAGTCGTCGAAGGTGTGCTCGGAGCAATGAATGACGTCGATGAGTTTACCGACCTGCATGATGATCTGGGTGAGTCCTTGCGGATCGCCGGAGATGCCGATGGTCATCCGTGAGAAGTTGGCGTTGCGGCCCTCGGAGACGACGAGGGAGTCGATGTTGAAGCCGCGGCGCGAGAAGACCTGACAGATGCGCATGAGGACACCCGGCTCGTTGCTAACCAGGACGGAGAGCGTGTGGGAAGGGCCCCGAACTTTGGCGGGCGGGGCGATCGGGGTGTCGGTGGTGACGATGGTGGGCATGGGAAGAAGATTTGAGATTTAAAATTTCAGATTTGAAAAGCCGGGTGGCGGATCATGTGGAACCGACAGGTTTGGCCATTTTGGATTTCGGGGCCTCGGTGATCATGTCTTCGAGGGCGGCTCCGGCGGGGATCATGGGGAAGACGTTGTCGGTCTTGACGCACTCGGCATGGATGAGGATGGGGCCGTCGTTGTAGGCGAGGGCTTTTTCGAGCTGTTTGGTGACGTCGGCCGGGCGCTTGATGTGGACGGATGGGATGCCGTAGGCTGCGGCGAGCTTGCAGAAGTCGGGATTCCCGATGAGGTCCACGCCGGAGGTGCGGTCGTCATAGAAGAGTTCCTGCCACTGTCGGACCATGCCGAGGTAGTGGTTGTTGAGGACGACGATCTTGATGGGCAGCTTGTGGATCGCGGCGGTGGAGAGCTCGAACAGAGTCATCTGGAATCCGCCGTCGCCGGAGATGGAGATGACCATCTTGTCCGGGCAGGCGAGCTGGGCACCGATGGCGGCGGGGAAGCCGAAGCCCATGGTGCCGGCGCCTCCGGAGGAGAGCCAGTGGTAGGATTCGTGGTTTTTGTAGAACTGAGCCGCCCACATTTGATGCTGGCCCACGTCGGTGGAGACGATCGCCTTGCCTTCGGTGAGTTGATAGAGCTCGTCGATGACCTGCTGCATCCGGAGGCCACCTTGTTTCTTGTAGCCGAGTGGGAATTTCTTTTTGTAACCGTCGAGTTTGGCGAGCCAGTCGGTGGTGTCGAGCGGGCCGATCTTTTCGTTGATCTCGCTGAGAGCAGCCTTGGCGTCGCCGACGATTTCGACATGGGCGTGGACCATTTTGCCCATTTCCGCCGGGTCGATGTCGATGTGGATGATATTGGCGGTGGCGCAGAACTTCTTGGGCTGGCCGATGATGCGGTCGTCAAAGCGGGAGCCGACGTTGATGAGGAGATCGCACTCGACCATCGCTTTGTTGGCGTAGGCGGTTCCGTGCATACCGAGCATGCCGAGGGAGAGCGGGTGGTTTTCAGGGAAAACGCCTTTGCCGAGAAGGGTCGATGTGACGGGGCAATTGAGGGTCTCCGCCAGATACATGAGTTCCTTGTCAGCACGAGCGATCATGCAGCCTTGGCCGGCGAGGATGACGGGGCGCTTGGCCTTGGCGATCATCTCAGCGGCGGCTTTGACAGCGGTGGGGCAGATCTTGAATGCGCTGGACGGATCGTAACCGGGGAGATTGAACGGTGGGTCCATCTCGCCGGAGAACGGGCCTTGGGAAATGTCCTTCGGGACGTCGATCAGAACTGGACCGGGGCGGCCGGTGGTGGCGATGTGATAGGCCTCCCGGGCGATGCGTGGGAGGGCGTTGGTTTCCTTGACGAGATAGTTGTGCTTCACCACGGGGATGGTGATGCCGAAGATGTCAGCCTCTTGGAAAGCGTCCTTGCCGAGCATCCAGGTCACGGTCTGGCCGGTGATGACGAGCATGGGGACGGAATCCATCATCGCAGTCATCAGGCCGGTCACGGTGTTTCCGGCACCTGGGCCGGAAGTGACGAGGACGGCGGCCGGGCGGCCGGTGGCGCGGGCGTAGCCGTCTGCCATGTGAACGGCACCCTGCTCATGGCGGACGAGGATGAATTTCATCTTGGTCTTGACCGTCTCGAGTGCGTCGAAGATGGGAATTGCCGCACCGCCGGAATATCCGAAGATGTATTCGATACCCAATTCGTCGAGAGTTTTGATGAGCGCTTGCGCGCCGTCCATTTGATTTTTATTCATAAAATGCGGGTTGAGGCGCAAACTTAGCGAATCCTCCGAGTTATTTCAATCAAAAATTGATGATTTGCGCACAAACTTTGATATTTCTGTCGGGGTGCATCAAGAAAACGGGGTGATTTCCACTAAACTAGCGTTTTGCGAGTGAGCAGGCGAGTGAAGTTTGTCGCCTGGCGTCCCGCCTGCGCTTGGGCTTGGGTGGCTTTACGGCTGGGTGGTCCAGCGTGCTTTGGCGAGGCGCCAGCCGTCGTGGGTTTCATGCCAGTGAAACACGGCTTGATAGGATCCATCGGCGGGGCGGTAGTTCGGAAGCTCGACGAGAGCGTCCACGGTGAAGCTGACTTCGGCGCGGTTTTCGGTGACGGTGACGGATTGAAATTTCAACAGGTGGAAGCGGGTCTGCCTGGCTTGTTGGCAAAGCCAGGCGTAGGCGGATTCAAGTTGGGAGCGCGCGAAGCTTCCGTTGGCTTCGTGGATGGTGGTGCTTTCCAGTTCGACCTGCTCGGCCAGCAAGGCGTTGAGGGAATAAGCTCCGAGCTGGCGGCGGGTGGGATTCTCGGAAGCATCCAGCGTGATCACCTTCAGGAAGCTCTCAGTCCGGCGCTTGACGACCTGGGCAGGGGTGAACCAGAAAACGAGAAATCCTGCGGCGAGTCCCAGTAGGATGCTGGCAGGAACGAGGCGTCTCATGGGGAGTTGAAGCTTACTCGGAATCTAGAATATCACTGCGGCGGACGGTGTGGCGGATGTCACGGGCATTTCCCAGAAAGACCGCATCTTCACCCATATTCACTGCGAGATCTCCGATCCGCTCGATGGAACGGGCGACAAAGATCAGGTGCAGGAGGTTTTCAGCGCGGCCATTTGAGTCCTCCAGGCGCCCGCTGAGGGAGGCGATCATTTGTTTGTGGAGCCGGTCGAGCTCCTTGTCGCGCGCTTTGAGGCTCTCTCCCAGCTCACCGTTGGCATCGGTATAGGCGGTGATGGCGTCCCGGAGCAGGCCGTCTGCCAGTGTGTAGAGAGGCTCGGCAAGCGAGGCTTCCTCGAGGGGCGTCGATTTACAGATTTTCTTGGAGCGTTTGGCGATGTTGACGGCGTGGTCGGAGATGCGTTCCAGGTTGTGCGCCATTTTCATGGAGGTGATGACGAGGCGGAGGTCGGTGGCCATGGGATGGAAGCGCACCAGGATTTCCATGCCTCGCTGGTCGATTTTGCGCTCCAGATCATCGACGTCGGAATCGTCGGCAATGACCGTGCGTGAGAGGTCGATATCGCGCTCCAGAAGCGAGCGCATGGCGCGCTCCAAGTTCTGCCGTGCACAGCTGGCCATGAGGAGGACTTCCGAGCGGAGAGCTTCGATGGCCTTGTCGAAGTCGCGGAAAATGTGTTGGCTGTTCATGGTGTGTGGGCGGAGGTGGGGTGGGGGGATGCCTGCCATCAACGCGGCGCGGCGCGGTGTGGGCTGGTGGGCGTGTGAATCGGGGTGGAAATGTGACGAATGAGTGACGTTTTTGCCAATGTTGAGGTCTGGGTAATGATTCCAAGGGCAAGCCAAAGCAAGTCTTTGTGACGAATTTGTCACAAAGTGGCGGGGCGATGTGTCGAGTGCCGGTGATCCGAGCGCAGAAAAGGGTCAAAGCTCCCCTGAGTCGAATACTAGATCAGAATCCCACGTGTTTCCATAAAATCCGGAGGAAACGGGATAAATTTTTCAATTCTTGTGTTGTTGCCTTGATCTCGAAGGACGTAAACCCTCTGTGACGATTTTGTCACAAAGCTCAATTTGATGTCTTCGAGGGGATCGCGTGACCTAACCAGTCGAGCCGCTCAAAGGCTTGTTTCTCAAATATTTGACCATGAAATCCACTACCATCTGCCTCACCTCCGCCGTTCTAGGAATGTTTTCCGCGTTTGGCGAGGACTCCCATATCGATCCAGCACTGCCCTCCTACGCGGCGGTGAGCGGCGTTTCTGGAAACCTTAATTCCATGGGATCCGACACCCTCAACAACCTGATGACCCTCTGGGCGGAGGGATTCAAGAAGGCATATCCGAATGTGAACGTGCAGATCGAGGGCAAGGGGTCCTCGACCGCGCCGCCGGCCTTGATCGAGGGAACCGCCCAACTTGGCCCGATGAGCCGCCCCATGAAGGCCGAGGAAATTGATGCTTTCGAGAAAAAGCACGGCTACAAACCCACGGAAGTCCGGGTTGCCATCGATGCGCTCGCTGTCTTCGTCCACAAGGACAACCCGCTCAAGGGGGTGACCATGAAGCAGGTGGATGCGATTTTCTCCCAAACTCGTAAAAAGGGCGGCGATGACGTCACGGAGTGGGCGCAACTCGGCCTCGATGCATGGAAAGGCCGCGCCTTGTCCCTTTTTGGCCGGAATTCCGCCTCGGGCACCTATGGGTTTTTTCAAGAACATGCGCTTGCGAAGGGTGACTTCAAGGCAAGCGTCAAAGAGCAGCCGGGGTCCTCAGCCGTGGTCCAGGGAATCGGGGCAGACCCCTACGCCATCGGATATTCGGGGATCGGTTACAAGAGCTCTGGCGTGCGGGCCCTGCCCATCGCTGGCGATGACGGAGAATTTTACGACGCCAACTACACCAACGCCCTGGACGGCAACTACCCACTCGCCCGATTCCTCGTCGTCTATGTGAACAAGAAACCAAACCAGGCCTTGGACACCCTGACCTTCGAGTTTCTGAAATTTGTGCTCTCGAAGGAAGGCCAGATGATCGTCGAAAAAGACGGCTACTACCCGGTGCCAGCGGAAGTGGCTGCCGAGACTCTGGATTCGCTTGTGAAGTGAGCTTGTTTTGCTGAATCTCCCCGCCGCTGATGCCGGATCACCTCAAATCTCCAGACCCCAAGCGTTTCGAAGTCTCGCGAGCGACCTTGTGGTTCGATCGCTTCATGGGAGGGGCGATCCGGTTTGGCGGCATCAGCGTGATCATCGCGGTTTTCGGGATTTTTTATTTCATCGGCAAGGAGGTGGTGCCGCTATTCAAGGACGCTGCGGTTGAGAAATCCGGGAGTGTCGCCACCTCAACCCAGCCGGCGGTGCTCGGTGTGGATGAATGGGGCGAAATGCCCTTTTTCTACGCGGGCGGTGAGCAGGTGGTGTTCGCGGATTTGGCAACAGGCGCGAAAGTCGAAAAAGCGCTTCCGGGCTTGGCTGGGCTCAAGGTCTCGGCTTTGGCCTACGATGCGGTCCACGGTCGGGTCGCCCTTGGTCTGGAAGATGGCAGGGTGGGATCTTTTTTGGTGAGTTATCAAAGGACTTTCACCCCGGATGGGAAATCCCAAGTGGTTCCCAGCCTCACTGAGGAGCCGTGGTTCACCCTGACCCACGGCGCGGGGCCTGTCACGGCAGTCAACTACGGGGACTCGGGAGCAGGCCGGGTGATTGTCGCGAAACGCGGGGCCGGTGACGGTTCCTCCGTGTCGATCCTGCGTCTGGGCATGAAGCGCAGCCTGGTCGGGAAAGGCAAGTTGTCGCTGTTAGAGGAGGTGGATGTCAGCACGCAGCTTGCCGCAGAGGCCGTCATCGTCAGAGCATCGCCCAATGGCGCGATGGTCTTGGTGGGTTGTGAAAATGGTGAAGTGGATTACTTTATAGCAGACTCTAACGGGATTTCCAAGCGCCAGGGCTTCAAGCCCTTCGACGGGGTGGCTCCGAGGCAAATGGACTTCCTCTTCGGTGGGGTCTCCCTGATCATGACTGCCGCAGACGGTCAGCAAGAGCAGTGGAGCCTCTTCCGCAATGATGAGGCCGGCGAGCGGCTCTTTGGCCAAACCAAAGCCTTCTCCAACTTGGGCGAGGGGCCTGTGATCTTCACCGCCAGCCAGCGCAACCGCACCTTCCTCACCGGCGCGGGCCGGGACCTTTCCCTCCGCCATAGCACGTCCGGCAGCACCCGCTGGGAAGGCACGCTTGACATCGATCCTGCCATCGCCGTGCTCGATGCCAAGGGCGAACATTTCATCGTTGCCGCGGCTGATGGCGAGGCGCGTCGCTACGAGATCCACGATCCCCACCCGGACGCCGGCTTGCGGGCTTTCTTTGGTAAAGTTTGGTATGAGGGCGGATCCAAGCCCATTTTCCAATGGCAATCCACCGGTGGCACGGACGACTTCGAGCCCAAGCTCTCGTTGACGCCGCTGATCTTTGGCTCGCTCAAGGGCACGGCCTACGCGCTTTTATTCTCCGTACCCATCGCCTTGCTTGCCGCCATCTTCTCGGCGGCTTTCCTTCCGCTCGAAATCAAGCGGGTGGTCAAGCCGGTGATGGAAATCATGTCATCCCTGCCATCCGTGGTACTGGGCTTTCTCGCTGGCTTGTGGCTGGCACCCATTCTGGAAATGCGGGTGCCTTCCGTGATCGCGATGATCGTGTTGATTCCTACCAGCGCTCTACTCGTCGGCTACAGCTGGTGCCGCTTGCCCATCACCATCCGCAACCGCTTTGAAAACGGCAGGGAATGGTTGGTCGTGCTGCCATTCCTCATGCTCGCAGGCTGGATCGGCTGGCAGCTTGGACCGCTGTTAGAGCAGTGGTTTTTTGTTTATACCGAACCTGCGTCAGGGCGTCGGATCGCGGATTTCAGGCTTTGGTGGCCTCAGGTGACAGGCACTTCCTTCGAGCAACGGAACTCGATGGTGCTCGGGTTCATGATGGGCTTCGCGGTGATTCCGGTGATTTTCACGATTGCCGAAGACGCCATCTCCAACGTCCCTAAATCACTCACCGCAGCGGCCTCCGCCCTGGGAGCCAACCGTTGGCAGGTGGTGTGGACGGTGATGCTGCCGGTGGCTTCCGCCGGGATCTTTTCCGCGCTGATGATCGGCTTCGGGCGCGCGGTAGGCGAGACGATGATCATGGTCATGGCCACCGGCAACACTCCCGTCACCGAGTGGAATGTCTTCAACGGCATGAGGACCCTCTCGGCGAACATCGCCGTGGAGCTGCCGGAAGCGCCCGTGGGCTCCACCCATTACCGGACGCTTTTCCTCGGCGCGGTCGTGCTCTTCGCCATGACCTTCGTCATGAACACCCTCGCGGAAATCCTCCGCCACCGCCTGCGGGAACGAAACAAGATAGTCTAACGTGTGAAACTTTCCAACTCCACCAGTTTTGCCACCACCGGCCGCTCTCGGAATGGCGAGCCCTGGGTCTGGCTGACCGCTGCCGGACTCACCTTCGGGGTGGCCATGGCGCTCGGCCTGTTCTTGTTGATCCTCATCAAGGGCGCCTCGTCATTCTGGCCAAGAAGGATCGATTTGTTCGAAATCTCCGCCGGTCCGGCGGCGGAAAAAGTTGCCGGCTACGTCACCCAGGAAACTCAGCGCCGGGACACCGCCGGGACACTGCACAAGGAGATCCAGGTGTTCCGGGGCAACAAGGAGCTCAACGGTGAGGCCTTCAAATTCATCGACCGCTCAAGCATCCAGTCCAGCTCCCGCCCGGAGGCGCTGCTACTCGTCGAGCGCTTGGAATACGGCCCGGCCATCGTCTCAGCCGTGGCCCTGCAAACTCCCGCCGGAAAGATTCCCGCAGGTTCCAGTGAGTTTGAGCAATCCCTCGAAACCATCCTGGATCAAGGCAGGGTCGCCCGCAAAAAGCTTCTCGCCATCGAGCGTGGGAAAATCGGGGCGATCAGCCGCGAGCTCGCCTCTTTGGCGCGTTTGGAAAAGAGCGGCAACCCGGATCCGCCGGCGCTGGCGAAGCGTCGTGGCGAGCTGCAAGCCTCCTTTGAGATCCTCCAGCAGGAGGCCGCGGCCATCCGCAAGACGCTCGCCGAGTCAAGCTTCACCGGGATCACTGCGGACGGTAAGGAAATCACCTATCCGGCGGGAACCCTGCTCGATGTTTTCCCATCCAACCGCGCCGGATTTTTCGAGCGGGTCGGTGAAATGCTCCTCCGCATGACCCGGTTTCTCCGGGAAGATCCCCGCGAGGCAAATACCGAGGGCGGTGTCTTCCCCGCCATTTTTGGAACGGTCACCATGACCTTGGTGATGAGCCTGTTCGTCACACCGTTCGGCGTGATCGCTGCCATCTATCTCCGGGAATACGCCAAGCAGGGCGCTTTCGTGCGCATGGTGAGAATCTGCGTCAACAATCTCGCAGGGGTTCCCTCCATCGTCTTCGGTGTCTTCGGCCTGGCCTTCTTCGTTTACTTCGTCGGCGGTGGCGTGGACCGCTGGTTTTTTGCCGACCAACTTCCCACTCCAACGTATGGCACCCCGGGCATCCTCTGGGCTTCGCTTACGCTGGCACTGCTGACCTTGCCGGTCGTCATTGTCGCGACAGAAGAGGCGATTTCCGCGGTTCCCCGCGGCGTTCGCGAGGCGGCCCTCGCGTGCGGGGCCTCCAAGTGGCAGACGATCCAGCGCATCGTTCTTCCCGCCTCGGTGCCGGGCATCCTCACAGGCATCATCCTCGCCATGGCTCGTGGCGCGGGCGAGGTCGCCCCGCTGATGCTGGTCGGCGTGGTCAAGCTGGCACCCACCTTGCCGATCGATGGCATCGCCCCGTTCATCCACCCGGAGCGGAAGTTCATGCACCTCGGATTCCATATTTATGATCTCGGGTTCCAGTCGCCCGATGCGGAGGCGGCCAAACCGATCGTCTATGCCACGGCGCTGCTGCTCATCGTGGTGGTGGTGGGCTTGAATCTAACCGCCATCCTGATCCGGAACCGCCTGAAAAAACGCTTCGCCGTGAGTAGCTTCTAACGATGATGACCTCGCACCCGCTTTCACGCCCAGACTTCATCCAGGTCGATCACTTCAGTTTCCACTATGGTGAGAAACAGGCGATTTTTGACATCGACATGAACATTCCCGAGCATCAGGTGACCGCCCTGATCGGCCCGTCGGGCTGTGGCAAGTCCACCCTGCTGCGCAATCTCAACCGGATGAATGATCTGATCGATGGAGTCCGCCACGAGGGTGACATCCGCATCGGCGGGATCAGCCTGTATGATCCCTCGGTCGAGGTGATCTCCCTGCGCAAGCGGGTCGGGATGGTGTTTCAAAAGTATAACCCTTTTGCGAAGTCGATTTATGAAAATGTGATTTTCAGCCTGCGTGTCGCGGGTCGATCGAAAAAATCCGAGCTCGATGCGACGGTGGAATGGGCGCTGAAATCCGCCGCGCTGTGGGACGAGGTGAAAGACCGCCTTCATGACTCCGCCTTCGGCCTGTCAGGCGGTCAGCAGCAACGGCTCTGCATCGCCCGTGCAATCGCCAATCAACCGGAAATCCTGTTGATGGACGAGCCTTGTGCGGCGCTTGACCCCCTCGCCACGCTCAAGATCGAAGAGCTGATCCTGGAGCTGAAGCACCAGTTCACCATCGTCATCGTCACCCATAACATGGAGCAGGCGACCCGTTGCTCGGACCGCACCGCGTTTCTCTACATGGGAAAGCTCGTCGAATTCGGCCATACCATGCAGATATTCGAGAACCCGAAACACGCCGAAACGGAAGGCTATATCTCAGGACGTTTCAGTTGATATGATCTCACCTCCAAACACCCCAGGATCTCCCGCCATCGAGGTGAAGGACATGGACTTCAGCTATGGGAAATCCATGGCTTTGAAAAACATCGGCCTCGACATCCAGCGCAACGAGGTGACTGCCTTCATCGGTCCGTCCGGTTGTGGGAAATCCACGCTGCTGCGCTGCTTCAACCGCATGAATGACTTCATCCCCGGTGCCCGCGTCTCCCGCGGCGGAATCTGGATCGGCGGGATTGAAATCCACAGCCCCGAGGTGGACGGCGTGGAGCTCCGTCGCCGAATCGGAATGGTCTTCCAGAAATCCAACCCATTTCCCAGGTCCATCTACGAGAATGTCGCCTACGGACCTAGAATCCTCGGCGAAAACAAGAAATCGGTGCTCGATGGCATCGTCGAGAAGGCCCTTCGCGGCGCCGCGCTTTGGGATGAGGTGAAGGACCGTCTGGGCGAGAGCGCTTACGGGCTCTCCGGGGGGCAGCAGCAACGCCTCTGCATCGCCCGCGCCACGGCGGTGGATCCGGCGATCATTCTCATGGACGAGCCATGTTCCGCACTGGACCCCATCGCCACGGGGCGGGTCGAGGAGTTGATTGTGGGGCTCAAGCAAAACTATACCATCGTCATCGTCACCCATAACATGCAGCAAGCCGCACGGGTCTCCGACCGGACCGCCTTTTTCTATCTGGGCGAGTTGATCGAATTTGATGATACTTCGAAGATTTTCACCAATCCTGCCAAGTCCCAGACCGAGGCCTATATCTCCGGTCGTTTTGGTTAAACGTCCATCATCCCCATCCACAATCCCATGCAAGGCGCGCACATTCTCCGAGACTTTGATCAGGCCATTGATGCTTTACGCAGCGAAGTGATCACGATGGCGGCGAACACCCGTCACAATCTGGAGCGTGCGGTCCGTGCCCTGCTTGAGAGAAACCTGGAACTCGCCAACGCGGTGATCGCCGATGATGACGAGGTGGACGATGCTGAGCGCAAGATTGACCAGCTGGGCATGGATGTGCTGGTGCGTTTTCATCCGGTGGCCACCGATTTGCGGTTGGTGGTCTCTTCGATGAAGATCTCGATGAATCTGGAACGCATCTCGGATCATGCGACCAACATCGCCAAGCGGGCGAAGAAGATGTGTCAGTTTTCAGAACTGCCCGAGATCATTCTCATCGAGCCGCTCTACACCTTGGCGGACCATCTGCTCCGCGACGCGATTTCGGCATACAGTGACCGGAATGTGACGCTCGGCGCCTCGCTCCACCTGCGTGACAAGGAACTCGACCGGATGCATCACGTAGCCACCGAGACCTTCGGCAACCGCTTGGAACAATCGACCCGGCTCAGCCAGGAATACATCCACTTGATTCTGGTGACCCGCTCGCTCGAGCGCGTTGGCGACCTTGCGGTGAACATCGGTGAAGATGCGGTTTTCCTGAATTCCGCGCGTGACCTGCGTCATACGTCGGATCGGACGGTGGATCCGGCGATCTGAAGTGCGCGGATTTCGATTGGGGGTTGCGTGAGGCGGATTCCTGCTTGCGCGGAACGGATCGTCGGACAGAGTGAAGGGTGATTTGTGATCCGTCCCGTGCCGCATCGCTCGGCCAGCTTGACCGCTTCGTTTCCGTTGCCGGACTCTACGCGCGTGACCGGAATGAGGTGAAGCCGGAGCACTCCTCGGTTTCCCGCCTGTCTCCTGCCATCCGTCATCGCCTGATCACCGAGGAGGAGGTCGCGGCCGCTGCTTTACGCGCCCATCCATTCGGGCGGGTCGAGAAATTCGTCCAAGAGGTCTATTGGCGGCGCTACTGGAAATCCTGGCTGTCACTGCGGCCACAGGTCTGGGACGGATACCTCGGAAGCTTGGAAAAACTCCATGACCACCCGGCGGTGAAGCGGGTGGAAAGTCAGCAATCCGGAAATCCGGTGATCGATTTTTTTTCGAACGAGTTGGTAAGCACCGGATACCTCCACAACCACGCGCGGATGTGGTTCGCCGCTTGGTGGGTGCATGAGGCCCGGCTCCCCTGGCAGTGCGGGGCGGCGTTTTTTCATCGGCATTTGCTGGATGGTGATCCCGCATCCAACATCCTTTCCTGGCGCTGGGTGGCGGGCTTACAAACTCCCGGGAAAACCTACCTTGCCCGCCGCAGTAACTTGGAGAAATATCTGGCTCCCGAACTGCTCGCTTCCTTGGGTGCCGGATTGGGCGCATTTGAAAACCCACAGCCGCTTGTTCCCTTGGACATCGCCAAGCCCCCGGTCACCCGGAAAGACTGGCCGCAGGAAATGTTGCAGCCGTCCTCCGCCACCGGGCTCTGGATCCATGAGGAGGATCTCTCTGCGGAACATTCACCGCTCGCAGCCCACGCATTCTCAGCCGCCATCGCCACGGGTGATCTCGCAAGTTGGGACCGCCACGGCTTCCCGGACGCGAAACGAAAGTGGCTCGTGGCGGCGATTCAAGACGCCGCCACCCGTGCCGGACAGCATTGGAAGCTCCTGCCAGCGCTTGAAATCACCAACGATCTAGCAGAATCTTTGGCGTGCTGGGCCCAGGCGCGGACACTCGATCAGCTCGCCGCGCTCCGCCCCGAGGTAGGTTTCTTGCATGACGTCCTACCCACCGTTCGAGCGCGACTCGCGCAAGCTGGTGTGCGCTTGGTCCTCATCGACCGCCCGGAAGACCTGCGGGTTCGTCCATTCGCCAATGCGGGCTTTTTCCAGTTTTGGGAACGCTTGAGAATGACGCTTGTGACCACACCTGGCAAAAACGAACCGTCGGGAGCCCAACAGCTTTCCATCGAATTCCCGCCATGAACGGTGTCCAAAAACAAAACCTTCCGGAAAAAATCTGTATCCACTGCCAACGCCCGTTTTCCTGGCGTAAGAAGTGGCAGCGCGACTGGGAACATGTTCGGTATTGCAGTGATGCCTGCCGCAAAGGTAAGACCCCTCCGAAGTGATGACAACCATGTTCATCATCCACCTTGCCGTCACAGCGGCGCTTGCCGGCTTGATCTGGACGATTCAAATCGTCCACTACCCCTTGTTCAAGGAGGTGGGAAACAAGGAATTCATCCTCTATCACCAACGCCACATGGACTCGATCTCGTGGCTTGTGGGGCCTCTCATGTTGGCGGAACTTGCCAGCGCGGGATTGCTGCTTTTCCTGGGCGAGCGCTCCGTGCTCTTTCTCAGCAGCCTTGCGGCCCTCGGCCTGATCTGGGCCTCCACGGCCTTGATCCAGATTCCACTTCATCAATTGCTGACATCCGGGCATGATCCCCGGGCCATCGATCGACTTGTCCGGACAAACTGGTGGCGAACCGCCGCCTGGACACTCCGCGGGGCGTGCCTTGTCCTCCATCTCATTCAAAAATTCTCCTAGTCCGCCATGCCCTCCACTTTTCACACCAGCACACCACTCCAAGCCAGCGCGGAGACGATGTTTGCGTTCCACAGCGATCCCTCGAACCTAACAGCTGTGATGCCACCCACCTTGCGGCTCGTTTCCTTGAAAACGGATGGTCCGGCTCAGGAAGGGCGTTTGATCGAGCTGCACTGCCGGGACTGGTGGATCATCCCGATGCGTTGGACCTGTCGGTGGAAGACGGTGCAACCACCATTTTTGTTAGAAGATGAAATGGTCAAAGGTCCCTTCGCGCTGTTCATTCACCAGCACCGTTTCGATCCTCAAGGGCCGGACGATTGCATCATGCACGACACGATCACCTACCAATGGGGCCGCTCCTGGTGGGGGCGGATGATCTCCGAAACAGGTGTGAGACTTTACCTGACCTTGTTGTTTAAATTCCGTCACCACCGCACCCG
>CALMKO010000180.1 GCA_937867415.1 uncultured Verrucomicrobiota bacterium | reverse complement strand
CAGGAGATTTACCCCGACCCGCCGATGGTCGTCTTCATCAACAATAATGAAGTTGGACAGATCACCGATGCCGCGTCCATCGACGATACCACCGACCGTTTTGTAGCCCGTCATGGAACCAGAACGACTCTCGAGTTTCGTGCCCGGATGATCCGGGAGGGTTATGCGGAGCGATACGCGGCCCTTTTCGCATCCGCCCGCGCCGCTCTCACCGAAGCTTGGCGGGATAACGTGCGGTTTATTGCCTACAACAACCAGCCCACGCAGATTCTCGGTCGGAATGAGATGAACTGGAACCGAAGGATTGGTTTTGATCCCAATCCAGGCCCCGGTTTCGGTTTCTCCGAGCATCGGAAATACGACGGGGGAACGCCCGAGTATTACGACAACCACTGGCAAGCGCCGAACAAAGGGGATTGGAGCCCGTGGAGCCCGCAGGCTGAAGCCAGCAACATGATTGCCTACCAGGATGCCAGGGTCTGGGCGGAGAATCCCAACTTCTATTGGTCATCCAGCCTGTGGGGTGGAGATATGCCGTCCAATCTATCGGGCCAACCCGGGCGCTACATCAACGACGACGGTTCACCCTTTGCGAAATGGGATATGAACCGCTACAACGGAATGCTCCAGTTCGGATTGTGGATGCTGCGCCCCCGTGAGTATCGCGAATTCCGCGGGGAGGATGACTTGCGCGGATTCAATGGGCTGGCCTGGAATGAGCTTGTGCAATCCGTGGACCGGGTTTGGAACAACGCCACGCTCACCGAATTCTGGAAATTTGGCAAACTGGTGCACAACCCCGTATTCGGCACGCGGGAACATTACTTCAGCAGTACGGCCTCCATGCCCACCCTGCTGCGCGAGATGGATCGATGGTTCTTGCTCACCAGCAATGTGAACCCCGCTGAATCCACCTGGCCGGAATACTGGACCATCAGGCCATCCAACGCCCTTAAAGTCTTTGCACTCGCTCTGAGCCTCGGCGAGGCACCCAACCGCCGCTGGTTGATCTATGCCCATGCGCCTCTGGGTTCCGTCGCCGGGTCCAGCGTGACGCTTCCCGGCATCGGCAGCGTGGTTCTGGATTACATCCCCCGCAGCGGTTCATTCTTCACCGTGAACGAAGGCAGCCTCACCGCGACGGCCCTGCTGCGCGGTGGTCCGGCTGAGATCGCACTCACTCCCTCTGCCCGGCACATCGTTCCCGGGGCATCGGTCACCGTGAGCGCCGCTCTTCGCCATCCACCGGCTACTGCCATTACCGGCTACACCTGGCGTGTGCCGGGCGAGGCGGATCGTACCAGTGCGACACTCGTAAACCAAACTTACACCTTCCCCACACCCGGCGAGAAAATGATCACGCTCGAAGCTGCTACCGCAGACGGAGCCACCGTGGTGGAGCAAGTCTCGATCTGGGTGCGGCCTTCCCCTCCAACTGACGGGGTGGTGCTCGATATGCCATTGCGTTCGGCCTACTCGTGGAGCGGCCCCTGGGGAACGGACCTTCAGAGTGGTGCCTTGCAGACGTTCCGCTATCAACCCAACGCATCGAACTCATTCGACCGTGAGTCGGTGCTGAGGGGTGGGAACATCGTCAATGACCCGGAAGAGGGCAATGTGCTGGAGGTGCGGACCGCTTTGGATGGAGTGATCGCCACGAGATCCTCCCGCACCATTTTGAACTCCGACGGTCACTCGAACATGGCGGTCAGCTTCCGTTTCAAAGCAGAGGATGTGCAGCGCCGCCAACTCCTCTACAGTCAGGGTGCGGACGGTCGCCCTGGCATTAGCATCTACTTGCAGGGTGGTCAGATTTTTGCGGGTTCCTGGCTGAGCAATTGGTTGGGTGAATGGATCAGTGCTCCCGTGATTGCCAGTCGCTGGTATGAAGTGCGGTTTGCTCTCACCGATGCCACCATCGCCCCCCGTGCTGGCGTCGCCTCATTGACTCTTGATGGAGTGCTCGCAGGCACAGCTTCGGGCGCACGCTTGCCGATTCACTATCAACATCCCCGCTTGAGTGTCGCAGGAATGGCGGTTTCCGTGCGCAGCGCGACATCGGCCAATGCGGACGGTGTGACTCTCGCAGCGGTGGCGGGCAGCTTGCTCGGGGTGATCGATTCCGTAACCCGACGTCCTCGGGACCACTTCACCGGACGTCTTGCGGACTTCACTTTCGCCACCGGTGCTGGCCTATCGGCGGGTCAGCGATATGTCCAGATGGCGGTCAACGTAGCTGGTGGAGAACGACCCGGCAGCACTGGCATCCCATTTGAAGCAGATACCGGGGGAACAAATGGCACCACAGGAGAACTGCCGCCCGCGCTTCCATCGGAGGCCGTAACGGATCCGGAAATCTACCGCACCTACCGTTTCGGCGCAGCTTTCAGTTACAATCTCCCCGTGCCGAACGGTTCATACAATGTGCGCCTGATGTTCCTTGAGCCTGATGACCGCAGCACGCCACGACTTTTCAATGTGGATCTCGAAGGCTCCCGAATCCTGACGAATTTCAATGTCCAGGCGGAAGCAGGCGCGCCCCGCCAGGCGTTTGACCGCTCGTTTCCTGTCAGTGTAAGCGACGGCACTCTCAATCTGTCATTCGTCGGCGTGGCTGGAACCGAGGCGGTTCTCAGCGGCTTTGTGATTGAAAAGCTGCCGCTCACGACGCCAGGGCTCATCGGTCACTGGCGCTTCGACGAGAAATCGGGCGCCACCGCGTTAGATACCTCGGGTCGAGACCGCGATCTGAGTTTCCCATCAGTGAACAGTTGGCAGGATGGTGCCGTGTTTTCCGGCGCATCCACTCCCCAGGCAAGCACAAGCTCCCTGGCCGCGGCTCAATTCTCCCTTGGGAGTGGGAACAAGCTCACCGCATCGCTATGGGTGCGACCGATAGACATGACCGGACGCTCGGGTACGATCCTTTGGCATGGCTCCACCCAGGCCGGCATTCGGATCGCCCTCGACAATCAGCGCCGCCTTGTCACCGAGATCGACAACATCAATCCATCCACACCTCTCATTGCCACGCGTGCTCTCAGCAATGGTCGATGGTATCACGTTGCCGTGGTTTATGATGGTGCCTTGTCATCGGCAAGCTCCCGTCTGCGCCTCTACATTGACGGGAAACTTGATAGAACAGGCACGGAAGCCAGCACGACCCTGCCGAATCACACCGCCCGTCTGTTCGTGGGGCAAAGGAATGATAGGACGGATGACCCCAAATTCACTGGCAATCTCCGTGATCTGCGCCTCATCACCGAAGCTCTCACCCCGGCGGAAATCGAATCGATCGCCAGTGTTGCTCCGCTCGGTGCTGGCGTGAATTTCATCGATACGGCTTACTCTCCCGACCAACTCACGGGCACCGCAACGGCTTCACTGACCGAGATCAATCTCTCCTGGTTGCCTGTGCGCGGGGCCATCAGTTATAACGTGAAGCGCTCCACAACGAGTGGAGGCCCTTATGGGGTCATCGCTAGCGGCATCACCGCAACGACTTACTCCGACACCGGACTGAGTCCGAATCAAAGATATTATTATGTGGTCACGGCCAACACCGCGCTGGGAGAATCTCCGGAGAATAACGAGATTTTCCGCAGCACCCAGCCCGACATCATCGTGGATAACACGGATGCTGGCTTCACCGCGAATACAAGTGCCGAGTGGTCGGGAATTGCTTCTGTCGGCACCTGGCTAGGTAGCAATTATCGTCGTGACTCGACAGCCGGTGCGGATCCAGATACCCGATGGGCTCGGTGGACACCCACTATCCCGATCCCGGGAAACTATCAGGTTTTCATGAGATGGCCTGCCAACAGCGTCCACCCCGTCGCGGCTCCGGTGGAAATCGTTCACGCCAACGGCACTGACACCACTCAAACGGTGAATCAACGATTGAACGACGGGGTTTGGGTGTCCTTGGGCAGCTATTTCTTTGCTGCTGGCAATTCAAGTGCCACCGGGTCGGTGAGGATTCTCGCCACCGATACTGGCAACACCGCCGCCGACGCAATCAAGCTTGTTTACCTTCCTCATCTGGCGCCTCTCGGACTGGCGGCAACTGCCATTTCGCCCAGCCAGATCAATCTGAGTTGGACCGACAACGCCGACAACGAAAGTGGATTTGCAATTGAGCGTTCCTCAACTGGCACAGGTGGCTGGAGTCAGATCGCCACTACTGGCGCGAACGCGACGAACTATAGCAACACTGGTCTTCCAGCCGGCACCCGCTATTTCTACCGCATACGTGCGTTCTTCCCCAGTTCCAATTCGCCTTATTCCAATAGTGCAGACGCTCTGACTCTCTCGAGCAACCCGCCGCCGATTGGCGGGGAGCAAATCATAGTGGATAATTCGGATGTCAATTCGGTGACTTTTTCGGGCTCATGGACACCGAGCACCTGGACCGGTGGCGGCTCCTTTGTCGGAGCTGATTATCTCTTTACAGCGAGTGGTAGTTCGGGGTTCCGGTCTGCGACCTACCGCCCAACATTGGCTGCTGCCATGTATGAGGTTTTTATCAACTACAGCAACCACAGCAATAGAGCATCCAATGTTCCTGTGACCGTCAACTACAGCGGTGGTAGTGAGACGATCTTGGTCAATATGAGGGTTGGAGGGGGACAGTGGCGATCACTTGGGGTATTCCCGTTTTCCTCCGGCACGGAGGGCAACGTGGTCATCGCAAATACTGGAACCAACGGATTTGTAATCGCCGACGCGATCCGCTTTGCGAGAATCGACCCATCGGCAATACAAACTCAACTGGACAACTGGAGGGTTGCCAACTTCACCGCAGCCGATCTCGCAAATCCCGCGAAAGAACCCACTGTTTGGGGGAGTCTCGCCGACCCGGACAATGACGGATTGAACAACCTGTTGGAGTATGCGCTCGGCCAATCGCCACTCGTTGCACAGACCGCTGGCCTGCCCATCCTCGAAACGTCAAGCGGCGGTCGCATGACCTTCACCTTCCAACGCGATCCATCTCTGACCGACATTGACTACATCGTCGAAGCCTCGCCCGATCTGACGAGTTGGACTCCGATCGCCGCCAGCACAGGCGGGCGGGCGATGCAGAAACTTGAGGGTGCTTTTGCTGTTGCTGAGACGGGAGCCCCTCTCAAAGCTGTCACTGTGGAAGACAACGAACTGATTTCCGCCGCCACGAAAAGATATCTTAGACTCAGAATCCAACGTCCTTAAGCTGAATACATACTTCTCGTTTAACCTATGCCACCACCTTCACTCATCCGTGTTTCCGTCCCGATAAGCGCTTTCCTCGCCACCACCATGGCTTACGCTTTCGGTACCGAGATCCCCGCCATTTCTCCAACCACGCCAAACCCCGGGCTGCGATATTACTATCCAGTTCCCGCCGCAACCGCGCCGCAGACATTGCACGTGGATATTTGCGTCTATGGCGGCACGCCCGGTGGAGTCGGTGCTGCTGTGCAAGCGCGCCGAATCGGCAAGACTTCCGCCTTGGCCGTCTTCCGCCGTCACGTGGGCGGTCTCACCTCCGCGGGCCTCACCTCGGTTGATCTCGGCAAGAAGGAGTCCATCGGCGGAATGGCCGAGGAGTTTCTCAACCGCATGGGCACGTGGAAGGATTTTCGCTCCGCCGATGCCGAGAAGACGATGCGCACCATGCTTACGGAAGCTGGGGTGCCCGTATGGTTCGAGCGCCGCCTTGACCGCGTTGAAAAAGACGGTAACCGCATCCGCGCCCTCGTCTTTGAAAACGGCGACCGCATCGAGGCCGACATGTTCATCGACGCCACCTATGAGGGCGATCTTCTCGCTCGCGCCGGCGTCTCGTTTCACGTCGGCCGCGAAGGCAACGCCGCCTACGGTGAGGAATTC
Organism: uncultured Verrucomicrobiota bacterium; assembly: GCA_937867415.1. Taxonomy (GTDB): domain Bacteria; phylum Verrucomicrobiota; class Verrucomicrobiia; order Verrucomicrobiales; family Akkermansiaceae; genus Luteolibacter. Next base: position 15,395 of record CALMKO010000180.1, on the reverse strand, counting down.
AACGGTTACTTCATTGCCTACGGGCATCAGTTCCGCTTCCACGTCGATCCCTACCGCAGACCGGGCGATCCAGCGAGTGGTCTGCTTCCCGGGATATCAGCCGAACCACTGCGCGCCGAAGGCACCGGAGACAAACTGGTCCAAGCATACAATTTCCGCATGTGGCTCACCACCGCTGCAGAAGGTCGCGCGTTTCCCAAGCCTGCCGCTTACAACCGGGACGACTACGCCCTCCTTGAACGCTACATCACCTCAGCCCCCGCCGACTTCGTCTGGGATTGGACGTATCACCACGGCCCTGTGAAACTGAACCTCGGTGATTGCAACAGCGCCGGGCCCGTCTCCACGGACTTCATCGGCGGGAGCAACCGCTGGCCGGAAGCCGGTTACGCGGAAAGGGAGAAAATTTTCCAAGCCCACGTCACTTACCAACAGGGAATGATGTGGTATCTTGCAAACGATCCTGCCATCCCTGAGAAACTCCGCAACCACGTCAACACCTTCGGTCTCCCCCGCGATCAGTTCGAGGAAACCGACGGCTGGTCCCACGAACTCTACGTTCGTGAGGGGCGCCGCATGATTGCCGATTACGTCATGACCGAGCACAACTGCCTGGGCAAAATCGTCGCTGAGGACAGTGTCGGCCTCGCTAGTTATACCATGGATTCGCACCACACGTCACGCGTGGTGATGAAAGCCATCGTGAACGGACGCTTGGGGGAAATCGTGATGGCCGAGGGCAATGTGGAGAATCCCACACCAAAGCCCTATCCCGTGAGCTACCGTGCGATCATCCCGCGTGAAAGCGAATGCTCCAATCTCCTCGTGCCCGTCGCCGTCTCCTCTTCTCACATTGCTTTCGGAAGCATCCGGATGGAACCCGTGTTCATGATCCTCGGTCAAAGCGCGGCCACCGCCGCCGCCATGGCGATCGACTCAAAGACTTCCGTCCAGGAAGTGGAATACTCTTCCCTCAAAACCCGCCTCCTCGCAGACCGTCAACGCCTCGCCTGGATCCCGCTGCAGCCCTCTTCCTCCCCTGCGGAAAATTGATCCTTTGACAGTATGAAACTCCTCGCACTTTTAACGATCCTAGGTTCAATTGCTCCGCTGCAATCAAGAGCTGCATCCCCGTCGCGACCCAACTTCGTGGTGTGCATCGCCGATGATGTGAGCTTTGACGACTTCGGCTGCTATGGCAACAAGTCGGCGCGCACCCCGCGGATCGAGGTGCTCGCGGAAGAGATGGAATCAACGCCGGGTACATGACCGGATCAAGCAAACTCAAAACCATTAAGAACTGCCATCTTCGAAAAACATGAAATTCAAAAAGCCAACGTCGGTATTGCTCGTAGCTTTGACAGTCGCCATTACGAGCTGCGATGACACCCGTTCATACCGGGATATAGCAGAGCGCGAAGCTCTGGTGTGGCACGACAATAGTCTAAATGCGCTACGTCAACTCGAGAAAGAATACCCAGATTACAGAAAACGCCTCGATGAGGGATACGATACCCGTCTAGAGATGTTTGTTCGGCAAGTGCACGTATCGATTGATACTTATATGAAAAGTGCGGGCGAAGCAGGGATCTCTCCTGATCCAAAACTTCGTGATTTCCGAGAGACCGTGATAGTTAATCCCAAAAATTTAAAGAAAAAAGAATGAAGAATCGTATCCAACATCCAATGAAAAAACGAATTTGCGAATAAAATAAAATGATAGCACTCATGCCCATAATCTGGTCATCGATTATTCTATCTGGTTGTTCTGACAAACCCTCCCAAGCTCAAAGTGCTCAGGCGCGATTGGCGCAAGCAGTAGCGGAGTCCAAAGCAGCCGAAGGTGAGTTTCTTTTAGCGGTCGCGTGGAGTGAAGAGGGATCTCAAACGCTTGAAGCCCTCCAGAAACTGACGATGCCTTACATGTCTCCGAAAACAGAACCGACGACTTTGCGTGCAAGCTTCACCCCCGGCACATACAGTAACGAGGGCGGAACGGAATCTGGCAGCGGCACCTGTTATTTCGTCTGGAGAGAAGTGCCTGAAACAAGGGCTGAACTCATTCGCAAACTCGAAAGCATGAATTCCGCCAGTCGTAAATCCATTGTTGTTGTAGCTACTGAATCAAGCTTTTCGCCTAAAACAGCAGGACGTGATTACAGTCATTAATGGCAAAGTTGACCCTTCTAATACACTATCATGAAATGCTTGTTCCTAACCATGCTCTCTGCCTTGCTTCTCACGCCTCTCGCCGCGCTCCGTGCCGCCAATGCGCCGCCGCCGAATTTCGTGTGGATCATCGCGGATGACATGTCGCCGGACACCGCAGCCTACGGCGTGGCAGAAGTCCGCACACCCCATCTGGACCGACTGGCGGGGGAGGGGTGCCGCTATACGCGCGCTTATGCGACGGCTCCCGTGTGCAGTTCCTCGCGCTCGGCCTTTATTCTCGGATGCTATCAGACAACCACTGGTCTGCATCCCCACGATGCGGAGAACCTTCAACCACTTCCCGCACCCTACAAGCCGTTGCCCACGCTCCTGCGCGAGGCAGGTTGGTTCGTCACGAATGCTGCGGCTCCAGGAATCAATGCCACTAAGGGAAAGACGCACTACAACTTTGCTCACGACTCGAAACAGATGTTCGATGGCGAAGACTGGCGGAAGCGGAAACCCGGTCAGCCGTTCTTTGCTCAGTTTCAGATTTCCCACCCCCACCGCCCTTTTACCATCCCTGCGACCTATGATGAGGAAAAACTCCGCGATATCAAGATACCGCCTAACTACCCAGATCATCCGCTCGTCCGGCGCGACTGGTATGCGTATCAACGCAGTGTCGAAGTCGTTGATAAGCGAGTGGGACTTATTCTCGATCAACTCAAAGAGGAAGGAGTTCTCGATAACACCATCGTGATGTTCTTCGCCGATCATGGACGAGCCATGCCGTGGGCCAAACAATGGTTGAGTGTCGAAGGCCTGCAGGTGCCCCTGATCATGCGGGGGCCCGGAATCGTCCAAAATGGACGCGAGGATCGGTTGGTCAGTCTCATCGACCTCGCGCCGTCGATGCTGAAAGTGGCTGGACTAACAATTCCGGCATGGATGGAAGGCAGGCCGATTCTCGGCGGTGAGTTTCCCGAGCGCAGCGTGCTGTTTGCTGCGAGAGATCGTTGTGGTGATACGATGGACCGTATCCGTACTGTGATAAGACCTGACGCGTGGCTCACTCAGAACTTCAAACCCGAACTCTCTCGTCTTAACTGGTCGAGCTACAAGGAAGCCCATTATCCAGGGATGCCCTTACTCCGCGTAATGCAGGCGTCCGGCGAACTTGATGTGTTTTCTGCCCGCTGGCTGGCTCCGACTCGCCCCGAGATCGAATTCTACGATCTGAAAACCGATCCGCTGGGCCTACACGATGTTTCAAAAGATCCCAAACATACCACGACCATCGCCACGATGCGGAAGCAACTTGACGCATGGTGCGCTGTTGGCAGGGACCGAGGTGCAGCTGGCGATCCAGCCACGGAACCACCGCTGGAGCAGATTCTGAAAATCAAACGTGCCGAATATCAGCGTATGTGGCAGACTCGACTTAAAATGCCCGAGCCAACCGACGCCGAACGGCTAGAATGGTGGATGAAAACTTACGGTCTCAAGTGAATGCATGGGTGATTTCCTGCTTCATGGGTAGCGTTAGATTTGCATGCCTCAATTCCCCTGAATGCCGATACATTGTTTCCCTTCTCAATTCATCACTGTCACGAAATGTTTATTATGAAAACAACCATCAACGTCTCCTTTTGCGCTATCCACTGCATTCAGCGCACACCACATTCTGATCTCATCGAAGCGGGCGCATCGACCTTCGCTAGTGCCGGCAAGAAACCGCTTTCCTTACTCGCCATTTCTCTATGTTTTTCCATAATTGGCGCAGGCGTCGCCTTGGGTGAAGGCGCATTTTATGGCGATCCCCCGAGCGATACTCACCCATGGGCGATCCATGATTTAAACCGCCCTCAACCGCCGCGCGTTGAGCCTGGCACTCCCAGCACTCAGGAGCTATCGGGAAAGCCGCCTTCCGACGCGATCATCCTCTTCGACGGCACCCCCAAATCGATTGCAAAATGGGAGTCTGTCAAAGAACCTCGCCAACCGGCACCGTGGAAAGTCGAGAACGGCGTGCTCCAAGTGGTTCCTGGATCTGGCGACATCGGAACCCTGGAAGCTTTTGGGGATTGCCAGTTTCACATCGAGTGGTCCGCCCCGACGGGCGTGAACGGAAGCAGCCAGGCACGCTCCAACAGCGGCGTCTTTTTTGCCGGTGGAGTAGAGGTTCAGATCCTTGACAACTACGACAACCCGACCAGTCCAGACGGTTTCGCGGGTTCAGTTTACGGGGTCAACCCGCCCCATGCCAATCCGCTGCATCCTCCCGGCCAGTGGCAGGTTTATGATATCATCTTCCGCCGCCCGGTGTTCAAGGATGGAAAGATGTTGGACGGCGGACGCTTGACCGTGACGGTCAACGGCGTGGTGGTGCAGGATTCCACCCCTCTCGAAGGCGGTGGCGGCCACAAGAGCCGCAGCAAGGATCGCCCGTTTCCAGAGACCGGACCTCTGAAACTCCAGGACCACGGCAACCCGATCCGATTCAGGAATATCTGGTACCGCACCCTGCCGAAACGTGCGGTTGAGGGCGGCGACATCGGAGCGATGGATCCAGCAGCAGCCACCAGCAAAAAGCTCGAAATCGCCAACAACATCCGTCTCGATGCAGAGACCAAGCAAGGGGATGAACGACTGCTCCGCCTGATGGAATCCCTCTGCTACGCCACGGACGCAGCCACCATTCAAACCATTGAAACAGACCTCGCAAAATGGACCAAGGCAGCGAAGGATACACCACCCAACGAAATGGAGGCAAAGAAGGAATCCATCATGAAGATGTTTCGCGCCGTGCGCTACCTGACAAAGTTTGGTTTCTATCCAGATGCCGGTGACTGCAAACCTGTGCTGATGCAGATCGTCCTCAGCAACGGCTGGGATCCGCGCTGATTACCCTTCAACTGATTCAGGAGTCTCTCTACGTAAGCTGGATTGGAGAAGTAATGTGATGTTAAGTTCGTGCGATTCTGTCGAAATACGCATTGAGACATCTTCAACGACATGGGGACCCAAACACTCCACACCTTGCGTCTTCTCTTCGCCTGCCACCCGACATAGGACACACCCTCGCTCACGATGACTTCCCCATTTATCCGTCACGCCGCCATCAGTCTTCTTCTTAGTGTATCCGCCGTTGCTGGAAAACCGCCGGCAGCATCCGGCAGCGCCGCTTTCCAAGGTGCCTACGCTCGCTGGAGTCCGCAGGAAATCGTTGTCGGTAACTCGCACTTCGAGCGCAAATGGTCAGTCGCGCGCGGGTTGTTCACGGCTACTTCGTTTCGCGATGTCGCGTCGGGGATCGAATGGATCGCGCGCCCGGCCGACCAACCCGCTCCGTTTCCTGCCGGCGAACAAGGTGACGGTCCTCGTGATCTTGCGGGTGTGGTTACCATCGGGCGCGCCAACGAGGTTGAGGAGGAATCGTTGGTGCTTACGCTCACCAGCACGGATGCGGCCCTGTTTTCCTATCAGATCCAGGTTTTCCCGAGGGCTCGTGGCGCTGGCATCACATTCTGTTCTGCGCTCGATGGCGAGGCGGTAGCCGAGGAACAATCCGCCAGCCCCACCGGTGTTGAAATCAATCCCAACGACTCCAACGAAGTATCGGTTACAGATTTGCTGGAGGACATCCTGCTCTCCCCGCACCACGTCCGGTTCACTCAGGTGGTGCTCAAGGACCAGACCGATCACCACAGTCAGTTGGTGTTTGAAAACTCGTGGCTCTCCACGCCGAGCGAGGGGCGGTTGTCGCTGCCGGGGAATTTGTTTCACGTCGAGGATCCGCTGACGCGGGCGGGCCTCGTTTTCGTAAAATTCGCGCCGCTTCCGCACGCGCGGCCGGTGAAGTCGGCGTGGGACGCACAATTTCTAGGAGGGGAGCGGCGGTTGCGCTTTGCAGGTCAGGGGTATCCGTTCGTGATGCTCGCCTACTCGGGCGGCTGCGCCGGGCGTATCGAGGCGCTGCACTCCTACCAGCGCCAACTCCGCAAATATGACCCCTCGCGCGACGCCATGTTCCTCAGCAACACCTGGGGCGATCGCTCGCGCGACGCCCGCATCAACGAGGCGTTTATACTGGAAGAGGTCGAGGCTTGCGCGCGACTCGGTGTCGACGTCATCCAGATCGACGATGGTTGGCAGGTAGGAATGACGGCCAACTCCGCACGCGGGCGCGGCGTGTGGAATGACTATTGGGCGTCCGACCCGGATTTCTGGAAACCGAACCAAGAACGGTTCCCAGAAGGTCTCGGGAAAGTAGTGGCCGCAGCACGTGAAAAAGGCATGAAGTTCGGCCTCTGGTATGCTCCTGATTCGATCAAGCATGCGGTCAACTGGCAACGAGACGCCGACCGAATCCTCGAACTCCACCGCACTTATGGCATCGATTATTTCAAGCTTGATTCAATGAAAGTCGAATCCCCCGCCACTGGCGAAAACGTGCGCCGATTCTTCGACAGAGTAATGACAGAATCGAAAGGCCGCGTCGTCCTCGACCTTGACGTAACCGCCGAGATCCGCCCCGGGTATTTCGGTGCCCCCGCATGTGGTCCAGTGTTCGTCGAAAACCGCTACACCGATTTCCGCAACTACTGGCCGCATCTTACGCTGCGGAACCTGTGGTCGCTCTCTCATTTTGTCGATCCGCTGCGGTTGCGCATGGAGTTTCTAAACCACGCGCGGTCTGCGGATAAATACGGCGACGACCCGCTGGCCCCCGCATCCTACCGGCCAGACTATCTCTTCGCCACCGTGATGTACGCCAACCCGCTAGGATGGTTCGAGGCGTCGAACCTGCCCGAAGACTATCTCGCCCAGGTCGCATCGCTCGTCGCGGTGTGGAAACGCGAGCGTTCTGCCATGTTTTCGGGCACCATCCTGCCCATTGGCGACGCGCCCGACGGCACGAGTTGGACGGGCTTCGCCTCAGTGGCTATCGGTCGCGAGTCTGCCCACGTCCTTGTCTTCCGCGAGCTCAACGACCGTCCTGAGTGGTCCGTCGAACTGCCAGTCGCCGATGCCACACAGATCACCCGGCTTGCTGGCCGAGGCACAGCGCGTATCGAAAATGGCCGGCTCGTCGTGAACATCCCCAAGGCGCTGGATTTTCTGTGGGTGAAGGTTGGGCGTTGAGTGTAGCGACCGTGGGCCAGGCGGCGAAAAGCACTTGTCTTGGCGCGGGAGACAAAAGGTCCCCAGGCACCATGGGTTGCGACGGGAACGAACTCTTTTTTCAATGAGCGTTACGTTTCCGGCAACTCGCGGAAATATTGGGAATCAAACTGAATTCTCTTGCTGTCGTTTTCCGAAGCGTTTCGTCCGACGGCCCAAACCAGCCAAAACAGATTCTGCGAAGCAAAGAGGTATAGCCAAGAATTTCCTGTCAATAGCAAGATCATTCTCATCCCTCAAAACCATTTTACATGCGAAAATCCACCTTTCACAGGGGCATCAAATCCGCAAGGATAAGCCCGAATTCTTTGAAACCAATTCACCAGACGAACATTGCGAATCTTTTTAAGAACGCATCCACAACCGTGGTTTGGCTTGGATCACTGCTCAGTGTTGCAATGTTACCTACTGTCGGGACGGCACAAGATCAGGTTGAGAAAGCCACCGTCAAAGTTCTGGCAGAGGAGCTATTGAAGCCCGGCATGGGACCGGAGGGATTCCCGTTGCCGGTTGCGGCGCATTGGAACACGGGATTTTGGATGTCCGCTGGCAGCCCAGCCAAAGAGTTGGTCTATACTCCGGATTACATGATCGGCCTGATCAGGAAGGGACATCATGCGATTCCCACCATTGCCAATCCCAGTTGGCTCGGACATCGGGCCAAGATCAATTCCCCTGGTTTCGATTGGATCGGTGCAGCGGACAAGGGATTCGAACAATACTGGAAGCCTGCACTGGAGTTTTTACGGGATAACAATCTGCCCGTCATCATTCCCTCGGGGAATCTACCCGCCGTCATGGCCTATGATCCCCAGGTGAAAGAGTTTCACGATCTGCCGAGGGAGAAGCATGGGGCGATGTTCAACGCCGAGGGGCGCCCCTATAAGGCATTGAATCCACTTGCCGACATCGGCACTTGGCGCGCAGCTGGCAGATATCTCGTGGATAACGACCTGTGGAGACGGATTCAGGAAGTCTATCCGGATCCACCTCTGGTCCTCATTGTTGATAACAACGAACTCAAACCGTCGGATGACCCCAAGATTCTGTCGGACCCGATGTATGGGGGTAGATATGATGGAATGAGTGATGTGGAACGCGTTCGCTTGCTAAGGAAAAGCATCACGGAACGTCATATTGCATTGCACGAAGAGATTAGAAACAATCTGTCCCCGGGATGGAAAAAATCCCTGAAAATTGCCGGATACAATAACTGGGGCAGTGCTTATGTGCCGCCGGAAATCAAGGAGACCACTTTCTTCGATCCGGCGGTGGGTCATGTGGATTGGATGATGTTTGATGGCACTATGCCGGAGTTTTACGATAACCAGTGGCAGCCGCTAAAGACGGATCATACTCCATGGAGTCCTCAAGCGGAAGCTTTGGGGATATTCTCCATGCGAAATTGGGTGAATGAACAGCGGCCCGCCTATTGGTTCTCATCCATCATCTGGGATGGTTACGAGGCGGTTGGTGATCGCCCAAGCAAACCCTGGCAATACATGGTGAGCGGACAACGGTGGGATGAAAATCGCTATGAAGGCATGTTGCAATTCGGTCTTTGGGCGATGCGTCCGCAGGTCATGTTTGAGTTCCGCGGTCAGACGCCGGGTCGTGATGCCATGTTTGAACCGATCTGGATGCGTCTGGTGGAGTCGGTTGATCTGGTTCATCAAAACCCCACACTCGCTCGATTCTGGACCCATGGGAAATTGGTTGCCAATGTGGCGGAAACTAACATGGCTGCTAAAGAAACCGCGAACGTGGCAGCTCCCATTTGGATGAAGCGAGACAACATAAAGTATCTACTGGATGCCAAAGTCAATCCCGGAATGACGAAGCGGCGCGAGGCAACCACTGTCTCGGGTGCCCGAGGGCCGGGGACCAAGCCGCTGATGCGGGTATGGTCGCTGGCTCTCGAATTGGGCAAGTCGCCGAACCGCGAATTCCTGGTTTACGCTCATGCGCCACTTGGAGCGGAGACCAATGTGGCAGTGGTGCTAGGCGATGTCGGGGAAATTGTTCTTCCGCAAGTTTCTCTCACCGGCTCCTTTTTTGTGGTTCAAGAGAGCGGTAAGCAAATGACGACTCTTATTAGAGGTGGCCCGCCTCAGATGAGGGTTGCGACGGGAAAAACGTATGTAGGGGTGAACGAAAATGTGGAATTTGAGGCGGCTCTCACTCTGCCACCCGATGAGCCGATACTCAACTATACCTGGATTTTTCCAGATGGAACCAAGCAGGTGCAAAATCAACTGGCCCCAATCAAGAAGGCTTTCACAACTCCTGGCCAGCAGTTGGTAGCCGTGGAGGCCTCCTTAAAGAGTGGTGGAAAAATGACGGAGCAAGTTCTTGTCTGGGTCGGAACACGCCCTGACAGATCCGTGATCTATCACCTACCGCTGACGGACTCTTTTTCCTGGCGCGGACCGTTTGTGGCCAATCCCAAAAGCAGAGAGCTGGTGACGTATCGCCACCTCCCAAACAAAGCGACCTCGATTAAAAATCTCACCGGAGCCGATGTCATGCCCATCGTGGTGGGCGGAGTATTTGTGAATGATTCGGAGAAAGGCCGGGTGCTGGAGTTGAAAGGTGATGGGATCGAATCCATTCATTTTTCAAAGGATCTTCTTGACACAGCTGGCGAGCAGACCTCCAAGACGATCGCTTTGTCTTTCAAGGCAGAGGACGTTCAGGCTCGTCAGGTTTTATATAACATGGGATTTCTCGCAGGGGCCGGGTTGTCTATTTATCTGGATGGCGGGAAAGTTTATGTCGGCCAATGGCAAGGAGAGAAAAAGTCATGGCTGTCTGCCGACGTGAATGCGGGTAAATGGTATCATGTTGCTCTTGTGATCGACGAAGGAACCAAGGAACTGTTGCCCGATAAGCTGCAGCTTTACCTGAATAATCGCAAGGTCGCCAGTGGTCCTGGTATGGCTAGGACTGCATCTCACGGGGAATCCATCATCGGGAAAGGAAGAGCGCATGTGTTTCATGATCACAACAAGGACGATCCAAATAACAAGCAGTATGCCTTCAGCGGAAGACTTTCAAATTTTGTCCATGCCAACGCAAACTTGTTTTCGTCGTCTAAGAAAGTTGCTGATTTCAGGAAGGAAGCTGAGCGGGCCTTGGTCAAGGCAGTGAATTTCGGAGGGGACGCTACCAATGGCGATAGTGGGGTTGCTTACAAGGCGGACCCACGGAATAACGGGCGAGTGCTATCGATAGGACCGCTGATTCCTTTCACCGCCACAAATGACTCTGAAGTCTATCGCAGCGTGCGGATCGCAAATCCAATCATAATCGAGGAGAGCATCCCGAACGGAAAATATGAGGTGGTTCTTCAGTTTGCAGAGCTTAATGCCGATGGCGCGGACAAGCGGATTATGGACATTCAAATCGAAGGCAAACCTGTGATAACCGGGTTGGATATTGCCAAGAGAGCGGGGGATTACGCTGCGCTTGCGTTGACATTTCCTGTGGCAGTTGCTGACGGAGCCTTGAATATTCAGCTGATTGGATCCAAAGATTCGGCAACCATCGCCGGCATGCAAATTTGGAAGGTGCCGTAGATCGTTGTAACTCGTGCACAGATAATCAAGATGCTGGTCGCTTCCACACAAAAGTCATTTCAAAGACATCCCGCCTGGATGCATAGCGGGGCCACTTCAGACGCATGAGGAGAGGTCACCATGTCGCTTAACGATCTAACATTTCCGGTCTTGGGAAGAAGCTATCTTGCCTGGGCCGGAAGCGGCCTGAAATCGAATCAACAGATGGCCGTGCGATTTCAGAGGCACGCGATCGACATCGTCGATGCGCCGCCCGGCGTCACCCGTTTCAAAGAGAGACTTGGAGAGGCCAACGGCGACTTTGAGATTTGGGGTCGCCCGATTGCCTGCCCGCTTTCCGGGATAGTTTTGGAGGCAATTGATGGTGTCCGGGATCATGAAAAGATGGGACCTAAGCATTGCTACAGTTATTCGGCGATGGGGAATGCTTACGTCATCCAGGTGGCCGCCAATCGGTTCATGGTTTTCGCGCACCTCAAGCGGCATTCTTTGCGCTTCAAAGCCGGAGACAAGGTTGAGCGCGGCGAAATCCTCGGGGCCGTGGGCAATTCTGGCCAATCCACCGAGCCCCATCTGCATTTCCACATTCAAAACCATCCCTTTCCCGGCAAGGGAAGCGGGGTTCGCTTCGGTTTTTCAAATATGACTGTGAACGGGACAGCGATCCATAAAGGATACGAGCCGCAGCGAGGAGATTGGGTCTGTAGCTCGTATTGCTCCCGCAACAACTCCCACGAATCATGACGCCCTCCCAAGTCGTTTTACACATCGTTACCCAGCTCGACGGCGTGGTGCCCAAGACCAGTTGGGGCGAGACTTCACTCTTTTATAATCCGGGCTTGCGCCTGCCCCATGGGGTTTATTTCTGCACGATCAAAGATCACGACGGGGCCAACGACCGCGCGTCCCAGCTCGACCGTCCGGGAGTCTTTCGCGTCGCCATCGGACTTTCCGGGCCGACTTACCTGCAGCTCTTTGGCCCAAAACCCAAACGCCCAGAAAAGGGTGGGGTGGTCAACCTGAGGCACGACTTCACCGCCCTCAACCAACTCATGCCTCACCCCGTGTATGCATGGATGGGCTGGGCCCAGATTCTATCCCCCACCCGCGAAGTCTTCGCGGAGATTTTCCCTTGCATCGAAGAGGCCCACTGGTCGGCGGTCAGAAAATTCAACCAGAAGGTTTACGCAGGATAAACCTATGAAAACCGCCATCGCCATCATCGGAGACTACGCCCCGGCGTTCGCTCCGCATCTGACCACCAAGGCGTCGTCCCATACGATGGAAATGTTGGCCTCGGTTTCCCCAGCCTCCTCGCGTATGGGGACTACCGCACCCGCAGCCAATCCGACCTCGAATGGTTCAGCGCCTAGTCAGTTGGGAAAGAACGCTCCCTCTACCTATCTTAACGCTCGTTCTTTGGTCAATTGGATAGAGACCTAATGTCATGAACTTCCTTAAACTCTTCCTTGTTTACGCCGTTATCATGACGGCGGGGACTGTTTCCATAGTTTTCAACAAGGGTGCCATGTATCGCGAGGTTCTGCGCGAGGGTGTCGTGACCACGGGGCGGGTCACGAGCATCGAACGTGAGTTTCCCCGCAACCAGAGACGACTTCGCGCCCATATTGATTGGAGTTTAAACGGACAGGCGGGCACGTTGACGACCGGGTGGGAAAAGGGGCCGTTTTCCAAATACTCGGTCGGCAGTGAGGTTGACCTGATCATTCACCAAGGCCGAGCCCATTTTCTTGGCGAAGCCAAAGCTGTCGGCGGAGGTTGGTTGCTCTGGGCCGGTTGGGTGCTAATTGTCGGCGCTCCCGGGATCCTCTTTTATTTCCTCGGGCTATTCCGTGCGAGCCTGGCTATCCAATCTGAGACGCATTCATCACAGGTAAGCCGTCAATCCACCTCTGTTTCTGATGGTTCTTCAGCGTCGGTGCTCCCGGCACCGTCTTTTGTATCTTCGGATGAATCCATGCCAATGCAGGCAACACGTTCGAAACAGTTTCAACTCGCGAAAGTCATCACGCCTGCCCTTTTCTTGGTGGGTTTTCTCGTCCTCGACGTCATCTACTTTGAATGGGCTTGGCTCTCTGACAATCCCCAAGCCGATGTTCCGGCAAGAATTGCCATCGGCTTGATTCTCGGGATCGTTACGGTGCTTGTGACCATGACCGTCAAGCAGCGTATCGCTGCTGCTCTCAAAGGGAGCTTACGGATCGATTTCACCGATCGCCATTACTCTTGGGATGACACAATCAGCGGCGAGATTCTACTGAAAACCCGCGGGCGCTTGCTCGTCGAGCGTCTCACTCTCACCCTCTTCGCCGAGCGACGCGTCCCAAGCGGAAGCAACAATAGTCACCGTTGGGAAAAGGTCATCGAGCAAAGCGAAGACCTTCCGATTGATGAAAACCTGCTGCCTGGCACCCGGCGGATCCCCTTTGCCATCAAGATCCCGACTCATCCTGTTCGCTATTCCCCGGAGTGGCCGGATGATTTGAAAGGCATTGGTGCCTTGATCGAAGGTGTCCAGCGAACCTTCAATCCTCTCAACCTCCATCCCGAGCTCCGCTGGACTCTCGAGGGCCGCGTGCTCCTGCCCGGAGCCGACCTCGAGGATTCTCACACGCTCCGCTTCAACTCCTAACCTGTTGATTTCTTGAATAGATTCGAACATCCCTATCCCTGCTTCGGTTTGAACCACCACCGTTACGCTCGAAGTCTAAAAATACCTGCTCTTGCATGAGATATAGTCGCACCAATTTCGTGAAAGAAGCGTCACCGGCGTGGGATCATACGACCCCGAATGCCGCGCCGCCTGCGGCCTGGAGGAGAAAAACCGCTCCATCGTTCCCTATGAACGCTCGTTCCTCCGGCCCATGGTCACGGTCGGGCAAGTGACTGCATGCACGGAAGTATAAGGAAAAAACACCATGTCACTGAACGATCTAACATTTCCAGTCTTGGGAAGAAGCTATCTTGCATGGGCCGGAAATAGCCTGAAATCGAATCCACACATGGCTGTACGATCCCAGAGGCACGCGATCGACATCGTCGATGCGCCGCCCGGCATAGCTCGTTTCAGAGAGAGACTCGGTGAAGCCAACGACGACTTTGAGATTTGGGATCGCCCGATTGCCTGCCCGTTGCCCGGGATTGTTTTGGAGGCAATTGATGGCGTCCGGGATAATGAAAAAATCGGCCCGAAGTATTGCTACATTTACTCGGCGATGGGCAATGCCTACGTCATCCAAGTGGCCGCCAATCGGTTTATGGTTTTCGCGCACCTCAAGCGGCATTCGTTGCGCTTCAGAGCCGGAGACAAGGTCGAGCGCGGCGAAATCCTCGGGGCCGTGGGCAATTCCGGTCAGTCCACCGAGCCCCATCTGCATTTCCACATTCAAAACCATCCCTTTCCCGGCAAGGGAAGCGGGTGTCGCTTCGGGTTTTCAAATGTGACGGTGAACGGGACAGCGATCCAAAAAGGATACGATCCGCAGCGAGGAGATTGGGTCTGTAGCTCGGATTGCTCCCGCAACAACTCCCACGAATCATGACGCCCTCCGAAATCGTTTCGCACATCGTTACCCAGCTCGACAGCGTGGCACCCAAAACCAGCTGGGGCGAGACTTCGCTCTTTTATAATCCGGGCAGGCGTCTCCCCCATGGGGTTTATTTCTGCACGATCAAGGATCACGACGGGGCTAACGACCGCGCGTCGCACCTGAACCGCGCCGGAGTTTTTCGCGTCGCCATCGGGCTTTCCGAGCCGACGTCGAGGAGTCTCACGAGCTCCGCTTCAACTCCTAACCTGTTGATTTTTTGAATACACTCCAGAAAATCAACCTTGGCTTTGCCTCCATCGTTGCGTTGGCTTTGCTGTACTTGCTGATGATCAGCAGAATTCCCGAATTGGAATTTCTCTACGTGGTCATTGCCGGGTGCATTTGGATATCAGCGGTCGCCGTTTATTCATCAAATCGGCGGCTTATCTGGATTGCCTACAGCGCGATCCTTCTCTTTACGACAGCACCAGTCATGAGTTTCTCCCTTGCTTACTTCATCGCAGCGATCTTCGGGGCCACTCTCAACGAAGGGAATGTTCATCCTTATCTTTTGGGGGGCTACGATCTCGGGCCCTTGCTTTACTCAATGTCGGTGCATGGATGGCTCATGCTGATTACGCTTCCTGCGGGCATTATTCTGATTCTGGCGCTGACGCTCTCCTTGGTGGCGGCCAAATGGCTCGACTCAAGAAGTAAAACGCCAAGTGGAGCAAAAGTCTTATCGAACCATGAAGATGAAATCTAACATACCCAACATGAGCATCCGCCTTCCTGTCGTCTGCTCCCGTCAAGGCACAATAGCAGTGGCCTGCCTGAATTCATGTAGGGGCGTCTGCCCAATACTGAAACTTTTTCCGAGGCTTTAAGTGTTTCACGTCTGACGGACACCCTTGAAATCAACGTTCAT
>CALMKO010000179.1 GCA_937867415.1 uncultured Verrucomicrobiota bacterium | reverse complement strand
CCCAACTCACCGAGTGGCAATCCCTCCAACCGCTCAAGCGCGATGACAACGATCGCCTTTGGCGCAAGCTGCGGCTGGACTGGAACTACCACTCCAACCACATCGAGGGCAACACGCTCACCTACGGCGAAACCGAGATCCTCCTCATCCACGGCCAGGCCACCGGCGACCACGGTCTTCGCGACTATATGGAAATGCAGGCCCACGATGTGGCCATCGACCACATGAAGGCACTGGTGGCGGCGGAGCGACCGCTCACGGAAGGCGACATCCGCGATTTCAACCGCATCCTGATCAAAGAATCCTTCTGGAAGGATGCCATCACGCCCGACGGTCAGCCAAGCCGCATCGAGATCCTGCCGGGCAAATACAAGAAGCAGCCTAACAACGTGCGCACCGCCTCCGGCAAAATCTTCCGCTTTGCCGATCCTGCCGATGTCCCCATTCGGATGGGAGAACTCGTCGAATGGCTGCGCGATGCTCTGGAGAAAGCGGAGCTACATCCGATTGAAATCGCATCGAAGCTCCATCACGACTTCGTTCTCATCCATCCCTTCGGCGATGGCAACGGCCGCACGGCAAGGATTCTGGTGAACTACGTGCTCATGTGGAGCGGCTATTTGCCGCTAGTGGTGCCCACCCAACAAAAAGATCGTTACCTTGCCGCCCTCCGCCGCGCGGATGCGGGAGAACTTCAAGCTCTGACGGACTACCTTGCAGGCTGCCTTGAAACATCGATGGAACGTGGCATCGCCGCGGCGAAAGGCGAGAGCATCGAGGAGGAGGATGATCTCATCAAGGAGATTGAGGTATTCAAGCGAAGGCAGCGTAATGCACCGCAGGACGTAATTCCAAAGTCGGATCAAGCACTGACCATCCTCTGCCAGAATGTTCTGGCACCTCTCCTAGAGGATTACATAATCACGATGGGAAGACTAACTCCGCTTTTCACGCAAAGCAGGCTGGTCACGTGGATACTAAAACCCGGAGCCGACATCCCAATTGATCTCGTCGAATGGATCAAGCGAGGTTCCCTTCATGAAACTGAAGCGGTTCGTTTCAGTCTATCACTATTGGGATTCAAGGGCACCTGTGAGAAGCCCTTCAACGTGGAGAGCGAAGTATTGGTCGAATTAGGTGATTTTCACTATTCGATCAAGTCGGCAGGGCGCAGTAGCTCGCTCAAACGTTACAGCGAGCGACTCGATGAGCAGGAGAGAAAGACCCTGATTCGTCCGGCTCTTGAAAGTGCTTTCCACAAGATAAAAAAAGAAACTGGAGAAGAATGACCCCTTCCTTCCGCGAAGACCCGATGTCCCAGCTTCCCGCCGTGGAGTTGCTGGTGAATCTTGGCTGGGAATACCTCACGCCTGCGGAAGCCATGGCCTTGCGCGGCGGGCGGCGGCGGGCGGTGGTGTTGGAGGATGTATTGCGGACCAAGCTCCGCGAGCTGAATTCATTCAACTACAAGGGCAAAACCTATCCTTTCGGCGATGCGGCCATCGAAGGCGGGATCGATGCTGTGGTTTCCGTGCGCGACGAAGGCCTCGTGCCCACCAACCACCGGATTTATGACCTGCTCACGCTGGGTAAGAGCACCGAGCAGACCGCCGATGGCAACCCGGTGAACCCGCAACTCCGGTTCTTCGATTGGGATCATCCGGAGAACAACACCTATCAGCTTTGCGAGGAGTTCGAGGTGGAGCGCGAAGGCAGCCACGATATCCTGCGGCCGGACATCGTGTTGTTTGTGAATGGCATCCCACTCGGTGTGATCGAGAGCAAGAGCCCGCTCATCAAGGACGGAATCGGCGTGGGGATTTCCCAACACATCCGCAACCAGAAGTCGGATGGGATTCCGCGCTTGTTCTGGTATGCGCAGCTCCTGTTCAGTGTGAACCGCGATGGTGGCCAATATGGTGCCACTGGCGCGTCGCCAGAGTTTTGGTCGGACTGGCATGAAGAGGCTCCTGATCAGAAATCGTTGGCTGAAGCGATCCGCCGTCCCCTGCCCTCGCATGTCTGGGATGCGATCGAGAGTGTGAGCAACAAGGTTTCCCGCCACGAGGCTATCACCCTGCGCGAAGAATACGGCAGGCCGGTGACAGGGCAGGATCGTTTGCTTCACTCGCTTTGCCGACCCGAGCGCTTCATGGAAATTTTCCGGAAGTTCATCGTGTTCGATGCCGGGAAGAAGAAGATCGCGCGCTATCAGCAATACTTCGCCATCCACAAGATCCTACGCCGCGTGCTTCACCTCGGTCCCGCCGGCAGCCGCGATGGCGGCGTGGTCTGGCACACACAGGGAAGCGGCAAGTCGCTCACCATGGTGATGCTGGCCAAGTGCCTCGCGCTGCATCCCGCCATCCAGAATCCGCGCCTCGTGCTGGTGACCGACCGCGTGGATCTCGACAAACAGATTCGAAACACCTTCGCCGATTGTGGATTGATCCCGAAAGTCGGCCGCCGCACGTCCGAGGGCCGCGCCACCACCGGCAAGGATTTGAAACGCCGACTGGAGCGCAAGGACAGCATCGTCACCGCGGTGATCGACAAGTTTGAAAACGCACTGAAAGACGCCGGCCATCTGGATGACGATCCGAACGTATTTGTGTTAGTCGATGAAAGCCACCGCAGCCAACACGGCAAGCACTACGCCGGGCAGTTCGGATCCATGCACAAGCTGATGCGCCAGGCGCTGCCGAAGGCGTGTTACATCGGCTTCACCGGCACGCCGCTGATGAAGGCGGAGAAGAACACCGCGCGGCAGTTCGGCGGATTGATCGACACCTACACCATCGACCAGGCGGTGAAGGACAAGGCGGTGCTGCGCCTGCTTTACGAAGGGCGCCTGGTTGAACAGGAAGTCAGCCAGAAGCAGATCGACGAATGGTTTGAACGCATCACGCGGAACCGGTCGGAAGAACAGAAGCTGGAATTGAAAAAGAAGTTCGCCACCGCCGGGCATCTGCACAAAGCGGAGCAGCGGATGCGAATGATCGCATGGGACGTGAGCACGCATTTCGAGGAACGCTTCAAAGGCATGGGCTTGAAGGGACAGTTCGTCGCGGACAGCCGGATCTCCGCAATCCGCTATCGTGAACTCTTCAAGGAACTCGGACTCGTCACCTGCGAGGTGGTCATTTCCAAATCGGACGACCGCGAGGACCACAGCAACACCGCCAAGGAGAACGAAACGGAGATCCAGTCCTTCTGGGACGAGATGATGAACGAGCACGGATCGGAGGAGGCCTATCAGGACAACATCGTTTCCCGCTTCAAGGGCGAGGGCGACCCGGACATCGTCATCGTGTGTTCCAAACTCCTCACCGGTTTCGACGCCCCGCGCAACACGGTGCTCTATCTGGACCGGGCCTTGAAGGAACATACCCTGCTGCAAGCTATCGCGCGGGTGAACCGCAAGTTTTCCGGCAAGGACTTCGGCTACATCATCGACTACCGCGGCATCCTCGGCGATCTGGACAAAGCGCTCGAAACCTACGGCGGCCTCGGTGATTTCGATCCCGAGGATTTGGAAACTGCCATCTTCGACATCAGCACCGAGATCAGCAGACTGGCCGACCACCATGCCGCGTTGAAGAACCTATTTCAGAAGGTCAAGAACCCGCACGCCTACGAAGAATACGTCGAGATCCTCCGCGACGAGGCAGTGAGGGATGACTTCGTCGAACGGCTCCGCGCATTCGGCCGCACGCTTGAAATTGCGCTTTCCAGCATGGACTGGACCGAAAAAACGCCGGCCGCGCTGATGAAGATGTATCGCGACGATCTTAAATTCTTCGAGGATCTCCGGCGCTATGTGCGGCAATTGTTAGCCCAAGACCTCGACTACAAAGAGTATGCCGTGCAGATGCAGAAACTCATCAACCGCCACGTCGGCTCAAACGAGGTCCGGCAGATCACGCCGCTGGTGGACATTTTCGACAAGGAGCAGTTCGAAGCGGAGGTCGAAAAACTCGCCTCCCCCGCCGCCCGCGCGGACACCATCGCCCATCGCACCGCACGGACCATCACCGAGCGGATGGATGAAGACCCGGTTTTCTATCAACGCCTCTCCGCGATCCTGCGGAAGATGATCGCCGACTATCAGGCCCAGCGCATCGCCTCAGCCGAGTATCTCAAGCGCGCCAAGGAAGTGGCCGAAGAAACCCGCACTCACGGCGTGGCGAAGGTGCCGCCCGCTCTGCGGGATCACGTCCCAGCGCTAGCGTTTTACAATACTCTAACCAAGGCGCTCTTGGGAGAAACAGAGCCCGGCACAGGGGATGTCACCCGACTCAGTTCCCTCGCGCTGGAAATTGATGAAACCGTTCGAGACATGGTAGTGGTGGACTGGCAAAACAAATCTGACGTTCAAAATGCCATCAAGAACACTCTCGAGGACCGGATCATCGCTCGCCTCGAAACAGCGGATCGCCAAGTGCCATTCGAGATCATCGACTTCATTTTGGACAAGGTGCTCCAAGCAGCACGGCACCATTATCCGAAATGAGCGCCGCACCCGAGCCAACCGCCATCGTTCGGCAGGTGACCTACGGCAGCGAGCGGATCGAGTTTCATCTAACCCGTCGCCCGCGGAAAACCTTGGCCATCACCGTCCACCCGGACCTGCGCGTCGAGGTCGTGGCTCCGCGAGATGCGGACGAGGAAGCCGTCGTCAAACGGGTCCAAGCCCGAGCCCGCTGGATCCTGCGCCAGCGTCGGCAGTTCCTATCCTGGATGCCAAAGCCTACTCCGCGGCGCTATGAGTCTGGCGAAACTCACCGCTACCTCGGCCGCCAATACCGACTGCGGATCGTTTCCTCCAAGACTCCAAGTATCGCTTTGAAAGCGGGTTTCATCGAGATCCGCCAACCCGATCCCAAGGACACCGCGGCAGCACGGAAGCAACTCGATGCTTGGTTCCGCCAACAGGCGGAGCGACGCTTCCGCAGAGACATCACCAAAGCCCTCAAGCGCCTAACAGTCTATCAACTCCCCCACCCCACCCTGCGTCTTCTCCGCATGCCAAAGCGGTGGGGTAGTTGCACCACCAAAGGAGAAATCCTCCTCAACCCGGAACTCATCAAAACCCCGGCACTCTGCGTGGAATACGTGATCCTTCACGAACTCTGCCACCTCAAACACCCCAACCACAGTGC
>CALMKO010000178.1 GCA_937867415.1 uncultured Verrucomicrobiota bacterium | reverse complement strand
CGGCGGACCGAGCCGGATCCGCCCTACCGCATTTCAGCTTTTACCTCCAAAAACCCCTTCATCATCCGTTCCGCCACTTTCGCGGCCGCATAAGTGCCACGCAGTGTCAGCCCGCAATGACGGACTTCTTCTGCCGACATCGCGGTGACATCGGACAAGGCTTCAAACAACGAATCCGGACTGTCCAATCGGAATCCTCCCCGGTTCGTCGCCACACCGAGCACTTCTTCCACCGACGTCTCCTTCACAAAACAAACCGGAGTTCCAAGGTAATAAGCCTCCAAGGCCGGCAGGCCGAAGCCTTCGATCTCCGATGGCAGGATCAGCGCCTTCGCTCCAAGATAAGCGGCTTGGAGCGCGGCATCTTCGAGAAACGGCCGCTTCACGATACTGCGCGAACTTGCGAGCAGAGGTGCCACTTCCTCTGGAACCGATCCGATCAAATGCAGCGTCGGCAACTTCCGGTCCGCCTTTTCCGCCTCATGCCACCAGCGGATCAAATGCGCGGTGCGTTTGTGGGGCTCGCAGGATGCAAGATGGATCACATAGTTCTCCTTGTCGGGTTCCACCGGTTGTGGAACTCCTTCATACATGCACGGCTCATAAGTCACCGTGATGTCCTTCATGGGGATCCGGTGCCTGTCCATAAAGGAATGGATCTGCGCTTTGGAGGATTCGGAGACGGTCAGAATCCGATCCGCTTTCCGCAGCGTGTGTTTGAGCATCATCGCCCAATACGCATACTCCCAGGGCTTGCGCCAATCCGGATAGTGATCCTCGTCATACTGGATGATCGTATCATGGATCGTGACCACCGAAGGTCTGCAAAGCCCGCTCAGAAGTGGCAGATATCCTTTTGGAAAATAGTGGATATCCGGATGGCGGTCGCCCCGCGAAAACAGCGGATGGAAATGGTCGGTCAGCAGTCGAATGGATTTACTGCGAGTTCCCCAAGGCAGAATTCGCATCGGCCCTAGTCCTGTTTGCGCCTGCTGGGAGGTTTTGGAGGCGATGGTTTCGATCGTGATCCCTCCTTGAATGCCCAATGCTTCCAGAACGACCTGGGACATGCGGGAAATCCCGAAACTCCGGTCATAACCCGGATTCTGATCGGCTAGATAAACGGAAAGGAAGAGGGGGGGGGAGTCTGAAGGTCGGAAGGTCGAAGGTCGAAGGTCGGAATAAGGAGTGACGACACTCTTGTCGTCATGATCGGAAAGAGGGAGAGGAGAGTCTGAAGGTCTGAAGGTCGAAGGTCGAAGGTCGGAATAAGGAGTGACGACACTCTTGTCGTCATGATCGGAAAGAGAGGGAGGGGAGTCTGAAGGTTGGAAGGTCGAAGGTCGAAGGTCGGAACAGGAAAGAGGGAGGGGGGAGTCTGAAGGTTGGAACTCGGGAGATGTGGGTTTCTCATCAGAGGTCCTGATCGTTTCCGCTGCTTGGCGGAATGCGGTCTCAATTCTTTCGATGAATCTTTCCGGCAGGAAGTGTTTGCGGTAGAACTCGCGGGAAACTTCAGCCCAGTTCTCTGCCGCGAAGCGGTGCTGGTGAACCTGGGTCAATGCGTCCGCATAACTCTCGGGGCTTCGAACAGGAAGCAGGGTGGCAGTGGAACAACCCTCAAGCATCGCCGGAATTCCCGCCCAGCGGGTGCTCAAAATCGGCAACCCGGCACCCAGGGCCTCCATCAAGACGATCGGCGTCGCTTCGGATGCATAGTGGCTGGGAAAGAAAAAGACATCGGCCTCGCCATAAGCCTTCCATTTGTCATCTCCTGTAAGCTGCCCGGGAAATTCGACCATGGATTCCAGATCCCACTCGGTCCACAATTGCCTCGCTTCGGTTTCAAACTTATTGGAGAACCATTTTCCGACGATCTGGAAACGGAACTCTTTTTCCCGTCCACGGGCGTTGAGGAGACTCGCGGTCTTGAGAATTTCGATGACCCCTTTTCCTTCCTGCAGGCTGCCGATAAACAGGATTCTCAGCGGTGACTTCGGATCCCGCGGCGCACGGTGGAGATCCGGTACCTCGATCGCACAAGGGCACCAACTGGAGTGCCGCGCAGCAAACACCTCATGGGGAGGCAGCGCTTCAATGGCGACTTCCAAGGAAACATCCGGCCTGCCATAAGCAATCCGCCCGGCAATGCGCCGGAGCAATCCTTTTCTCACAAACTCAGGCAGTCCGCTTGCGTGAAAAATGAAAACGCTCGCGCCCGCCAGCGGACGCACGCTGGCAAGAAAGACGACGTCTCTCAGAAATGGAATCCACTTGGCGCTTGCCGGTGGATAGAACAACACACAGCCCGGGTTCTGCCTGAGAATCGCCTTGGCCTTGGCGATCAGCTCAAAAAGATGAGCAACCTTTTTCCATTGGAAACGCCCGACCTCCAGCATCTCCTCACTGAACTCCATCCGCAGCCGATGAACCTCGAATTCCTGCCATTCGTGATCGAACAAAAGCTGCGTCGCCACCGCCTGGCCATGCCACGGCGGAGGTGTTTGTCCCATGAGGAGAATGTGAGTAGCGCGTGGCACAAGTAATGATTTCTAAAAATAGGTAGGGCGGGCTGGCTCAGCCCGCACGCGGAGGAAGTGCCCAAGAAGAGCCGGAACGTCCCATCTTGGGCTTACCTTCCTCTCTTCATTCGCATGCGGTTTTGTCAAAACCGCGCTACCTAGGTGGCGCGGGCTGGCTCAGCCCGCAAGCGGAAGAGAAGCCCAAGAAAAGCCGGAACGTCCCACCTTGGTCTTCTCCTTCCTCTCCCCATTCGCATGCGGTTTGTGTCAAAACCGCGCTACCTTCTCGCGTCTCCCCGCTTCTTCCCTACCGCCCAATCCCAAGTGCAGCTTCGAGCACCCGCTCGTTTTCCTGCTGTTTGGTTCCGACGGTGAAAGCGATGCTGGCAAGAATTGCATCACGGGCCGCATCACCCCATCCGCATGTTTCGAGATATTGCCTGCATCGTGGGGTCTCAAGTTCCACTTCCACCGCCTTTACGACGGCCTCTGGTGCAAGGTGGAAAACAAGCCGGGCATCCTGGGCAAAGACGTGCACCAAATCGATTCCCGGCATGCCCGCCGGATGGCCCCATTCCCAATCAATCGCGATCAGTGTGCCATCCTTGCGTTGCAGCAGATTCCAGCGCGCGAAATCGCCATGACGGATCACCGGGCGCAGTTGGCGGGGGGCGATTCGATCCAGTGCGCGTTTGCCTGCATCGCTGGTTTCCAGAGCGGTTTGAATCGCCTCCCACTCGGGGAACTCACAAGCGGCTCGGGTCGGCCGATCGCTGATCCATGCCTCCAGCAGTTCCATCCCGCGCATGCCCTGCCGTGGTGTGAGAGTCTCGCCATGGACGTTGGGGAGCCGAAGAATGGAAAACTCTTCACCATGGTGGATGCCAAGCACACGGGGAATGCCACGAGTGAACTCTGGCATGGCCGCCAGCGCAGCGGCTTCGGTTTCGATCACCCGTTTCCCGGCGATACCGAAGGCCACTTTCGCAACCTCCCAGCCATCTTTGGTCTCGTAACTCAGGATCGCACGCCTGATCGGATGTTCGGGTGAGCCAAGCAACACTCCAGCAGTGCCTGGCAAACAGGCGGACATTGGCGGATCGAGTGCCACAAGATCCCCATGATGTTGGATTTTTGGAAAGAACAAACGATGCAATCCCCAAAGCGCGAGAACTCGGATCGCCGCTGCCGCCAGCACCGCCTTCGGGCGCTGGGGTTGATACAACTTCAAGGCGTGAAATGCACCCTTGCGATCCGTCGGCAATGCCATGAATGCACGACCGTTGCGGCCCATCACACTCAGACTGCTCGATGCCGCCTCAACCGCTGTCAAAGCAGCTTCCATAGCGTTATCGTCAGTCATCACACTCCTATCTTCATTTGCGGACAGTTCTGTCAAAACCACGGTACCCAAAGAAATGGTGGCGCGGGCTGGCTCAGCCCGCATGTGGAAGAGATGCCGAAGAAAAGCCGGAACGTCCCACCTTGGAATCATCCTTCCTCTCTTCATTCGCGTGCGGTTTTGTCAAAACCGCCCTACCTTCTCGCGTTTCGCGTCTCCCCGCTCCCCGCTCCCCGCTTCACGTTGTATCGCCATATAAACTTCGTCCAACACCGACTCCAATGGCCTGCTGGCATCGATAACTCTGAATCGCGGGTGGGATTTTGCCAAAGCCAGGTATCTCCGTCGGCTTTCTTCCAGGGCCTCCTTGCCCACTTCTTGTTTGCGCGACAAAAGAACTTCAGGGGCGGCATCAAGAAAGAAAACGATGGCGGGTTGTGGCATCAGTCGGCAAACCAAACGTGCCAGCCACATCGGGCCGCCGTAGCGATAGCGGACGGGATCTACCAATAGATCCGCATGATAGCGATCGAAGAGAACGACTCCCGAAGCCGAGCTGCCCCTTAGAAAGCGCAACCAGCCGACCCACCAGCTCAGCCACAGCCAGCCAAGCTTGAGGATCGAGCTGAATGACCCACGCGGCTTCTGCCCATGTGGATCGTCCGCAGCCGCGCCACCACCGCCACCTGCGGACTTCAGCGTTGGCCGCCAGTGGCCGTGTATCACCGTCACGCCCGCGCTCTTGACCCGCTCCGTCACTCCACAGATCACCGCCGACTTGCCGGAGCCGTCACAACCGAGAAATGCGATGAAGGGCATGGAGGAAGGGTTATGGGTTATTGGAACCCGGTAAAATAAGTCTGTGAACCCCATCAGTAAGTTTCATCTCGCTGAAGTTGATGAGAAGTCCTACCGGCATATCAAGAAGTTTCATGTAGCTGAGCAGCTGTGCCTTGTGAATCGGCAGGATTTTAGTTACGGCCTTTGCCTCGATGAGAAGACAGTTTTCAACAAGGATGTCAAAGCGGAGATCTTCCTTTTTGACCGCGCCTTTATAAGTAATTTTAACCGGTTTCTGGTTGGCGTAGGAAAGCTTGCGAATTTTCAATTCCTCGGTAAGGCACCATTCGTAGATCGACTCGATCAATCCGGGGCCCTTGTCGCGATGGACTTCAATTGCGGCACCAATGATCGTTTCTGTCAGACCGGATGCTTTCTCGAATAATGGGTGCATACTTCAGAATTTTGAACAGGAGGTAACGGAGATTTGTGGAACTGGAGGAGCTTCGCGCTTTGCTTCCGCTTGGATTCACCGCTCAAATTGCAAAACA
>CALMKO010000177.1 GCA_937867415.1 uncultured Verrucomicrobiota bacterium | reverse complement strand
TGGGTGCGGGAGGCGTGGGTCCGGGTTTGCCACCACCAGGGGTGGGTGTAGGCGTGGGGGTGGCGAGTTCGGCGGCAAGGGCAAGCTGTGCGGGATAGTCGATACTGCGATAACGGTTCACCCGATCCCGGATGGCGGTGACGAAGCGGGCTGATTGAATGGCCGCCCTGGCCTCCGTGGATTTGGCGAGTACCTGAGTTTTCGCGGCAGCATCGAGTTTACCAAAATCCGGCAAGGCAGTGAGGCGTTGCTCGTGATCATCCAAAACCGCGCTGGCATTTTGCCGTTCCTGATTGAGGAGATCCGCAATGGCGGCACGCAGCTTGGTCACGGCGGCCTTGGCCAGCGGCACTACGTTTCCGCGATAGGGGGTGGCAGCTTGGGCAAGATCCCGCAGGGGCTGGACATCCTCTGGCGCGAGGTCATTGAAGTTCGCCTCTTCCTCCCTGAGAAATGCGATGGACTCATCGTATGCGACCCTTTGCGGTCCGTTCATGAATACTTTGATCGGATCCAGAATGTCTTCTTTCGCGTTGAGAAGAGTGTCCTCGTAGTCCGCCAAGTGGTTCAGCAGGTAGGTGTAATCACGGTCGGCGAGCTTGGCGATCTGTTCCTCGACGCTGCGGAGGGATTCCAGGAACGTGTAGCGGTCGGCCTGCAGAAGAAGATCCTTGAGCAGGCGCGATTCCACCGCTAGCAGGGTGAGTGTGGACTGGCCGACACTGCGGGCGTCCGTGCCATCGTTGGCGCGGTCGAAGAAATCCTGATGGAAGCGCTTGAGTGCGTTGATTTTGGTGGAGTCGAACTGCTCCTGGAGTCGCACCCGCACGGTGCCATGCAGGCGGGTGTTCACGAGGTGTTCCAGCGCGGCTTTGCCATCAAGCGTCCCGGGTGCTCGAAGCTCGATCTTGCCCATGCGGAAGAGGCGGCCGATCAGCGTCTGGACTGCGAGCGGATACCAGCCGAAGGGACGGCGACCGAACTGGCGGATCATTTCTTCTACGGAGGTTCGTTCGCCTTGGTCCTGGTTCCGCTGGACGTAGGTCATGATTTCCTGCTCGGACTCGGAGAGCGGTTGCTGCCCACCAGTCAAAAGGTCATCTGGATCGAGGAGGGTTTTCCGGAGCAGGTTCTCGTCATAGCTACCCTTCAGCATCCGAAGATTCGGGAAGGCAAAGGTGACAAGATCCTGTGCCATCTTGTGGAAGCAAGTTCTGGGGTCTGAGTAATACGTGCCTTCGACTTTCGAGCCATTCAGATAGATCGAGGCTTTCACGAAGAGTTCGGAGCAAAGCGCCTGAAGGCTTGAGCGGCGGACACCATTCTGTTTCCGCCTTTCATCGAGGATGACCTTTCGGCTGGAATCGGTGTTCGTTCCCGTGTTCTGCTGGGCGTATTTCTCGGTCTTGAGGTAGAGGCGAGCCTCCTCCATGAGATGGTAGTCGGAGGCGAGCACGACGATCAACTCGGACTTGCCGGTGCCTTGAGCGGCTAGCGACCGTTCGTCATCATGATTCGGATGATCGGGAGTGATGATGTTCAGGGTCAGCTCGGCATCCTTGCCAACCAGATGATCGTCGAGTTTGCGGGCGTAGCTGTAATCCTGGCCATTACCCTCGAAACGAATCTTCGGCGATTTTACGACATCGTCGAAAAGGACTTCGGAAAGGAGTTTGGTGACCTGGGAGTCGTCAATCTCGGTGCCCTTGATTTCGACTTCCACGTCTTTCTCGGCATCGGTGAGGAACTCGAAGACTTCGCCATTCTGTTGGAGATAGGACTGCGCGGCGAGAAGAGCCAGCGACTGCTTTACCGCTTTCTCGTGGGCGCTGATGTCGTCAATATTCGCACGGTCGATCAGCAGGATCGCAACGTTCCTCGGGGTGGCCTTGAACTCGCGTACCCATTTAAGCAGGAAGAGCGCCTTGAGGATCTTGAGGGCAAGCGGATCGTCCAGGTGGTTCGCGGCCTGGAGGATCGAGGTCTGCATGTCGCCACGCAGGGTGGCGGTGATGCCGTCGAACATGCGGTCGAAGGTGGCCAGAGAGCCGACCTCCTCGTTTTTGAGAGACTTGGCGACACTTTGGAACACCTCCAGCATCGAGCGTTCGCCGACCGAAGTGTGTTTTCCGGTGAAAGCATCGTGCTTGGACAATTGTTCGATGGCACGCTGAAAGAGATCAAACTGATAGGGATGAAATGGATAGAGATCGCAGAATTCATCGCTACCGCGCCAGCCTTTGTATTGCACGGAGTCGTCGGAGAAACGAAACAGCGTTTGGAGGTTCTCTTTTTCCTCGTCGAAGATCTTGGTAAGGGCTTCGGGCTCTGCGTCCGTCTTTGCGAGCAGGCGGCGCTGAATGACTTCCCGGACGTCGGCACTTGTCAGATTCGGGCGAGTTTTGAAACGTCCTTGGATTTTTGTGAAGTCGTCGCCTTGTTCCTTTTTGAGTTCACCCAGCACTTTCTGGAGATCTCCCTGCGAGGTCACAAACACCCAGGAACGGCCGTCACACTTGGTGGCGAGGCTCTCCGCCACCGTTTGCAGGTTGAGCATCAGTTTCGAATCCTGACCGATAAACTGTCCGACCTCATCGACGAAGAAGTTGAGGCGGAAGTCTTTTCCCTGCTCGTCGATGTATTCGCGGACTTGCTCGGCGAATGACTCGATGGAGACGCGGTATTCGTCGCGGATCTGATTCAGCACATTCACGGCATCCTCCTCCGAAACTCCGAAGTGTTTCGCGTAGGCGGCGTTGAATGCCTTTCTGCGGGCGGTAGCCAAGGCGTCGCGATCCTTCTCCCATTCGCGGCCGTTCACTTCGAGATAGGTTTTCTTGAATGGAGCGAGTTGGCCGGCCTTGTCGAGGTCGTATTCCAGCTTTGCAATATGGCCTTGTTTGCCGTGATAGCCTCGCAGTTCGTTGAGCACCTTCACGAAAACTTCAAGGATCGGCGCGGCGGTATCGCCTCCGATGTGGTCGGCCTTCTGGTCGATGTTGAAGAGGATGCTGTGGGAAGGGATTTGGACAGCTCGCTCCATGCTTCCGCGCAGGATCTCATCCTCGATGTTAGGCAGGATCACGTCGGCCGGCTTGCGACCGCTGGGGAGGGGCCGCTGATCAAGCAAGAGCGAGAGAATCTTCAGCAAATGGGATTTTCCCGAGCCAAAGAATCCGGAGATCCAGACACCGTTCGCGCTGGTGTCTTCCAAGTATCGTTCGACGAATTGATCCAGCGCCCTCCCCACCTCGCGGGTGACGACGAACTCCTCGACCTCCAAGTCGAGGTGGCGGTTGTCATCGGCCTTGATGACTCCGTCAATTGGGCGGGATACGTCCTTTAGAAATAGCTGGTGGATCTTCATGTGTGGGCGAGGCGGTAATGATCGAGATTGAAGGCGCGGTAATATCCCTTGGCGGCAAGACTGCCAAACAGCCTGAGTTGCGAGCCAAGGCCCGGCATTTGGATGTATTCACCTGGGAAAAACATCACCAGAGGATGGTGCATCATGACCGGTTGGATCGAGTCCAGGAGAGTATGAGCGCGCAGGAACGGGAAGATGTGCCCGACGCCGGAAACCAAAGTGAGCTGGACGCCGTCTTCTTCCATGATCTGCACCAAACGAGGCACAATGCGACTCTTCGGGTCGGCGTAGTTTTTCAGGTCGCGGAGGAGATCCTGCCTGTCATAGCCGGCATCTTCATCGGTGAAGGCATCCAAAAGCCCCTCTTCCTTGAGTTCTTCAAGCAACAGCCGGAACAAATCCACTTCGGCAACCTTGATACCTGATGTGCGGAGCCGTTGGGCCAAGGCGCGGATCATGGACGATTCCTGATCTTCTTCCCTAACATTGTAAGGTTGGATGAAAATGGGCACCTCATTCGCCAGCCCTTGCATCGAGAGAAAATTCCCGTTGGAAAGAATGGAGAACAATCGGTCAAGTTGATGATTCATCGGATGGGTCAATGAGTTTGGATTTCCCTATCCGGCACCAGATATGCGGCGAGCCATGCGGGGTTTTCCTTTCGAATCGAAAGTTCCACTTCATGTGGGATGATAGGTCGCTGAAGCGAGCCGATTTCTTCTCCCTTCGCGAGAATTCCTGCTTCGCGCAGCATGGCGAACAAGACACGGCGAACCTTTCCGGATGTGGACTCGGACAGCTTCACCAACTCAGGGTGGGAAGGCGTTTTTTCTTCGACGAAACGTCGGTAATCCGATTCACGAAGGACGTAATCATGGCGCTCGACTTTCGAACGCAGGGCGTCTGCGGCGAAATCAAACAAGAACGAGGAGTGTTTTACGGCGGCAAGCCATGCCAGGCTGATCCTAGTGTCGGCACCGGATTTGACCAGCAATTCGAGTTGGTGATGACTGAGGGTCTGGAGGCGCGGACGAAGCTCTCGTTCCATTCTTTGGGCACTCGTTGCCGTCCTGCACTGCAACTCATTTGCGGCAAGGACGCTTGCCTTGGTTTCCTCCCATGAGCCGGTTTGAAGAAAACGTTCCGCGATGATGAGAAGCAACTCCGGCCGCAGGGAGGCTGCTGTGAAACCGAATCCGTAGGGTGATGGTGAGGCGATGGGCAAAGGTAGAGGCTGTTTTTTAGTGATTTTAAGGGGAGAAATAGTTAGGAAATCAGCAAAATAGTCAGGTTTTCCGTATCGAAAACCCGGCCATTTCGGCCGGATCAATATCGTCCTGATAGGTGAATGGCAAGTTTTCAGCGGAATTATCGGCGATTTCGTCATCTTCAATGGTCTTCACCTGACGGCAGCCGATCCTGTCGTTGACGGTGAACTTGATGCCCCATCCGTCTTCGAATTCGTGGAACGCGTCGTCAGATAGGGGCATCACTTAGGACTTCAGGAAAATGCGGACATCCGAAAGCGCCTTGCGGTCGCTAACGTCTCCGCGCCTATGGGTCAGGCGATTGCCCCTACCAAGGTCGCCAAGGATCTGGAGAAGCCGGGTGGGGTGCCTGCCATGCCGTAGCCTGATGTTCATATCCGTCCATGGCCGGGTCCGCTCATCGCCAAATTTCTTCTGCCATGATGCCCGGACCGCCCCGAGCCGGCCGAGTTGGTCAAGACATTGCCAGAAACGCACCCTCCTCGTGGTGTCGGTTGAATTTGCAGGCGTCCATCCACATGCGGACGTTGGGGTCGTGGATGTCGCCTTGGATTTTGTCGGCT
>CALMKO010000176.1 GCA_937867415.1 uncultured Verrucomicrobiota bacterium | reverse complement strand
TACTGGGTGTATGATTGTTTGGGCTGGAACCGGTGGTGATTCATCCCCAAAGATTGGGCCAGACAATGAATGGCGTGGAGCGATACTTATTCGTCGTCCTGAAACCCACGGTTTATTGTTCCATCGACCGCCGCAAACTAGAAACGCATCTACGTAACCGTTGGTGCCATAGTGCTTCGTGTCTTGTTTGAACCAAATCTCTGGGAAGAATTCATCAGTATCCATGGGCGTTTAGGTGTAATCTGAAATATCAATTTTAAGCGATTTTTTGCTCATCAGAAAGTCTGAATTGTTGTTGCAGGAGCGAAATATCGAAGGCAGGAAAAAATGACAAGTAAAGACTCCGATTTGCACCATTCGAAGGGCAGTAATTCAGATAGTTGATCAGCACCTGCAACAATGAAAGGATCCCCATGTCTGGGTTCAATCCCCGTAGTAGGACAAATGTGCCTTCCGTGATGAATGTTACATTGCGGGGACTGACCTCAGAGATAAGCGATTGATGGTGAATGGAAAATGAAATCTGCTTTTGGGCTCAAGTTGGATTCAATTAAAAAGTCTGACTTGCTGTTAATGTGCTGTTAATCTGGCTTCCTCACGGTGTAATGCGACTTGTGCGCGCGCTTGTTCTCCGGTGAAGCCTGACAGCGGCATCGAGTGCAGTCGTGCCATACGGTTCAGCAATACCTTGGAAGGTGGTCGGATAGGTTGCATGAGTTAACTTTGAATAGACGGTCAATATGAAGCGCACAAATTGGGATTGATGCTTTTCTCAAATGCTTGTTGAGCCAAATGAAATTCTTCGAGGCGGATCGCTTCCAAACTTCTGTCCAGCATCGATTCGATAATCACGTGAGTATTAGCAAAGCATGATGCGAAACGTTGATAGTCGGTCACCGCGTGGTCAGACATGGGAACGTGTCTGTAACGGGAATCCAATTCACTGATGTGGACCTCAGCAATACGTTCGGTGAATGTCCGAATCAGGCCCATCAGAAGAGATAGTGTGGAGTCAATTTGCCTTGCATGCGCAACGTCTAAGCAGAGCCGGGCTTGAGGCAGCAGGTCAAAGAAATAGGACAACTCGGATACGGTTCTTCCCACAGCCTTCCGGCGGTCCATGTTTTCAATGAGGAGGTGTTCCCCAAAGCATTCCCAACGCTGCGGCGTATAAATCACATCCGGATGGACTACGATGTTCCACTTCCTCTCCCTCACAGGCTGTAGCAGCTCAATCACACGAGCTTCCTGATCTTGAGAAAACGAACTCGGTGCATGAAAGGAAATGTAGCTGAACGAATCGAGGTCCATCCGATCAAGCTGGCTTACCAACGGTTCCAACTCATCGAAGCGAAGCGCGGAAAGTTCTACCGTCCGCATGTCATGATCTTTCATCCAGGAAACGGCCGAACGAAAGTTGCCACGTTCGAGTGCGCCCGTGGAAAAACCGAAACGGTGGGAGGAGGCGTCAGAATCCGACATATTCGAGGCTGAGGTTTGCGATGGGGTCTTCATCATTCTCACGATCAAAAAACAACAGTTTGAGACCAGAAGCAAATTCCTTACCGATATCCCGAACCTCTTGGAATACAAGATCGGTGTCCGCTTCATGGTGGCTCAAATCCTCCAATCTCTTTCGTTTTTCCGCGTCATCGAGAAAAGTAAGCCAAGCGTCATAGGCTCCGAAAATCTTGCCAACCACCAGCTTCTGCTTGGTTTCATCCTTCACACAGGAGTCGATGAACTGCGCCAGAACCTCCAAAGGTGGTGTGCCGGCGAATTTCGCGGCGGCTTGAATGAAGGGGTGTGAGCTGCTGTCCTCAAAAAGCACCCCACTCGTCGGATCCGGCGGATCAATCTGGCAGCGAAAACAGAATGCCAGCCCGCTTGCAAACAAAAGCTTGCGGCTTAATCGAAGCTTGGCGTTTCGCAGAGCCCACTTTTGTCCTCCTTGGTCCCGGTATTTCGAAGCGTAGTCCACACCGATGGTCCGCCAGTAGCGGGTCAGATCGTTGAGCAGGAACCTTGGCACCTTCCGCGGCCCGGTTGGATCGAAATGAGCATCCTCTTCGAAGTAACGTTCCAGAATGCAGTTCAGAACTCCGCTCCAGATTGGGTCGGCGGAATCCGATGCGGAGAGGCTGACCGGGCGCGATTCGAGAAGCATCAGGATCCGCCGGGTAAGGTTCACGTTGGAATCTTCCGTGCCGCCAATTCGATGAACCAGATCGTGGGAGAAACACAGGTTGCCGAAGGTTCCACTGCTGCCTGGAGCGTGCAGCCCCTTTCCATCGGCTGCTTTGATGGCCCTTTCGATCAATCGGGCGGTGGAGGCGTGGCTGTTCTTTGCTGAACCGTCAATGAGTAGGGTCCAATCGCAATCACTTCCACCTAGCATCTCGTGCCGGGCAAACGATCCGAACAGGACCAGGCTGCTGTCGGCATCCAGGACGCGGTTCGCCGTCATCGAGCCCTTTTTGGCTTCATCCCGAATGGCGGCCTTTAAAACCATTTCAGCCTCGTGCGTGGTGCTCACACACGTTGCGAACGATGGCCATGAGGCGTTGCTTTCCTTTTCAAGTTTCGAAAGCGAAGGAAATGGATTGGCGGGAACGGTCATCGGTGGAGGCGGTCTTTTTTACTCAAATGGTTCGAATCCGCGAGCAATAACTCACCCGACTCAAAAGTCTGAAGAAATGGCCGGGGCCGTGGTTGGCGGTGTAGATGGCGGCCTTCTTCGGGCAGATGTCGTTTGACCAGACCGGTGTGCAGGCGTGTTTGGCTCCTTGCGTGACAAGTCCGCTGCCAGCAAAGAAATCGACGAATGTTGGAAAGGGTGTGTTCAGGAGTTCTTTTGAACAGTTTTTTGGAGTTGGTGTCAATCTTGGAGATTTGAAGGCGATTTCAAATCCTGAAATGTGAACCGGCGAGAACTGAACCCGTTTAATTTGTGGCAGGCTTAACCGACTCGTATTGCATTTGTATTCCTAAGATAAAAATAGAAGTGGGGATCGGAAATTGATAAGGTTCGCTTCTCATCGTCCCAATCAAGGGGGCACTGTTGGTTTTGGAATAGCTTTTCGTAGTTCTGAAGAGCGCTTCGGATATTGGGATCCTTATCGCCTATCAAAAAGCTTTGAATTCTTTGCCTGAGTTCCTCAAGTCCAATGGTTAGAAAAGGAGGATCCAACGCCAAAGCCAGTAACAAGCATTCGTAGACATCGACCTTCGTTCCATCTTTTGTGGGGTATTCGATGCGTTCGCTTCCGCGAGTTGGCGGGCCAGCTTTAAGAATGTCATAGGAAGTCTGGTAGTTGTAGGATCGAAGGGTCCTTCTTCGAATCTCTGGAAGCATCTCGCCGGATAGAATTAGCTGTTCATAAGGCGTGTCTTGATTCTGTGCCCTACAGGCTTCTAAACAGAGAGTCTGCATGAGTTGCGGGGAGCGTACAGATTCGGAAGCAAGGATGCGGTTGAATGAAGGTTCGTTTGGGAAACCTACCAGAGGAAATCCCGTGCTCGCGATCTTTTCTAGATCATCGACAGTCCAGTAATCGAAATTCACAGAAAAGAACCTCCCTGCGAGATCAGGATTGCCTCGAATTGGATCGTCTCCCCGATGAGGAACGCTTAGGCAGACTATCCGTAGTCCT
>CALMKO010000175.1 GCA_937867415.1 uncultured Verrucomicrobiota bacterium | reverse complement strand
GATGATATCGATGAGCCCGCCGGAACAAATACCTACGCAAGGGCGTGGGACCCCGCTTACGTTCTAACTGCATGCGCTAAGTGGCTTTCATTGCGGGCTGAGCGACACCTTGATGCGGGAGAATCTGGGTTCCTTGGGGCTGTTAGCCGTCGGGACGGTGGTCGGGAAGGGGACTTTGACGGCGTCGATGATGCTGTTGCCTGCCTCTGTGACCGGAGCGTTCGTGCTGGGCGTCCAATCAGGTGATAGATCTGCGCTGAATAGCGGGGTGTAGATCAGTCCTGCCGCGGCGTGATCTTTGCGCCTTGCGAAGACGATGTGGAAAACACCATTCTCACTCGCGAGGACCGGAGCTCCGGACGAGGTGAGGTTTCCTGCGGTATAGCTGAGAGGGCCAGGCGAAGAAACCGTCGGGTCGGTGCCGAAGGCGAATTCCTGGAGGTTGTTCAGCCCGTCATGGTCGGGATCGGCTTCGGGGAGTGGGTCGGACAGTGGGTTCCCAAAGCTGCTGGTGGCCCAGCTTTCGTAAACCGAGCGGACGATAAGGAGCTGCGGTATATCGGTCGCGGGATGGAAATTGGCGTCGCCGGGCTGGGAGGCGGTGATGGTGGTGGTTCCTGCACCCATGAGGGTTACCAGGTTTTCCGAGACTGTGGCGATTGTGGGGTTCAGGCTGCTAAATGTGACAGGCAGGCCGGAGCTGGCTGAGGCGGGAATGGCGAACGGGGCCGCTCCAAGGGTCACGGCCGGCAGGGGGCTGAAGCTGAGGCTCTGCGGGGCTTTGGCGATGAGCAAGGTGGCGGCTGCGGATCCCACATGATTCGGCTCGGTGATGGTTACCGTCACGGGGTAGTTACCTGCGGCGGTGGGCGCGGTTGGCGAGCCGTCATAGGAAATGGCGAAGGCCCTGGGGGAGGGGGTGGTCGTGACGGTGATCGGTTTCGTGCTGCCGTCGTAGGTTTGGCTGAGTGCTCCCAGGGTGATCGCCACGGGGATTGGGTTCACGGTCAGGCCCACCTCGCGGGTGGTGTTGCCGTTGTTGTTGGAGGTGTTGGAAAAGCTGATGGTATCGCTATAGCTTCCCACGGCGAGCGAGGTGGCGGCCGGATTGAGGGAGGCGGTGATCTGGGTGGAGGCACCTGCTGCCAAAGTGCCGCTTGTCGTATCAAGCGAGACCCAGTTCTGGGTTTTGGCCGCGGTCCAGTTCAGCGGGCTTTGTCCGGTGTTGCTGAGGGTGTAAAGGATCGACGACGGGCTGAATGACCCTCCTGCATTCCCGGATGAAATGAAATCGCCGGGGCCTGAGACCTCCAGCAGGCCGGGAGTGAGCGAGCTGATCGCGACGGTGAAGGATCCTAGAATCTGTTCTCCTGCGACATTTCCCAAGGTGTCCTCGACCGCGCCGTCCTGCAGGGTGATCGTGTATTGCCCGCTGTCCGCCGGATCCCAGGTGCCACCCGGAGCGGCGATCGAGTAGTTTCCACTCAAGGGGGTGCCGTTGCTGGACAGGTCCACTCCGGAAGTCTCGATCACGAGGGGTGATAGAGGTCCGGCAGGTCCGACGACAAGAAGATCGGTGGGATCCACGCTGGATCGGAGCACGGCGGTGGCATCGGTGTAGGTGATGGCGCAGGAATGGGTGGGTGAGCCGGCGCTGGTGATGTTCGCGACACTCAAGGTGGCGCTTGGTGGGGCGGCATCGAGAGCTCCGCCGCCGAGAAGTTCCACGTCGTCGATGTGCCAGCCGATTGCGCTGTTGCTATTGTTGCTACTGAGTCCCCAACGGAAACGGATCTGAGTGGATCCGATGATCGCGGCTGGCAGTGGATACTGCATGGAGAGCCAGCTGGTATCGCCGACCGTTGCAGTGGTTGACCAGAGGGTCACCCATGTGGCGCCGTTGTTCCCCGAGACTTGGAGAGTCGCTGTGTCCGACCTGCGCAAGCCCAGCCAACGGCGGAAGCGGAGGGTGAGGGACGGGGATGATCCCGCGTTGGTGATCGTGGGGGTGGTCACGTATGCCATGGCGAGCGAGTTCGCGTAGTTGGTGCTCATGCT
>CALMKO010000174.1 GCA_937867415.1 uncultured Verrucomicrobiota bacterium | reverse complement strand
ACATGTCGATCATGCGCCGAGTAAATCGCCAATCCGGCCGCGGGGGAAGCAGGATGTCGCGGCGATGGCCTCTTCCTTTCGAATGCTGGATACGGAAGCCAAGTCTGGCGGTCTCGTCGCATCGCCTGTCAATTCGGAGGCATGCATTTTTTCGGTGTTCATTTCAAAGAGTTGGAAAACGATCCGCAACCATCAAGAAAACCTCGTTTTTCTTTGCACATCACCCTCAACATGATAAGGAAAACCCGTTTTTCTTTCCATGTCAGCCCTCCCGCCACTGCCCTTGACGAATGTCTCCACGTTGGAAACGCGCGAGGTATGGGCGGCATTGACCCAGGCGCATCGGCACTTGGCGGAGCTGAAGGGCTTGTGCGAGTCGCTGCCAAACCAGGGGATTTTACTCGATACTCTCGGTATTCAGGAGGCGAAGGACAGCTCGGAGATCGAAAATATCATCACGACGCACGACGAGTTGTATGCCTTTCAGGAAGATTTCGCAGGAACCGCAGCCGCCAAGGAAGTGCGGCACTATGTCTCCGCCCTGCGCACGGGCTACGAAGCGGTGCGAGACTCCGGCTTGATCCGGCTGGAAACGCTCTTAGCCGTGCAAGCGGAGCTGGAGCAGAACCGGGCGGGATTGCGGAAACTGCCGGGCACCGTGCTGAAAAACGAGGCGACCGGGCAAGTGATCTACGAACCGCCGCAGGACGCCGCCGTGGTGGAGTCGCTGATGGCCAACCTGATTGACTTCATCCATGCCGACGATGGCCTCGATCCGCTGCTGCGGATGGCGATCACGCATCACCAGTTCGAGAGCATTCATCCGTTTTACGATGGCAACGGCCGCACCGGACGCATCTTGAATCTACTCATGCTGCAACGCGAAGGTTTGCTCGATTTGCCAGTGCTTTACCTAAGTCGTTACATCACCACCACCAAGCCGGACTACTACCGACTGTTGCAAACCGTGCGCGATGAAGACCGCTGGGCGGAATGGTGTCTCTACCTGCTGCGCGGAGTGGCGGTGACCTCCCGCAGTGCGATCATTCTGGTCAAGACATTCCGCGATCTGATGCAAAAAACAAAACATGATCTCCGGGAACGCCTGCCGAAGCTCTACAGTCAGGATTTGCTCAACCATCTTTTCCGCTATCCCTACACGAAGATCGAATTCATCGAGCGGGAGTTGGGTGTGTCCCGCCCCACCGCCAGCAAGTATCTGGAACAACTCAGGGCTGCCGGTCTTGTGCGGAAGCAAAAGATGGGCAGAACCAATTTCTATATCAACGAGCCGCTCTACGCCCTGCTGAGCGGTGTCACCTTGGAACAACCCTGAAAAAAGCCGAAACCCGTGCCATTCGGCCCGACGATGATGTTGGTTTGCTCCGGATTCATGGCTTGTGGATACTTCCGAAATCCAATGCCTTGCTCTTCCGGTTGATCGCGATCTCGATCCTTTCCTTTGTCCGTTGGAACCTCAGAAAAAACCGGTTGTCGTTGCAAACGAACGTAACCCTTCGCTTCCAAGGCGGGAAGATCGATCCGGTATTTTCCGACCGGGAATGCTTCTGTCTTCGCAGATTCCTTCCAATCGAGCATAGCCGTGATCACGGGCTGATTTGCCGGAATGTAGAGCATGCAATTCCGGTTGATCGCATCATTGAAAGTCCAATGCCTTTCGGTTGGAGAATCTGCCAACAACTCAGTGATCATGGGCGCAAAAAGTCTATGCCGTCTGTTTCACCTGCCGCCGCTTCTTCGGCTTCGGGAAAGTGTCGTGATGGACGCCTTCCAGTTCCCTGCCTGCCGCCTTCTTGTTGCGTCCGCCCCATTGCTTGAAAAAGAAGGCAACGTCGTGCTTCTCGCATTGGTCGCGAATTTCAACGGCCCACTCAGGTTGCATCGGGCGGGGATGGACTCCGCTTTCTCCACCGACGATCACCCAGTCGATGCCTTTCAGATTGAGCTTTGGCAAAGGGCCGATGAGCGGCTCGCAGGAAAGAAATCGCACAGCGGCGGGAACCTTGCGGAGGCTGTCGATCCGGTGCGTCACCAGCTCGTTCTCCACGCTCACGCCCATCCAAATGTTCTCGCTCCAAGTCAGATGCTTCCAAACTTCCTCCAGGCGCTCGCCGCGTTTGGTGAGCACTTGGAAAATTAGGTGCGGGCATTCGTTCATGACCTTGAAAACCTTCTGGATGAACTCCAGCGGCATGTCCTTGTGGAACAGGTCGCTCATCGAATTCACGAAGACCATCGCCGGTTTCTTCCAGCCGTAGGGAATGGCAAGCGCAGCCTCATGCTGCCGCACCTTGAAGCCGTCGGCGTATTTCTCAACCCCCATCGCCTGCAAGCGCCGCGACATGATCTCCGCGTAGCAGAATTTGCAGCCTGCGGAAACCTTGTCGCAACCCGTCGTGGGATTCCAGGTGAGTTCGGTCCATTCGATTGAGCTGCTTGCCATGGGTTCAGGATACTTTGGAAATCCGAATGATTCTACCGTTTTTCTCGTGATTTTCGTATCCGAGGTAAAACACCCCCGCGCGCGACGGCGAGGGATTCACGACGATCTTTCCAGCCTTCTGCCAAGCGCCGAGCACTTCATTGGCGTGTTTGGGCAGAAATCCCTGTTCCAATGTAGTCCGATAAATCTCCGCATTTGTTGCGGTCTTGCTCTCAAGAAGAGCGCTCAGAGCCTTTTCCAACATCTGGGTCTGCGGCAATGGTTTCTCGAACAGGTCGTCAACGCCTGTCGACGCCGAATAATGCCACCCTTGCCCGGTCTCGCCATTAAATCGCCACTTTGCCTCCAACATCTTCTCGAATCCTCGGATATGACCGGTGAAGAAAAACAGACAGAATACGGTCTTTGCATCCTTCTGGATGGTGAAGCTATCCACGTAATGCGTTCCACTGAGCTGCTCTTTCAGCAAACGCTTGGTGTGCTGGATGTATTCCATGATCGTAAGCCCCTGAGGCCAAGGCTTGCCGCGACTGAGTTCTTCCATGAATCCGGCCAGCGCTTCCGGGGTGCCTTT
>CALMKO010000173.1 GCA_937867415.1 uncultured Verrucomicrobiota bacterium | reverse complement strand
TTTCCCCGGTCTGGTGGTGAACTCACCGCGTTTCAAATCTGCCAAGATTTTTCCGAAGGTCAGTCTCCAGCTCGGGGGCTGGCCTGTTTTTTACCTGGCTTAGACGGCGTGGATTTTGAAGCGGCGGCTCAGCGCATTGCGAACTTCCTCGGGGTCAAGGAACACTCGCCTGCCGATTTTATGGACAGGGAAATAGCGGTTCGCCATCCACTGATGGAATGTGCGTTCACCGGGTGCCGACTCAGGGTCGGGGAATACGATTTCTCGGCATTTGTTGACGCCTACTAGTGTGGCTTGTTGCTGTGGCTCGCTCATAACGAGCAAGGAATTGCCACAAGTTGCGCCTTAGATACCTACCGCTTGACGATTTAATCAGATAGCACTTCAGACTTGGCGCGGCGTGCGAGCTGGAGAATCTCGTCTTGATCGATTCTGCGGCTTCGTTCGCTGTCTTTGGGGTAACCCACCAGCCTCCAAGCCTTCGACCAAGAGTTTGTTTTATCAGATAGATCGGGTGAGATTGCCAGTATAAATGCTTTCATCTCCGTCTTCGAAGGGTGGTGTTCAAGATTTTCTGAGAGCCAAGGAAGCCAACGCATGATTTCCCCGGCTGCTCGATTTTCAATTGTAGCAATAGGCTGACTTCTGTCTCTTATCTCCCGCAATACGGTCGCCAGCCCCTCAATGCGTCCGCTGTCCCAACGAAACACAGCCCGCAAAACCATTGATTCAATAATCCCCCGGGCAATTGCCCTACGGCCTGCAGCAAGCGCAGTGTCCTCACTTCCATCTGAAGCGTTAGCAGGGTAGAGGAAAGGCCAGAGAACCCCACGCCATTCATGAGCAAACCGCTCGATTGTTCCTTTTTTCCCAGCTTGCAACAATCGATAGCATTTTAATTTTTCCAACACACTCCAAACGGCATCAAGGCGCTCTTCGTCAGTTTCATCTCTCAGGGCCTTGACGATTTCAGCAAGTATCATGTCTCTAGAACTGGTCGCGGCTGTGATTTGTATTCCCCGGCCGGTCATCAATCGAAATCCAAGATATTGCATGAACTCAGCAGACGGAACCGGAAGATCTCCGTCGTGAAGCCAATCATTTGCAAGAATCTCATCTGCCCTCGGATGAGAAATTAGGCTCTGCGCCTCAGAAAACAAATTTTGAACATCGTGGGGAATAGCTTTTTTCATCATCAGATGGCGACGAGGTGAGGGTTTGGATTCACTGCCTTTTCCGGGGTCATAACAGCGCGGCGGCGTTCCTTGTCCGGAACGATTCGGAAGAACTGTCCGCCTTCCTCGCGAGGGTGTAGGTTGAGGTAGTGGCGCTTGATAATCGACTCGCTGTTTCCCGCCTGGAGCGCGGCGTCACCGAGCGACCGATGGGCGGCAACGTGGTAGGAAATGAAGCTGTGCCTGGCTTCGTCGTGGGTGATCCTGAAATGCTTCTTCACCGCAGAGAGCATCCGCCCGAAGTTTCCGCAGGTGACCGGCGGCGGGAATGCTTCTAGCCATGCGGCGAGGTTGTCGGAAATTGCGACGTGCCGCGCGTGGCGGGTTTTCGAGATGTTGGCGGGGATGGTGATGATCCGGGTCTTGAGATTGATCAGTTCGGCTTCACGGCCGGCCAATCGCTGGATCTCCGCTGGGCGGATACCGGCAAAGTAGGCGAGCGAGAAATATCGGACCATCGCACCACCACGCCAGCGATAGAGCGCGGAAAAGATCCGCTGAACTCTATCCAGTTCGGTAGTGATAGGCCTCGCATTTTGCTCTTCCCTCACCTGACGCGCATCGTAAGCCCGCACGGTTGCCGCAGGGTTCTCGAAGGTGAAAGGCCGGTTCGTCGCCTTGTCGGCGGTGGCAGTCCAAGCGAAGAATCCCTTCAGGTCGTTGAGAGTGTTGTTCCAGAACTTCTTGCTGGCCTTTTTCTTGCCGTCGGCGGCACGCAAGCCCCGCAGGTATCCTTCCACCTGCTGGTGGGTGACCTCATGCGTCCATGGGTTATCGACAGCCTTGATGAATCGCTCGATGCTGGCCTTGAGGGCTTGCTGGGTCCGAGGCCGGAGTCCATCGCGCTCCTTCTCGTCGAGAAAGAACTTCAGGGCGTTCCTGAGCCGGATCGTGAATTCAGGTGGCCGGTGATGCTTGAGGAAGAACTCCACGGCATCCGCCAAAGAGTAGGCACCGCCAAGCCTCTCGATGGCGGAGGCGGCTGCGTCGTGATGCTCTTGAGTCAGTGACGAGAGAATCATCTGCTGGGCACGCCCTTTGTTTTCCATTTCCACCTGCTTGAGGGCGGCGAAGCTCTTCGCTTCGGATTCGTCCTTGAACTGGCGGCGCTGCCATTTGTCGCCCTCCTTCCAACCTTGGACGAAATGGGTCACCCAGACACTGCCATTCTTGTGGCGGGTCACGGGCCGGATGGTGAGTTTCACAGCTGCCGCTTTTGATGCTGTTATCCGGGTGCGCTTCGGTTGCTTGCTCATGGGTGCAATTCAATGCATTTCAAGTGCCATTGCAAGCATCTATTGCACGGTATGTTGCACGGCATGCTGATAGAGCCTTTAAAATCATGGATGTCGTGCAGGTTCGAGTCCTGTTCCCGGCACTTTTGGTTGAGGAATTTGATTCCAACG
>CALMKO010000172.1 GCA_937867415.1 uncultured Verrucomicrobiota bacterium | reverse complement strand
GCGGCTGGATGGGAAAAACTATAAGCTGCATCCGCACTATGAAAATTGCTTTGATGATACTCTTGGCCTTGATCGTTCTCGTGGGTTGTATCGGCCTTTTCGGTGGGATGCTGCCGCCAACACGCACGGCCACGGCTCAGCGTGATATCGTCGCTCCGCCCGCGAAAGTCTGGATTGTTTTGACGGATTTGCATCGTCAGTCGGAATGGAGGCCGGATTTGGAGGCGATTGAGGTGATGGATCCAACGGTGGGCAAAGAGCGTTGGAGGGAAAAACCCCGGCATGGTCCGGCCATGGAATTCCAAACAACAAGCCAAGTCCCCGGGGTTTCATGGGAAATGAAGTTCAGCGGTTCTGTCGAAGGACGGTGGTCAGGGAGACTCAAGGAATTGCCCGGAGTCGGCACTCGGATCGAAGTCGAGGAAACGGTGACGGTGGCAAATCCTTGGAAGCGCCTTTTGGCGAGACTGTTTTTTGATCCGCAAGCGATTGCGGAAGAATACCTCGCGAACCTGGCCCGCACTGTCGAGATCTCGGCGCAGTCGGATTGACGCGTTTGACACGCATGGTCATTGTCTTGGGAAAACGAATGTGATGCGCGACTCCACACGACTGGACTATCAGATGCGAATTGACCGCGTGCAGGCAAAGATCGCGGAGGATCTTTCGACCTCACTTGATCTCGAAGAGCTTGCTCGCTTGGCTAGACTTTCGCCATTTCACTTCCATCGTGTTTTTCGCGCCTTTTGCGGTGAACCTTTGGGTCAGTATGTGCGGCGGCTGCGACTCGAACGTGCTGCGCTCTTGTTACGACATAGCGACCGTAGCGTGACTGACGTCGCCCTCGCTGTCGGTTATGAAAGTCCGGCTGCATTTTCCAGAGCGTTCGAACAATCATTCGACCTGAGTCCCTTGGCCTGGAGAGGGGCTCAAGGGCAAATGCGGAAGCCTTCCACTGGAATCCAGGAACCCATCGATTTGATCGTCCCGGAGTGCATCAAGCATCGTACTGCCACGCGTGTGCTCTCCGTGCGGCGGCACGGACCTTATGAGGAATCGGCTCCCGCGGCGTGGGGGGCATTGATGGCGACCATTTCATGGCGGATTTGGCTGCATCTCCCCACTGAGATGATCGGCCTCTGCCATGACGATCCGGACATTACCGCTCAAGAGCAGTTGCGCTACGACGCTTGCATTCATTTGCGCCGAGCTTTTCCGCCACGTGGTGAGCTTGCGGAGCAGGTGATTGCGGGTGGGCGGCACGCGGTGTTTCTCCATCGGGGGCCTCACAACCGCTTGGTCGAGACCTACGACCGAATCTATGGAGGTTGGCTGCCCAGCGCGCATGAACAGCTTGGAGAGGCTCCTGCCTTCGAAGTATATCTTGACCATCCTGATCGGGTGGATCCCGAGAAACTTCGAACGCTTATCCATCTGCCGCTGAGAGATCGTTATTAGCCGCATTAGACCCCGGCATGTTCAGGAGTGGTGGTGAAATGGTGTGGTGCGGGTGGCGGTGCGTAGGGATCGTACGTTGCTCGGAGGTCCGGCCGTGACGGTGAGTCGAGAGGACATGGCGCCCACATCTGCAAGTGGTTGCCCAGATGGGAAATGAGACCTGAAAATCACGCAACGGATGTTCTCATTCTTCTAGTTCGGGGATCACCCTTAACCCGGTTCGGCGCAGCCTCTGAAGAGCATTGAAGCCTGGAGAGATGTCGAATTGGTCTTGATGACTTCATCTGATGATTACCAGAATGCACTCATGAGGCATAATTCTTTCTTTCTCGTCCTAACGCAACTGAGGTCCAAGTCCCCTGCTGCAACTGTCGGATGCTTGCGATTCACCATTAGCAGATGCTTCCGCGAGGTGAAGAGGGTGACGGTTCATTCAAGGTTGCTGTTCCAACCGCCACCGAGCGACTTGGCGAGGGCAGCCAATGTAATGCGTTGTTCGGCATCGATTTGACTCAGGGATAGCTGGATTCGCAGCGAATCCCGTTCCGCATCCACTACCTCGAAATAGCTGGTGAGTCCTTTTTCGAAACGTTCCTTGGACAATCTAAGGGTTTCTTCGGTGCTGGTGAGTGCCAATTCGAGCGAATTGCGGGAGCGTGCGAGGCCTTTGAGATCCACGAGGGCGTCCTCCACCTCGCGCAAGGCGGTGAGCAGGGTGTTGCGATAGCTTGCCAACGATTCGTCGCGACGGCTGAAGGCGGTATCGAAGTTG
The DNA here is from genome assembly GCA_937867415.1 of uncultured Verrucomicrobiota bacterium. Lineage (GTDB taxonomy): Bacteria > Verrucomicrobiota > Verrucomicrobiia > Verrucomicrobiales > Akkermansiaceae > Luteolibacter. The sequence continues at coordinate 8,016 of CALMKO010000172.1, read as the reverse complement.
GCTTTGTTAGATCCGCCATTGAACACGGGAGCGGCGATGCCGGCACCGAGGGAAAGAACGCGGTTTTCCCAATCGAGGAATCGGCTGACTTCGAGCGACTCGAATCCACCGCCTGCGCTGAGGCTGAAGCTGGGATAGAAGGCGGCCTCGGCCACGCCGATGCGGGCATTGGCGGCGCGGAGGTTCTGCTCGGCGGCACGAACGTCGGGCCTGCGTGAGAGGACTTCTGCCGGGAGTCCCGCGCGGATTCCAGGCAAGGCTCCGCTGGTGCCGCGGTTGGTGACGGAGAAATCGGAGGGACGGCTGCCACAGAGCACCGCGAGCGCGTGTTCGGCGGATCCGCGCTGGCGCTCGACGGCGGCGAGGTCGTTGTTGGCGAGTTCGAGTTCGGTGCGGGCCTGGCTGGTGGAGAGTCCGTCGATCAAGCCGGCGTCGGCTTTGCTTTTCTGGAGGTCGAGCGTTTCCTTGCGGCTGGCGATGGTATCGACGAGCACGGTTTTCTGCGCATCGAGTCCACGCAGGAGGAAATACTGGCGCGCTACTTCGGTGGCGAGGCCGAGACGTTGGGAATCGAGCAATGCCTCGGCGGCGGCGGCCTCGGCGTTGGAGGCCTCGAGCAGGCGTTTGTTGCGGCCCCAGAGGTCCGGATCGTAAGCAAGATCGAAGGTGCCGCGGTAGCGCTGGTTTTCCAGGGGGATGTTGACGCCCGGAGGCAGTTGTCCGGCGGTGGCGTCTTGGGAGGCACGGGTGATGCCTGCGGAGCCATTGAGGTCGAGCGTGGGGAACATCCGGGCGCGGTCCAGCCCGACCAGGGCCCGGGCGGTATCGACGCGGGATTTGGCGGCGGCGAGGTCGTTGTTCGCCGCAAGGGCGCGGTCCACGAGGCGGTTGAGTTCACGATCATTGAAAAGCCGCCACCATGTATCCGGTAACGAGGCTCCTTTGAGAGCGGTGCCTTGTTTCCAGGTGCGGCCGACCGGGACATTCGGAACCGCAAACTCGGGACCGAGTTTGCAGCCAGCCAGGAAGAAGGCAGTGATAGGAAGAACAGTTAGATATAATTTCATGACTTGGAACTGCGCGGGTTGGATTCGATGAAAACATCCATCTGCTGGCCGACGAACAACGTGGAGTCAGGTGATTTCACCCGATAGATGGCCTGGAGGATGCGGGTGTCCACCCGTTCGGTGGAATCGCCTGTGAGTGATCGTTTTGGAATGACGAGCGGTTCATAACGCACGAATTCCAGCTCGAATCTCCGCTCGGCATCGCCGCGTGGAGTGGCGATGGCCTCGGCCCCGGATTTCAGGCGGGCGATTTCGAATTCATCAATGTCCGCACGGATGTGGAGTGGCTCAACCAAACCGACAACGAGACGTGGTTCGCCGGACGCACCGCCGTCGATGAATTCACCTTTGCGAAGGCGGACTTGCAACACGGTTGCATCGATGGGCGAGGTCACGCTGCTGCGTGTGATCTCGGTTTCCACGGATTCAAGTTCAGCCTTTGCCAGCGCGATGGCAGCCTCGGAAGTGGCGAGCTGTGCGTCGAGGCGGGTAACTTCGGATGCGCGGTCGGCACGCTCTTCGGCCGAAAGTGCGCGCGGGTCTTTGAGGGCGTTGGCGGAATCGAGCCGGCGCTTCGCCTGATCCAGCAAGGCTTTCGTGCTGCCGATTTCCGCAGTGGATTGGGCGATGCGGGCGAGCGAAACGTTCCGGCTTGCAGCGAGATCGCGTTGATCGAGAGCAAAGAGAATCTGACCCTTGGTAACCTTGTCACCGGCGCGGACATTCACTTCGGTCACCACGCCGGAGCGATGGCTGCCGATGGTGATGCTCTCGGAGCTGGGTTCGATCAGACCTACGGCGGCAATGCTATGTGCAAAGTTGGAGCGGGGGGGCGGTTGCGGTGGTTCGGTTAGAATCCGCTCGGGCTGGGTTTGTGCAATGGAAACGGCCGCATAAACGGCGCATAGCCCTGCGGCGATGGGCAGGATGAGTCCTTTGATTTTCATAATCGGGTCAGTGGCTTGGAGTAGAGGCTGTGTTGGTTTCGGTATGCGTGATGATGCCGTCGTCCATGTGGGCGATGCGGTGGGCAAAGTGAAAAACCCGGTTGTCATGAGTGACCACGACGACCGCGCGGTCCGGATGCACGGCGGAAGAAGAAAGGAGCTCCATGACGGATTCACCGCTTTTATGATCGAGCGCGGCCGTGGGCTCGTCACAAATGATAAGACGCGGTTCATGAACCAAGGCACGGGCGAGCGCTACGCGCTGCTGCTGGCCACCTGATAGAAGCCTTGGCGCGGCATCGGCGCGATGGCCAACACCGAGAACGCCTAACAGATCGCTGGCTTTTTTCACGGCAGCTTTTCGATTCATGCCTGCCGCGAGCAACGGAACGGCTGCATTTTCAGCGGCGGTGAGTGAAGGAAGGAGATTGTATTGTTGGAAAACGAAACCGAGATGCCTCCTGCGGAAGAGGATTTGATCCCGTGCCGACAATTCTGCCAGCGATTCCCCAAACAGGCTGACCTTGCCGGAATCACTCCCTAACAAACCTGCGATGATCGAAATGAGCGTGGTTTTTCCGCAGCCTGACGGTCCTACGAGGAACGTCATTTCTCCGCGCTCTGCGGTGAAATCGACCCCGCGGAGGACCTTGACTTGGGTTTCCCCGGTGCCGAAGGATTTTTCTATCTGATGACAATGGACCGCATTCATGAGTGGATTGTTCTAACTTCGGAAGACATCGGCGGGTTGGAGTTGAAGGACTTGGCGGAAGGACAGTCCTGCGGCGAGTACGGTGACCACCCCGATGATGCCACAACACACGGCAGTGACTTCCCATGGCAGATAAAGCCCGCGGAAAAATGGTAGTGTTTTGGCGAGTTCCGTCGTGGCGACCACCATTGCGGTGCCTATGCTCAGACCCAGCACCACCACAAGGCACGATTGGGCTGCCATCATTGCTGCAAGTTGCGGATGGGTGAATCCCAAGACCTTCAAGGTGGTGAAGGCGCGGGCATTTTCTTTTACGAACATTAGGAATGTCTGACCGGTGAAGGCGATACCGACGATCAGTCCGACCGTAATGGTGATATAAAATAAATTGGGCACGCCCTGGTCTGAGTAGAACTTCCAGCTTGTAGCCTCAAACTCCTTCCGGGTGAGCGCTTTCCAGCCGGTTGCTTTCCGGATTCGCTCCGTCACTTCGGCCGCGTCGGCTCCGGCGCTCAAGCGACCTACGACAAACGTCGTAGATCGCGTCTCCTCGCGGTTGAGCCGCATGGCGGTAGCCTGTGACACATGCACGATGGGAAAGCCGGTGAATGGTGGTGATGCCTCGCTCACGCCGCGCAATTCAAGCCACTCGTCGTGGACTCGGATTTTCATCCCGGGTTGGAATTTGCGGCCGGGATATAGCAAGGCCATGCCGCCCGGATCGATGACCGCGCTGTCACGCTGATAGATCCCGCTTGCATCGCCAAGTTTCATAGCGGGTTCACCGATGCGACTCTGCTCCGGCACGCCGATGAGGGTGATGGTGCTGAGTTTTCCGGATTCGGTTCTGGCGGTGGTATCGACCTTGAGAAATGGCAGCGCCCACTCGACGCCGGGAAATCCACGAACGGTCTGAACCGCGGTTTCCTTCAGTGGTTTCGCCTGATCGAAGCATTCCGTATCCGGTTCCATCACCCAGAGATTTGCTTCGCGCACATCGCGGATCTGCGAGCCGGTCATGCCGAGGAACGCGACGAGAAACGATGCCTGATTTTGTGTTAGAAACGCGGCGAGCGCCACAGCGAGCACCATGGTGAGAAACTTCGCCCCATCATGCCGGAGCATTTTGAGAGCAAGCGCGATCATGGTTTCCCTCCTGACGACTTGGGATTCACGCTGCCAAGTGCCTTCAGCATCAGGTTCGTGAAGACGCGGGCCATTTTCCGCCAGTTCACGGATGGATCGAAGGCGGATCGGGGGCAAAGCCCATCAAAAGTGGCCATCATGAAGACTGCCGCATCGCGCGGTTTGACATCAGGGTCGATTTCCTTTCGCTCTTGGGCACGACGGATCAGGAGTTCCATCCGGTCAGTCATCACACCGTAGTGGATTTTCAGGGCTTCCGCGATTTTGGGGTTCACGGTTCCTTCGGCATTGATCTGGTTGAAGAGGGCGATGGGCTCGTCGTTGACGAAGCTCTCCAAGGTCGAGGTCACCAGTTGATCCACCAGTTTTGGAAAAGGGGTTTCGAAGGGGATTGCAGCGAAGATTTTCTCCATTTTTGCCCGGTCGGCATCGATCATGGCGGCAATGATGGACTCCTTCGAATCGAAGTAACGATACAGCGCCCCGGGGCTCATTTCGAGGGCGGCGCAGATGTCGCGCATCGAGGTCTGGTGGAAACCTTTGGCGGCGAAACATTGCTGGCAGACGCCGAGAATCTGTTCGCGGCGGGCTTCGTGACGGTCTGGACTTTGGCGTGGCATGGTGTGTGAGAACGAACGTTCGCTAATTTTCGAAAAGCTCAATCAAAAAAGAACGATCGTTCGCTTTTTTAGCGGAAGACCTCGGCGGGTTGGAGCCGGATGACTCGGATCAGTCCGGCCGAACTGGCGAGCCCGATGACCAGCAGCATGAATGCGGCGACCCCGACGGCGGACTCCCAAAACAGGATGAAATGACGGAGCTGGATCACAAAGGGAGAGATGTTGAAGAAGGTGGCGGAAAGGGCCGTGCCGAAGCCGACTCCGATGAACCAAACCAGGAGGGATTGAAAGAGAACCATCATGAGCATGACACCGTTGGTCACACCGATGGCTTTGAGCGCACCAAATTGTTTGAGGTTTTCGAGAATGAACAGATAGAAGGTCTGTCCGGTAACCACAAGGCCGACGATGATCGAGACGACCACCGTGATGCCGAAATTGACGGGAATTCCGGTGTTTTTGAGATAATAGGAAACGGAGGCCCATTGAAACCGGGAGGTAGTCATAGCCTTCAATCCCGTCTCGCGTTCGATGCGGTTCGCCAGCTCCTCGGGAGTTACATCACTGCGAGGGCGAGCGACCACAAATGATAACTGTTGGCGTTGACGCCCTTGGAATGTCAGCGCTTCCGAGTATCGTGCATGGATCAACGGGAAAGTGGTGAAGGCAGGAAGCGCGTCGGAAATTCCCACGACGCGCACAAGCTTGTCATTCAGTTCAAGCTCCCGCCCGAGCCTCAGTTCCTCGCCGGGAAACAGCAGGAGGTAGCCAGCCTTGTCGATGATGACGCTGTTTGGTTTCCACAAGTCCCGCCAGTCACCCTGAATCATGTTGCGCGGAGCGCCGACCAAGGTTGTGTCATCAAGTCCGAGCACCGAGCATGCGGCGAAATGTCCGCTGCGGGTATTGGCGATCGGCAAACCCTTGAAGATCCTCACCGCGAAGTCCACTCCGGGCACCCCGCGGACCTTGAGCAGATCGGTTTCCTGCAGCGGCTTGGTCTGATCGAAATAGTCCGTTTTTGGGGCCATTACCCACACATCTGCGTCCGTTACATCGCGGATCTGATTTCCGGCACGCTTCATCAGATTCGAAAAAATGGACGATTGGTTTTGCAGCAAAAAGGTGGAGAACGCGACGGCGAAGAGCAGGCCGATGTATTTCGCCCGGTCTCCAATCAACATTCGGAATGCGACAAAGATCATGGTGTTTCAGTGGTTCAATAATTGACCAAGAGTCAGAATGAGTGCAAAAAAATCAGTGCCCGGGGAACCAGGTAGCTTCAGGGAAAATTTCATCGCGAATCCGGAAATCCGTCGCCTGATAGTCATACTCTGCGAGCAGCGGGCTCCATTGCATGCCATCCAGCAGCAGGTCCTGGTTCTGACGGACGATGAGAATGGAATCGTCGATCCCGGCGAGAAGGCGCATTTCCGGGACTTGTGACATGATGTGACTGCCGACGGTCACGGATGCCATGGCAATCGCGATATGCTCGGCGGCCATCCGGTCACGCGGCAAATCTCCGGATTCGAATCCGGCGTGGACCACTTCCATCATGGCACGGAAGGTGCGGCCGGCTTGCATGGAATTTGCCTGGCGTCTTGCTTCGGAAGCCTTTTCCCAGAAGGATTGGGACTTCATCATCATTTCCACACTGAAGAATTCCGGATAGGCCACCATGAAGTGGCAACAAGCGAAACCAATGGCCCTTGCCCGCTCGCGGGACTTGCCACGGAACCGCACCGCCCGCTCAAACAGGTCCGCTCGCTCTTTGAGCGCAGCCGTGGCCACGGCAAGCGCAAGATCCTCTTTGGATTGAAAATGAAGATAGATCGTGCCCTTGGAATACTCGATGGCCTTTGCCAGATCGTCCAAACTGAAGCCCTGAAAACCCTGACTCAGCAGCAGGCGGCGCGCATGTTCCAGAATGAGCTCTTCCCGAGCCATTCTTTCCCGATCCTTGCGAGTCATTGCCTGCGCACTCTTCACTGATGGGATGCTTCTACCTTTATGACCGAGGGTCAATATATTTCGGTGGGTAGTTTTTGTGACGATGGATTCGTCTCATCGTTTCAGCATCAACCTAGAATCCGCAGTTGGAGAGAGGATGAGAGGGGAAAATGGGATCAAGTGACGGATAACGGGTCGCTTTGAGTGGGGTCGAAGAGCAGCCATGGAGGAGATTTCCCCATGTTCAAGCTCAACTGCGGCGCAGTTCGGCCCAACCATTGCTCAAGCCTTTGGTAGGCTTGTTTGAGAAAGTTGGCGAACTTCCCGCCAACCGCCAGTTTGATAATTTTCCGCCGTCCGCTCAGCACCAGTTTGGCGGGAATGAGCAGCAGCTCGTAGCGGCTTTTGATCGCTTCGGTGTGGCCTCCTTGGTTTTTGAGCACCCGCACGAAGAGACTCCACAGATTGTATACCAGCAACAACATGCGCGCGGAACTCTGGCTCACCGCCGCCTTTTGCGAACAGAATCCGGCGAAGCCCCATTGGTTTTTGAGTTCGTCAAAGACGTTCTCCGCATCCGCTCGCTGGCGGTAGAGTTGGACGACTTGGAAGGCATCGGCCTCTTCGGTTGTTAGATTGGTGACGTAGGCGCTGAAGTCTTCTTCGCACTGTTTCCAGAAGCTGCCTTGCGGGCTTGGGTTGAGCGGCTTGAGCGTGCGCTCGACGATCACCCGGCGTTCGCTGCTCCAACCGTGGAGTTTGAGTTTGAGTTCGACCCACTGCACGAGTCCTTCGTTGGATTTGCCCTGCCAATCGTCCCATGGGACGGCGGCGATGGCCTTTTTGACGTTGGCGGTGAGCTTGAGTTTGAAGAGATAGGACGGACGCTTGCCTTTGCCTTGTTCGTGCCAGGCCATGATGGGTTCCTGGCCGAATCCAATGTCGCCGCGATTGAGCCGGATGCGGTGCTGGGCCAGCGGACTGCGCCAGACTTTTTCCATCGCCTCGATCCAGCCGCTGGCGCTCACGGTGTTGCTTTTGCGCCATTCCATGTGCAGGCACAGGCGCGTGCCGCCTATCACGCAGGCGAGCGGATGATGACTGGGGCGGCCGGGCTTTTGCGGGTTGTAGCCAATAGCGGCATCCTCCTGTTTGCCATACCGGACCACCACCGTGGAATCCCAGTCGGCCACGGCGTTGGGCGGCATGGCGTGATGGATCATTTGCTCGGCGGGAGCAAACCACGCTTCCACCTGCGCGGCATCGAGCGATCCACAGAGTCTGCGAAACGCATCTTCACCGCAGAGCCGAGCTTTGTGCAGGCCGGTGATTTTTGCCACCGCCGTATCGTCCTGCAGCCGCCGGCAATGGGCGAAACGGGTGCCACCGACCAGGCAGTTGAGCGAGAAGGCTTTGAGGATATCGATGACGGGGGTGGCATTCGGGCTGGTGCGCGGCAGGGGGTAATCTCCCGCGAGTTGGGCAAACACTCCGCAGCGTTCCAGAAAATGGTCCCATGCTACCAATCCGCCATATGCAGTGAGTGCTTCGTCGCTGCCGCGCAGGTGAAA
>CALMKO010000171.1 GCA_937867415.1 uncultured Verrucomicrobiota bacterium | reverse complement strand
TACTACCCGCGTGCCGACGAATTGGAACCTGCACCCGCTCCACCACCAGCCACTCACAAGACACCGAAATTCACCCGCCTAGGAAAGTAATCCCCATTCATGTCCACCGCCGCACCATTTCTTGAAACACCTCCGACCGCTGTCCCACAGCGTCAAAACATCTGGGACTTCGCGGAATCTTGTCTCCAGCTTACCGCTGGAGCCGTCCACGAGGCTCGCGCGGCCACCCCTGCTGAGCTCTCCCAAGCGATCGCCGCGGCGCGGCAGGAACACGCCCGTGAAATCCCCTGCGATCTCCTTGAAGTCCTTGCCCGGGTCCAAGGCAACGGTGAGGAACACCTCAGTGACGCAATCACCCATTTAGGTAACAAGATCGACGCTGCTAACAGCCCACACGCGCCCCTCATCCCTTTCGCCGGGAAGTTGATCGCCCCCAGTAGTTTCTACGAATCATTCGATCAGATTCACAAGATCGCGCGGATCCTCCTCACCCCGATCGTCTTCGCCGAGGATACCGATGCCATCGGCGTCGCCTCCGTCAACCCGCTTGCCGCAGCCATCCTCGCCGATCAGATCCGCGATGCCGTTTACAAACGATTCGGAATCCGCCCCTTCGTCACACTCGCCAGGATCGACTACGAAACCTGGGCCTTTCTAACCCGCAAACACTTCGAGCTTTGATTGAATTTGATGGTATCTCCTTTAATGAGCTGGTCAGCCGCCGCATCATGGGCGAGCTGGGAGCGCACGATCCTGCCTTTGCGGAGCTTGCCCAGGACCAAGTTCCCAACCGTGTCACCCGCTTCAGCTTCATGGCGGCCATCGCGAAAATCAACGGCCTGCCATTTTTCCCCAAAGTCGCCGAATTCTGCGACGGCACCCTGCATGCCACTTGCGATTCCACCGTGATGACCCGGGGCTTCTTCGCCCCGCTCTGCCTATCAGGCACAGACAAGATCATTGTTGCCATCGCCAATCCATGGAGCCCCTTGCCCGAGGAATACCTCGCTCCACGCTTTCCCAATCTTGAGATCGTCAAAATCGTCACCCTCGCCACGGAAATCAGCAGGGCCATCGAATCCATCGCCACCAACAACGGTCCGAGCCGCTCGGATTTGGAGGCGATCGACGTCGAGACCCTTGACGATGGCATCCATGACTTCGACGTCACCACTGACTATGCCGAACCGATGGCGCAGCTCATCGCTGCAATCATGTCCGATGCCGTCCGCACCAAGACTTCTGACGTCCACTTCAAGGTCGAAAAGGAATCATTTTACTATGCCTTTCGGGTCGACGGTGACATCGGCCCGAAAGTAGAGATCCCGATGAAACTTCGCGATCGGTTAGACGCATTCTTGCTCAATCTGATGCGCCTCCCCACCGAGATCCGCAACACTGCGCCGGGCATCTCCGGGCGATTTACCATTTCTTATTTCCACCGCCCCATCGACATCCGCTATGAGCGCCACCGGACCTACCGTGGCTATCACATCACCATGCGCCTGCTCGACAAGAGCAACATCAATGTAACCCTGGGAAAAGGCACCCTCGCCTTCGATGATGAAACGATGTTCGCCCTCAACAAGGTGATGAAAATCCCTGCGGGAATCATCGTCATGTCGGGTCCCACCGGCTCGGGAAAATCAACGACCCTCAATGCCATCCTGCGCGAGCTCAACCGCCCCGATGTGAACATCCTCACCCTTGAGAACCCCGTGGAAGACGAGGTGCCCGGCATCACCCACTGCGACTTGAAGAGTCCCAAGGAGTTCAAGCCCATGATCGCCTCCTTCATGCGGTCCGACCCGGACATCATCCTCATGGGAGAGGTCCGTGACATCGAGTCTGCGGAACTTGCCATCGAAGCCGCGGTCACAGGCCACAAGGTTCTAACCACCATCCACACCGCACGCGCCTCGCAGATCATCGAGCGCTTCGAGCAACTTGGCCTAGAGCGCTGGAAAATCGCCCAAACACTCAAGGCGGCATGCGCGCAACGCCTCGTCAAGCTGCTCTGTCCCTACTGCAAAGAGCCGACAAACGGGGTTGATGAACTGGATCGTAAAACCTTCAGCCTGGATGATTCTTGGGCGACGATCCCCGTATTCGCCGCCAAAGCCGGTGGCTGCCAGGAGTGCCGCTTCACCGGCTACAACGGCCGCACCGCCATTCTCGAAATCATCCCCATCTCTCCAAAAATCTCCGACCAACTCGCCAAAGGGGAAATGACCCCTTACGAACTGGAAATGAAAATCGCCGAAGAAGGAGTCCTTCCCAGCCTTCGCCGCAGCGGCCTGCGGCTTCTCCGTGATGGAAAAACCGACCTTGTTGCCGTCAGCAAGGTCATCGACATGACCTATACCGATGACTAGCGCCACCACCACCGCCACCCAGATTTCCTCCGCCGTTGCTTCTAAAAAACAAGCGCCTGCGGCACCGGAAAAATCCTCAAAGATCAAGGAGTTCCCGAAAAAACAACAGGTGGATCTCTTTCGTGGACTGGGCTCGATGCTGCGCGCCCAGATCAATACGGCAGATGCGATTAAATACTACGCCCAAGGGCTTCCCAACAAGGCAATGGTTGACTCGCTCACCCAGATTCGGGAGGACATCGCAGCCGGTATCAATGTCCACGAAGCGTTCCGACGCAGCAGGCGCTTCAACGAAACCATCATCGGCCTGATCCAGGCGGGCTCGGATTCGGGACAACTCCACCACGCATTCCAGTCCCTCGCCGCCCGCTTGAAGAGCGACCTGTTTTTCACCAAGCAGATCAAAAAGGCAACCATCACCCCCTGCGTGATTATCTGCGTCCTCGTCGGCGCGTTCATCATTTCCCAGGTAAAAATCGTCCCGCAAGTTGAGGAAATGCTCAATGGTGTCGGCGCGAAACCCGACGGCATGACCGCCCTCTCCTTTCAAGTCAGCCATTTCACGCAAGCAACTTGGCCCGTATTCATCGCCATCGCGGTTGGAATTGCGGTCACCATCGCACGCTCCAAAAAAGTAAGAAGCCTCATTTTGGGCTTTGCCATGTCCAAGTGGCGCTTGCTGCGCCTTCTCGTCATGAGCCTCCGCCAGTTGACTTTTCTATCAACCATCCAGCTGCTCCACTCAAACGGCATCAACCTTGCAAAATCCATCCGGGTATCCGCCAACAGCGTTCCGAACACCCCTTTCTACGAGGAATTGAGGAGCGCAGCGGACAAATACGAGCACTCCGGAGTCCCCCTCTCCACGGCTTTTGCCAAATACACCTCCGTCGACTCCCAGGTCACGCACATGTTGTCGATCGGAGAAAAATCCGCCTCGCTCGACGCACAACTCGGGATGCTTGCGGAGATGTATGAAGAGGATTTGCAGAACCACATGACGGCATTTGCCGCAACGGTCAGCTTCATCGTCTTGATCATCGCCGTCATGCTGATCGCCGCCGTCTTCATCGGGACCTTCCTGCCGATCTTCCTCATGGGACCGAAGATGATGCAAGCAGCCTAGACCAACCCACTCCCCAACCGATGCAACTGACACGATTCGACCGCTGGCTCCGGGAAAAGTTTGTATATGAGATCCACATTCAAACGCTTCGCCCGCCCGAAGCGATCCCCCGGGGAATCCGCGCCTTCGATCTACCAGACATTCCGGGAAAACGTTATAAACATCTGTTCATCGCCGACAGCAGCACTCTCGCGGACGAACTCATCGCCGTGCTCAACGAAAGCAGCCAGATGTATACAACTCAGATCATCGATAAAGATCGCTGGTACGTACCTTTCATCGCACCCAAAGACAAATCCGTAACCTGGTGGCTCGTTTCCACGATCTTCATCACCAGCTCGGTCATCCTCACCCTGCTCTACCTCAAGGAGCTCCTCTTGGATGATCATCTTCGCAAAAATCTTCTGGATGCATTGAAGCTCTTTAAAAATGGCTAATGTTTCAGGATTTCTAGCTTTTCAAAACTAATTCAATCCTCTATAACACCCCCGTCATGAAGATCAACGATCGACCCATCCTCAGCCCAGCCGCATTCACGCTGCTTGAGATGACGACCGTGATCGTCATCCTTCTGATTTTCATGAGAATCGGTCTGTATTCCTCATCGAAGATCGACCAATGGAAACTCGGGCGGGAAGCATCCGAAACCCTACGTGCCGTCCACTCCGCACAGCGCATGTTTCTCGCGGATAATCCCACTACGGACCTCGCAAGTCTCACCAACACCGAAGTAAGCACGAGGATTCTCCCTTACCTTCCACCCGGCAACGTCACGGTGATGCCCACGGTAAGAGCCCTCACCGGTGCCAATCTCGCCATCAGAGTTAATGTTTTCCCCCCATTCATCGACAACGGCGCGGGGGTTCGCTACGACCCCTCGGGCAGAACAAATGACTCCCTCTGGGACATTGGGGAATGATACGTGGCCTCTTCATCTCGCTGACCCTCCCGCTCATCCCGCTGGCCCAAGCCAGCGATTTCAAACACGTCGGCGATTTTTTGCTACAGGCACATTTCAAGCTCACCGGCCAGCAGGTCACCCCGATACCGATGAAGCCGATCGCCTTCAGCGTCTTCACGGATGGCGTCCATATCCGGGTCAGTGCCGAGGGAGCCGAGGACGCCCACAGCACATTTGAAATCTATCGGTCCGATGGCATAGGCCGCCAGCGCCAAGGAGCAGGAGCACTCGAAGTGATCCCCGGCCTGCAAGCCATGAGCCAAGCAGGCGGCATCCTCCGACACTTGCGCCTTTGCCGTGAATCGCTCACCATTACGACGTTTCCCGGAGTTTCGGACCAGACCATCGTGAGTCATTCCATCGCGGCGGAGCCAAAACCCCCGCAACCCGAGAACGCGGAAAAACCGGTCAAAGCGCCATGAAACCCCTTCCAGCCCAACACATCATCGAGCTGAATTGCGAGGACAGCAAGCTGCCATCGCTGCCTCATGCCTCAACCTATTCCAAGGCGAACCGCCGCGTCCCCACCCAGTCAGCCCTCCGGGTTTACCCGTGGCTGCTTTTCCTCAGCACCGCGATCGCCGCCTTGTTCTGCGTGATGTATATCACCAAACCGGTGATCATGGCTTCCCAGAATCTTCCGCTTGCCCCGCCGCTTGTCACTCCGCCTGCCACCATTCGAGTCAACTCAGGCGATCCAAAAACCGCCGTCGGACTCATGCCGAGCAAGGACCGTCTACCCGGAGAAACAAGCGCAGGCGCCTCCCGTGCAGCGACCGAAAAACAAGATACCCCACCTCAAGCGAGCTCGCCATTCGAACAAACCAACCTTCGCATCCAGCATATTCTCACCGCAGAGGCTCCGGGAGGACATCGCGCCAAAATCGACATCGATGTGCCGGTTCTCTATCAGAGCCGCAATCTCCGGTGGACCACCACCGAGGTCGCTAACGCGCGCGACCTTTTGATCCGGCTTGCCAACTATCAGGAACGAACCCGCATCCTCCGCGCGGAGGGGGCGGAACTTCTGGAATCATGGAATCAGCTCGTCGAGAAATCCATCCCCGCCACCGACCTCCGGGCTGACAGCCCCACCCTCCCGACCAATCAACAAGATGCAGCGGACGCCCCCCGCCCCGCACTTCTCGACACCAGCGAATCGATCAAACTCCAACCTGCCGGAAAATGAATCCCTTCGTCACCTACGTCTCCATCACCCTGCTGACCACCTCTTTGTTTACCGGTGCTCAGAACGTCCAGGAGGAACCACGTGCCGATCCCGTGCAAGACGCGATCGAAGCCTTTACCAACCGTGACAAGAAACCCAACGAGGTGCTTGTCGTCTTGGAACCACCCGCTCCTGAGAAGCCGGCCGCAGCCCCCCAAGCTCCGGCAAGCAAACCCGAACCTGAGCCCGTGCGAGTCACGGGGAGCGTGCCTCCACAAGCGGAGGTGATCCCGCCGCCAGTGATTGCCGCGCCAAGTGCCGATCTTGAGGATCCCGCACCCGAGAGCCAGCCGAAACCGCCGTCCGAACTGGTCGTCCGGGTCGAAAAGCTGCAAGTCGGAAACGGAAAGATCGACCCGACCCAAGTTATCTTGAAGACCCCCTATCCCGCCAAACCTCTATCAACCACACCTGCCGGTTGGCGCCTTGACACCTCGGAAAACGCCCCCCCCTTCACACGCGAAGTGGAGATTTCCCCGGGGTCGAAGATCACCTTAACCATTTCACCGCACCTGATGGTTCCGGATGCGGATGGAGCGGACGTATTCTCCATCTCCGAACCCGGCTACGACAAGGCCCTCGGCTATCAACAGAATGCCACCGTTGGCGCGATTCTGTCGAACTCAGTCCGACAGCTGGATGAAGACTCCGGCAAACTCGGCACCGCCATCGAACGCCTCCAGCAGCTTCTCGTTTCACTCCCAAAACCGGAACTGCCCGCTGCGCCCGCTCCAGCACCCGCTCCAGCGCCCACCCCTGCACCACCACGCAAAAAATGAAACCAAGCACCGTCCCCATCATGTGTGGAATCGCTCTCGCTGCCATTTGTTCAGCGGGCTTCAGTCATTGGTGGTCAGTCCGCACCATGGCGTCCGCCTTTCAAACGGGGCTTTCCAAGCCGCTCGTTGCGCAGCCTGCCCTTAAGACGATGGCCACCCCACAACCGGAATCCGTGGCTCCCGCACAGAAAGTGCCGGCACCCAACGTTGCCGAACAACTTGAACCCTCTCAAAAGAAATTTTTTGAAGCCCTCATCCAAAAAATGGGAGCCATTGAAAATCAGAACCGCGATCTGGTGGATCAACTCGCTGAAACCAACCGGGACATGATGAAGTTGGAATTCCGGGTGGATACCCACTCCGAATCATTCCGGCCGTTGCCCACCAGCGAGGAGCCCGAGGACACCACCTACGACGACGGCCCGGGAGTTCTTCCACCTCGCGCTGAGCCGGTTTCCCTCCCTTCCGGCGAGTGAACCCTTCAAGGTCCCGCATGAAATCACTACGCTTCGCGCTACTCCCCTTGCTTCTGCTCCAAACGCTCGCCGCCCCGGCGTTCGAGCTTCCAGCGGGCTCCAGCCAGTGCCTTGTCGGCACTGCGGAGGATTGGAACAGTTCACACGTCACTCTCAGACTCTATCAAAGACAAGGGGGTAAATGGAGCCCGAAAGGTGAACCATGGACAGGACGCCTTGGTAAAAGCGGACTGTGCTGGGGCAAAGGCATCCACCCCGTCCCAGCCGGTGTAACCACCAAAAAGGAAGGTGACAACCGCTCGCCCGCCGGAGTCTTCAACCTCGGCGGCGCATGGGGTTACGCCGCAGCCATCCGCAAGCACCCGACCCTGCCCTACCGCAAAGTGACCTCACGCGACCTCTGGGTGGAAGATCCCGCATCTCCAAACTATAACCGTAATCTTGTTCTCGACCACGAACCCAATACCCCTTGGGAGAAGAAACAACAGATGCAACAAACCGATCCCGTTCACGCGCTCAAGCTGTTCATCGCCCACAATGCCCAACCCGACGTAACGCCCCATGCAGGATCGTCGATCTTCTTCCACATCTGGAGGGCTGGCGGAAGTCGCGCCACCGCTGGCTGCACCACCATGAGCCAGGCCAAGCTCGAATGGCTGATTTCTGAAATCGACCCCACCCGCAAGCCTTTGTATGTCCTGCTGCCAAAGGCGGAATACCTGGGCTACAAGGCGAAGTGGAAACTCCCATGAAGGGTCACGTTCATCGTTCCGCACGGAACCTCAAAACCCGCTCACCTTCGCGAAAATAATCCAAGCGATCGCGGGCCTGGATCTCAAGAAATGCAGGATCTTCCCGAAGCGCCACGAATTCAACTCGGTGATATTCACGGTCCGCCAACACCTCCGCTTCGCGCTCTTTCGCAGCCGCAAGCTTGATCTCAAGCCTCTCCAGCTCCCGCAACTGCGGAAATGCCGTCGCGACAACCACGAATCCCAGCGCCAGACAAAAAAGCCAAAAAGCCCCGTGAAGCATCACATTGACGACCCGTGAACGGGCCTCCAAGCGTGTCAGCCGAACACCTTTTGTTGATCGCATCGCCATTTCGTTACAGCCAGAAATCCACAATATTCACGGATTGTCAAGAAACTAAGCCACCGCGACTTCGATCTGCTTGTCCACATCCTCCCGCAGATTTTCGATGATGAATTCCTGGCGGTCCGGCGTGTTCTTGCCCATATAAAATGCGAGCAATTCCTTCACGCCCTTGCCCTCCTCATATTCCACGGGATCCAGTCGCATCTCAGGACCGATCATGAAACTGAACTCGTCGGGTGAAATCTCCCCAAGCCCCTTGAAGCGCGTGATCTCAGCGGCCTTGCCCAGCTTGGCCATCGCCTTCTTCCGCTCGTCGTCGTCATAACAATAGATCGTCTCCTTTTTGTTCCGCACCCGAAACAGCGGGGTTTGTAAAATATACAAGTGCCCGTCACGAATCATCTCGGGGAAAAACTGCAGAAAGAAAGTAAGCAACAAAAGCCGGATGTGCATCCCATCCACATCGGCATCGGTGGCGATGACGACTTTGTTGTAGCGGAGGTATTCAATGCCATCTTCGATGTTCAAAGCGGCTTGCAGCAGCGCGAATTCCTCGTTTTCATAGACAATCTTGCGCGGGAGACTGTAGGTATTCAGAGGCTTGCCCCGCAACGAGAAGACCGCCTGGGTCTCCACATCCCGACTCTTGGTGATGGAACCGGAGGCCGAGTCACCTTCCGTGATGAAGAGCGTGGATTCCTCGCGCCGCTTGTGCTTGCTATCAAAACGCACCCGACAATCCCGGAGTTTCTTGTTATGGACCTTGGCCTGCTTCGAGCGCTCCCTGGCAAGCTTCTGAATCCCCTTGAGATCCTTCCGCTCACGCTCGGCGGAGAGAATCCGTTTTTGAATCGCCTCCGCCACCTGCGGGTGCTTGTGGAGATAATTATCGAGATTGGTCTTGAGGAAATTGCCAATGAAGGTCCGGAGCGACTCACCCTCCGGCGCGATCCCGGCCGATCCCAACTTGGTCTTGGTCTGGGACTCGAACACAGGCTCCATGATCCTCACACAGACCGCAGCTTCGATACCGGCCCGAATGTCGGACGGTTCGTATTGTTTTTTGTAAAAACCACGGATCACCGTGACCAGGGCTTCTCGAAACGCCACCAGATGCGTCCCGCCCTGCGATGTATTCTGGCCGTTCACAAAGGTATAGTATTCCTCACCACTCTCGGGCGTATGCGTGAAGGCGATCTCAATATCCTTGCCCACGAGGTGAATCGGCGGATACAGCGCCTCGTTCTCCATCTCCTCGCGCAAAAGATCTAACAATCCATCCTTGGACCGAAATTTCCTGCCATTGAAGTTGATGGTCAACGCCGGGTTCAAATACGAATAATACCGGCACATTTTCTCCACGAAGGCCTCCTTGAACTTCGCCTTCGGCGGGAAAATCGTCCGATCCAGCTCGAAGGCCAGACGCGTCCCGTTCGCTCCGTCATCCCGCCGTGGATTCTTCATGTCCACCGTGAGCTGCCCTTTTGAAAACTCCAGCGCCTTGGTCTCGCCATCACGCCATGCCTGGATTTCAAAAAAGTTGGATAAGGCATTCACCGCCTTGATTCCCACCCCGTTGAGACCTACCGACTTCTTGAACGCCTCGCTGTCATACTTCGCCCCGGTATTGATCTGCGCGGCACAATCGAACAATTTCCCCAAGGGAATCCCGCGCCCGAAGTCGCGAACCTCGACACGACCTTCCTCGTCGATGTCCACGCGAACCTCTTTTCCGTGGCCCATGATGTGCTCGTCGATCGAGTTATCCACCGCCTCCTTGAGCAAAATGTAGAGCCCATCATCCGGCGAACTCCCGTCGCCGAGCTTGCCAATATACATGCCAGGACGCATCCGAATATGTTCGCGCCAGTCCAGGGATTTGATGTCGTCTTCGGTGTAGTCAGCTGCCATGGGGAAAATCCTTTAGGCGTTCTTAAACAGTTGCCACACCGGGCGCAAGGGTGACGTGGGGAAACCCATCCAAAAAATCAATTCCGCGCCTGGGTTGCTTGTAGGGGCGTCTCTGTGAGCGCCCGAGCGAATGAG
>CALMKO010000170.1 GCA_937867415.1 uncultured Verrucomicrobiota bacterium | reverse complement strand
CTCCGGGACTCGCTGGCGGAAGAAGAGCTGCGCATCCGCAATGAGGGAGCCAAGGCCATGCAGAGCGGCGAGTATGACACCGCCACCTCCGTCATTGAATTCGCCAAGCGTCTCCTCACCTTCCAGAAGAAAGTGGAAGGTCTGGTTTCAGAATGGGACGAGTTGGAGGATCTGCGAGACACCGCCAGCCCAGCAGTGCAGGAAATCGTCAGCAAGCGGTTTTTCGGCAAGAAAAAGAAAGGCGAGATCACCCCGCACACCGATTTCTTCCCGTTCATTCTGCAAGCGCTGGTGGAAATCGGCGGCAGCGGCAAAACCAAGATCGTTCTCGACCGCGTAGGCGACAAAATGAAAAACGTCCTCAAACCCCTCGACTACGAATTCCTGAAATCCGATGGAAAGTCGATCCGCTGGCGCAACGCCGCCCAATGGGCACGCAACACCATGGTCAACGAAGATGGCCGGATGGTGAAGAACGCCAAAAACGGTGTTTGGGAAATTTCCGACAAAGGCCGCAAGTGGTTGTCTAGCCAGCGCCTCTGAAGCTCGACCGCCGCGGCGTAGAATCCTAAAACCACGCGGAAGAAATCCGACTTCATCGCGCGAAAAATCCGATTTGGCTTCCTGAAGAAATTGAAATCCCCGTCGAGCAACCCGAAAATGAAGTGGCTGAAATTTGTGGAATCACCGGCATCGCTGATAAGGATCCAGCGATCCGCAAGCTACTTGCGGACACCCTGCAAGCCCAGCTCCGTGCGAAAATCGCGGGAAAATTCCTCACCGGTCAGTGGTCCGCGGAATTGAAAGGCTTCGACGCCTCCAAAGCGGCGGACTGCTCCCAATCCCAAACCCTCTCCAAACAATGGCGCGATGGATCGAATCTTCTTTGTGGGTGGATTTCACCCGCCGGGCCTCTCATCACTGATGGACCTGTTTTGGGATAGCCTTCCACCGCGATGAGGCTCTTACTTGCGGTCCAGAATGTCATAACCCAGCCCCGCGTTCACATCGTCGGCAGCTCCGGCACGGCCGAGATCGGAGGCGGAAGGAAGGGTCTTGCGGAATTCATCCGTCCGCAATCCGATTCGATCCAGCGGGATCTTTTGGAAACCGGGCAAATCCTTGAGCGACTTCGCATCCGGCATCAAGCGCAAGTCCTTGGCACCCATGTTCTGGAAGCCGGGTTGCTCCTGATAGACCATGTTCCGGGTCGTCGAATAGTCCTTGGTGGGAGCCAGTTTTCCATTTTTGACCTCGCTCCATTTGAAGGGAGTATTGCAATGCACCGCCACGTTGTCACCGATGGTTCCCTGATGGGGCAAGACGGTGACGAATTCATAACCAAACTTGCAGTCCACCGCGATGTTGCCGATGCAATCGAAAGGTTGGGTGATGCCGGTTTTTGGCATGTCTCCTGGTTTGAAAAGATAGCCGGTGCCGCGCGTGCCGGTGCTGCCGAGAGCCACGATGTTGCCGATCACTTTCATGTCCGGATGATCGTGATCGAAATAAATTCCATCTCCCAGCGGTGAGCTGTGGATGAAGTTATGCCGGTAGGTGAGGTTCCCGAAATTACGCTTGCCGTAATCATAGGAATAGAAGCCGCCCATGTCATTTGATACGAGACAGTATCGATAGACTTCATTGAACTCGAACACACTGTCCATGCTGCCGCAGAGCACACCGACGTGCGGGGTGTCGTGGATCACGTTGTGGGCCACATACATCCCGACCGCCGGATGGTGGCCGCCGCCACCGCCGCCCGTGAATCCGCAATTAATGCCTGCCGCATAGACCGGCTCGATCTGCCCGAAGTGATGGATGTGATTGTTCACCGCCTTGTGCCCGGCGGGAATGCGGGGACGGGAAACCTCATCGCCACCGCCCAGCCAGATGCCGCCGGCACCGAGATGATGGAGGTCGTTGCTTTGTGCTGTGTGGTTTTTACCGCCAGATAGAACAATCGCGTAGTGGTTCACGTTGCGCACCGTACAACCTGCCACCAGATTCCCCTCCCCTTCGCTGACGTGGATGCCGTCTCCGAAGTTGAACTCCACCGTGAGCCCTCGCAGGGTGATGTGAGACGCATCTTTCAGGCTCACCACTGGGTTCTGCCGGTCCACCAGAATGATCTCGGAAAAATCGAGAGGCGCGGGTGGATAGAAATAGATCATCTGATCCTTGAAATCAAGACACCATTCTCCGGGTTGATCGACTTCCTCCAACAGATTGATCAATTGATAGGCCTCGCGGCCATTGCCTTTGGGACGGTTGTATTTGTTGCCGATGCCGTTCTGGATCGGTTTGGCAAAGGTGGCGGTGCGGGCGGAGTCATCGATCTCCAGCACGCGCAGCGCGGAGTTTTCCCATGCCACCCGCCAATAGCCGCGGAACCACACGCCCCGGTGAAGCTGTTTTTTCCAGAGTGCATGTTTGTCATGGAATTCCTCGCGATACTCGAAGATCCCGCCCGTCGAGCCGGGAGGGACTTTCTGGAAGGTTTCCGGGCTATTCCAACTGCCGCCCTGTGGACCGCCTGCCGTATGGATGACGGATTTGAATGTCATCCAGCCCTCATTCGGAAAGCGGGAAAGAGTCATGCGTTTGCCATTGCAAAAAAGATCCACAATGCCACCGGCATCCCTGAATACATCGGGATAACGTTTGGTGTGAACCACCCCTTGGGCTTTCAGATCCAAGGCAAGCACCTTGCCTCTCGCGGTTTGGGAAATGCGTTCGATCACCGCAGGATCGGTGATTTTTGAGAAGGAAGATGCTTTAAGCCGTTTGCCTCCCACCAAGCGCGAAGTTTGCCCCTCCATGGCCCGATAGACCACCGGGTGCACCAGGGTTCCGGAGTCCTCCTTGCCGAGTTCGAAGGGTTTCTCGAAATGATAGTCCCCACCTGCAAGCCAGACGGTTACCGGTTTTTCCTTGGCGGCACGTGCGGCGGCCTTTGCGCGTTCGAGAGTGGCGAAGGGATGGGACTTCGAACCATCCGCCGAGTCATCACCCGCTGGCGAGACATGAAGCTGCGTGCCTTTCTGGCAACTCGCGAGAATCAGCCCCGCAGCGAGAATCAGCATGCTGCGGATGAGTTTGTAATCAATGTATTTCATCAGGAAAAATTGCGGTGGTTACTCATTCAAGGCTGGGTGACCTTCACTCGGACAAAGCGCCGGCCCGCACTGCCCGCACTGCCCGCTGGCACGGTGGAGCGGACCTGTTCAAGGGTCGGGGAAAGCGAAAGTGGCACGTCCGTCGCAACACCGGCAGATGACCAATCATTCAACAGATAGTCCGACCACACCACCTCGAAGTTAGCCTCGCTGGGTGCGATCTTGCGGCGACCATAGATGATTTCAAGGACGTCTGCATTAAGTGATAACTGTGGAATGAACGAATCCGGAAGTTTCGGATCCAGATGCAATGCCCATTCTAACAAATTGTTTCTACCATCGGCATCCGGATCCGCCTCGGGTCCGATGATAGCGGGATCGGTAACACCCGGCCAGACGAGTTCCTGCCAATCGCTGAAAATACCCGGATCAGGCACGTAAGGAGGATCGAAGAGAATGGTGCCATTGTTGACGAGCCCTGCTGGCAGGGTCCCGGACCAACCGCGGATGTCGAGCACGCCATTGTTGGTGAAGGTACCGCTCAATGCTAGGACGGCATCATCCGTGATGAGCATGGTGCCATCGTTGGTGATGTTTCCGGCGACGACGAGATTGCCGATGTTTTCAAATCTCGCGCCTGTGGCAATCGTCAGCGCACTGGTTCCAGAGAGAATGCCATTGAGCTTGAGCACGCCGCCATTCACCGTGGTGGGACCGGTGTAAGAACTCACCCCGGAAAGGATCTGGGTGGTGGCTCCCGCTTTGACGAGGGCGGTCTTGAGGTTCGGATTGGCAGTTGGAAAAAGGGAAAGTCGTGTATCGACGATGCTGCCGGAGAAATCCGAGCTGCTGGTTTTGGTGCCGCCATCAATCGTCAGCGCATCGGTGCGAGCCGCCATGCCGCTAGTGTTGTTGAGCACGGTGCCAGCTCCGGCGAGCGAGAAGATGGCATGTCCCCGACCCGATCCACCATCCGAGAGGGACAGCAAGCCACCTACCTCCAAGGTCACGGCCGGGCGGTTGATCGCGCTGGTTCCGAAGGGAGCGCTCGAAAAGGAAGGTGATACATAGACCCGCGGTCCGACGATCAAAGCGGAGTTATCGATAAAGCGGTTGCTGCTTCCAAAGGTGGCTACCACATGATCCGGGGCTGCCGCTCCGCCGGCGAGTCGCAGGCTTCCATTGGAAAATGAATTCGCCGCGCTGCCACCTGCCACGGGAATGAAGCGGATCGAATTGTTTCCACCGGAAATCACCACATTTGGCGCCGTTACGGGCCGGGTCAGGGTGATGGTTCTTTGCCCGCCGCCGAGGTCGAATGCAGCGCTTGCATCGGTGCGGGTGGATGTGGTGGACCACGTGAAGTCGCCCAGCACGGTGACCGAAGGATTGAAGAAGGACCGGTTGCCCGCAATGATGGTCCCGCCATGGATCGTGAGCGGGCCGGTGCCTAAAGCGCTGCTTGTTAGAATACCATCGACAGCGGCAAAAGGAGTCGCGGACGAATAATCCACGATGGCTCCGCTGCCCAGCGACAAACCTCCACTGAAGGTGTTCGCGCCACTGAGTGATACCCCACGACCATTCGGTGCGAGGATGGCAAGCGACCCGGTTCCGGAAATGACGCCCGCGACGGCAATCTGGTTGGAAGCCGCCAGCCCGGAGAGTCCGGTCGTCCAGGATTGCGCGGCATCCAGCCGAACCGGACTTGTTAGGGAAAGTGTGCGTATGGAAGTAGCGGCATCGATTCCTGCGCTGCCAAGTGCCAGGAGCCCGCTGGTGCCGGGACTGATGGTCACGTTTCCCCCGGGATCCGCGACGATGATACCTGCCAGGTTCTTGCCGTTTCCAAGAGTGGTGGAATTGGCGGCGCTCACGGTGGCATTCCACGTCGCAATGCTGCCATCAATGAGTGGATTGGTCGTCCAGCTCGATGATTGATCGAGTGGAAGCGTGTTGTCCGTCTTGATGATGGCGATGCTTTGTTCGAACACAAGGTGGGCCTTCGGCTCGATGGCGAATGACTGGCCGTTTGTTAGATAAGTGGAAACCAGGGGACCGCTCGGGTCCGGGACCCAATCCGGACGATGGCGCGCGCCACTGCGATGCACGCGGACGGGCCCCGTCCAGCCCAGAGCAGGAACATGATTCACGAGTATGGTGCCGGGATTGTAAACCACGCGGTATTTCCTGCCGGTCGCGGGATTCACGAGATCGAGCCCGATCAGTCCATCCGGCTCGGCGACTTCGGTGACATTGACTTCACCGCTGGTCGTTGCGGGTCGGATCTCGGCAATGAACTTGCGGCGGGTGCCGGCCGTATGAATCACGGGCGTGGTGTTGCTTTCTCCATCCACTAGGTCACGCAGGGTGATTTCCGTATAGGGGGCATTTGCCACACGGAACGCATATACCTCTGGAGAAACTTCGACATAGTTGTGTGAGTGAAGTTTCACCCGCAGGTCCCCATAACTCCACTCATCCATGCCGGTGGAGATGAGAGTCTTGGGAGTGCTGAACGAAGTGCCGCCGAATCCGAGACGAATCACTCCTTCGACTTCGTAGGCGGCCAGATCCGCATTTGGACTCACGTCGAGAAGACCAATGATCCGATCCGGAAGGTTCAACCAAACCTGGCGGCCCGTCCAATCATGGGCGACTCCCTTCACTGAGCTGGCATCCTGATGCAACCCATAAGAGGCTGCGAACGCGCTGAAATCCCGGCCTACCGTGGAGTCGCCGCTGAGTCCGGAAGTAAGCCATGCCTGCCCGGCTTCATTGAGCGTCCCATCCGCATTGCGGGGAGAGGCAGGGGTTACCCGAAGCCTCGGATAGATTCCCATCAGCGAGGCATTGACGCGGAAATCCGGATCCGGATCAGCGACTTGTGCGCCGATGAGAGTGGCATGGCCGGACTCGGTGAGGTTGATATTGCGGAGTGTGGCGGAGTAATTCCAGCGACCATACCATGCACGCGGACCTTGGATATTCCGGTCAAACACCGTGTAATCCGGGCGACTGAGAGGCGTCGTGCCCGATTGATACCATGCAAGATCGACGCGTGCCCGGCCATACCAGTTGGTGAGTGTGGCCGGAGCAGCGATCCATGCATCCAGTTCGGCACGGACGTAGGGATTGCTGCGAGCGACCGTCTCGCCGCCGGAAAAACTACTGCGGATGTCGTTCCATGCCTGTTTCCAGGAAGGACAGGTCCACCAATCGCCAATGCGCCCGTTGATGGCACCATACCACTGCATCTTCTGGAGGATGAGCGCGGCATTGGCATTCCCGGTAGTTTCAAAATAGCGCGAGACATATTCCGAAACCGTCGCCTGATAGTTGAGTGCTTCGTTCTGAGTGCCGATGTATCCCACCGCACCATCCTCGAACATGCGGTTCATGGTCAGGACGGAATCGATGAAATACTGCGCTTTTGCCAACAACTCGGGCCGGTTGGTCCAGGTGCCGAAGTTGAAGAGTTCACAAGCAATGGCGACATCGGTATTGACCCATGAGGCAATGCGATTCTGATAAGCTGCCCAAAGATTCTCCGCCGCCATTTCCATGGCACTGTCCCACTCCGCCGCCGAGTTTGTGGGAACGAGTCCGGGGTAGAGCGAGGGGAACTCACGGAACACGCTGGAGGCGGGAGCGATGGCGAAGTCATCGTAAAAACTGGCAAGCTGACCGGCAGGAATGAGCGGGCCGTGAACATTGATGGCATCCAGATAGGCATAACTCCTGCGCAGCAGGCGGCGCAGCACCTCATCATGGTTTTTGAGCGGGCTGTCCGGATGGGCAAAGGCCCAGAACAAGGCATCCATCTGCTGGCCGGTGGTCCGGGCGAGGTTGAAGTCCTCCAGGACGTTGACCTGCGGAGTATTCTTCTCCCATGCCGGATCGGCGGTGAGAAGAAATGCGTTCACGCCATCGGTGACACGCTTGAGATAGGGATTGGTGGCGGTGGTGGTCTCCAGCAAGGGCCGGAGAACGCGGATATTGGGCAGTCCGTTGACCGCTGCCGCCATCGTCGTGGCTGCAACCGGCAGTTTTTCATCCACATCATCCATCAACAGCCCGGCGTGGGTGAAGTTCTTGCGATGAATGGAGGACTGGGCGCGCTCCAATGCAACATCGAGCACCGCACGCTTGATGCGATCTTCTGGCGTCGCAACAGGCAGGGCTCCCACAGATGCTGCGAGCGCCCCGATGCGTGCCAGAATGGTGGATGCGGTGGGATCATTAAACAGCTGCATCTCCCAGATCGAAAGGCTCCTTCCCGAAAGCGAGCTTTGCGAAGTGAGACGGAAGAAGCGGGCGGTGCGTGGCTGGAAATAGATGTTGGTATCCTCCTGCAAGGTGTTGAGATCCGCGCCAACTCCGCTCCGGAAATCCGGCGTCACCGTGCTCCAGGTGGAATTGTTGGAAGAACTCTCGAAGCGAAAGGTGCGCCCGTGCTGATGAACGATGAAGTTGAGTTGATTGACCGTCTGCTCGGAGCCGAGATCCAAGGTAATGGACGATTTCGTACTGCTGTTATCCGCCACGGCAGACCAGCGGCTGACATAACTGCTATCCGTGGCGTTGGCGGCGGGGAAACCTGCGAGGCTGCTGCTGGCAGTGGTCGCAGCCACGGTGTAGGCATCGTTGGGTTTCCGGATCACCAGCGTCGGCCTGAAGCCGAGATTGGAGTTTTCACTGGAAGCAAAAAAGCTCGGGAGTGCGACGTTGGGAGTCTGCCGGTAAATCATGAAACTGAGATGAGTGTTCGCATTCGCAGCGATGAAATCCCGAAGCGCGCTGCTGGTGAACTCGATGGTGGTGCTGCCGGATGCCAGCGAAGGAGTGAAGGTTCCGAGAGATGTCAGCCCGGCCGGATTCAAACTGCCCGGCAAGGTGGTGCTGGCATTGGTGGCATTGGAGAAGTTGAGGGTGGATTCATCGAACGACTCGTTGGGATGTCCATCCGGCAACCCGAAGACCTGGAATGTGAAGGGCGTGCTGCCATCGCCGGGATGGCTGGTGAATGTGAGCCAAAGGCTTGCCCCATCCACCGCAGCCAGCGGGGCATCGACATCGAAGCGCAGATAACCCATGCGGTCGCTGCCCCCCGAGAAATCCGCTCCATCGCGTTTGACCAGAAATGTGGTGGCTGCGCCGAAGTTGGTGGTGGTTCCACGCTGGATGTAAGTATCGTGAACGGCAGTGAGTGAGGATTGTCCGACGCCGGCAGCCTGAAGGGTCGGCACCAGCGGAATGATCGCAGCAATCGCCGCCACGATTCGCGGCAATCGTGAGAGACCTGGCATCATGAGAATACGGTGCATGGGTGGTTCAAGATGAAACGCTTCTTTCGAGGATCATGATCGGACTCCCGGAAATCCCAAGGTCGATGCGCATCCCAGCGCGTAAGCTGATGGACTCTGCGGGCAGCCGTTCTCACCACCACTTCCAGATGTTGGTTTCATCCGGATTGGCGGCGTAGTATGACTCGCCGCGATCTCCCGCAAGCTGCTCCACATGGCCATCGAGAAACAGGTAGAGAGCGCTCTTCCCGGCACGGCTCACCCGATAGCGGGTTTGCACGTTGTTGGCAAAAGTGGCCCTCCCCTGTGGTTGCATATCTCCTCCGAGGTGGTTGGTCTCGGCACAGATGACGATCCTGGAAGCATCCGGAACAACTTTCATTGGATTTCCCACCCACCTCGGGTTGGGCAGGTTGCGATTGAATGAAAACCAAAGCGGGCCTGAGAGCTTGAAGCTGCCCGCGGGTTTGAATCCAGCCCATGGGAGCGCAGCCTTGCTGGTAAAGATGCTCTGGCTGTCCTGCCTCGTCTGATAGTTGTAGATACTTCCCGGGTTGAAAGTGGCAAGAGGAGGAAAATAACGATCGATCATTTCATGGAAATTGTATCGGTCGCCTTGACCGGCATCGGTCCCTGGAATCACGGCTCCGGGATAGACGAAGCTACCGGATGAATCCTTGGCAAGATTGCCGTGAGGAATGATCCCGTTGTTATCCTGCGAGATCGATGCCAAGGCCGTCGCCACCTGCCTGAACTTGTTGATGTCCAGCGAGGTGACCGCCTGATCCCTGACCCGTTTGGTGATGCTCAAGGAGATCGCCGCGAGAACTGCAATGATCACGATGACCACGAGAAGTTCGACAAGTGTTAATCCGCTGCGGGCGGATTGGAGTTTTCTGGCAGTGTTGATGGGTTTCATGGGTGCAATGCCTGGCTTGAGTTTGGCAAAGATTTTATCGGTTGGTCCGGCACTTTTCTGATTCACATCTTCCGGCAGGTGCAAGGAATTCCCAAGGGGAATAATGCGTCGGAAACGGGTTGAATTGCGTCGCCCCCGGGGCTTTGAAAACAGAGGGTCGCCGATCCTCCAATCGGCGACCCTGTTTCCAACCCGGAGCAAACCCATAGGCTCCGGAGATTCATCAGGCCCTGCGGCGGCGCAAAAGCACAAGCATGCCCAGCCCGCCGAGCAAGGCGGCTCCCGGCTCGGGAACGACGGTCACCGAGATCTGGCCGCTGGAATACAAACTGGATTGGTCCCATGCCAGACCCGCATCGAGGCCGGGCAGATTGACCGTGCTGAAGGTGCCAGTGGCGGAGGACCAGTCGAACAGATTGAACGAATCACCGGCGACAAGCGCGCTGCCGATGCGGGTGACATTCAGAGTTCCGCCGAAGGTAAGGAGCGCCGAGGAAATCGCGAGATCGGCGATGTCGCCTGCGGTGTTGATTTCAAAATTGCTGATGCTTCCCGAGCTGAGCGTGAGGTTGCCATTGACGTTGAGGCTCTCGATCCCGCCATCACCTGGAGCGAAAATGCCATTGGAATCCACCATCACAGCCCCCACGGTCCC
>CALMKO010000169.1 GCA_937867415.1 uncultured Verrucomicrobiota bacterium | reverse complement strand
GGCGGGGAAATTGCAAGATCCGGCATGGATTGCCAAGCAGAATCTTGATGAAAATTGCGATGAGGTGCGAAAAATGGTTCAATCCGTGGTTTCTGGGCGGGAGACGAGGGCGGTGAATTGTTTTTCCAATTGCTTGAGCGGCTCGGGGTTTTTGATTTTTTTCCCGTCGGAGGTCGTGATATAGAGGGTGTCCATGGCGACGCCCTTGTCCGTGCAGATCCGGGCGTGGGCGGTGTTGAGGCCGTGCTGGTTGATCGCGTGGAAGAGGTCGTGAAGCAGGCCGATGCGGTCGAGTCCCTGAATCTCGACGGTGGTGCATGTGGGGTGCATCTCATTGCTGACAAAGGCGCGGACGGGGACGGTGATGCCGTGGTCAGAGCGGGGTTTGAGGAAATTCACCTTCCGGCGGAGGTATTTCTCGGGGTCGTAACCTTCCGCGATAAGGATGGCCTCGAAGGTGTCGAGGAAGCGCTTGCGGGTGGATGCCGTCGAGACGGGTTCGAAGTTGGTGGTGCAGACGCGGAAGATGTTGACCACGATGCCGTCCTTGCGGGTAAAGAGGTCGGCGGACAGGATGTTGATCTGCTCGGAGGCGATGGCGCAGCAGATTTTTTCGAGGAGGAGCGGCTTGTCGCGGGTGGCAAGGATGAGCTCGGTGTAGCCTTTTTCCGGTTGGTCGATCCACTTGATGCATGAGGCATTGGGGTCGGTGGTGTCCGCCTCGCGTTGGAGAAAATGGCGGACGGTGCGGACTTGGGTGACGATTTGAGCGGCCTGGCGGAAGCTGAAGGCGGCGGCGGGCATTTGTTCGAAGTGGCGCTTGATATCGGGGTGGTAGTCCTCGCGCATGATGGCGATGACTTCCTCACGCAGGGCGCGGCGGTCGGCATCGATCTTGCGGCTGTATTTCTCGCGACCGCCATCGAGGAAATTCCGGGTGGCGGTGTGGAGTTGCAGCATCAGGCTTTCTTTCCAGCCGGACCAGCCATCGGGTGAAGTCGCATTGGAATCGGCGAAGGTGAAGAGGAATAGGGCGTCGAGATTCGAGGGGGTTTTGACGATGTTGGCGAACTCTGCGATGACCTCTGGATCGTCGAGATTCTTGGTGGTGGCGGTGCGCCAGAAGCTCAGGTGATTGTCGACCAGAAACATGATGAGGGTGCGGCGCGCGCCTTGGATTTGCAAGCGGTTGCAGAGGCGTGAGGCAAGGATGGCGGAGCCGTCGATGTGCTCGCGGACGTTCTCGGCGCGCCCCGTGTCATGAAGGATGACGGCGAGGTAGAGGGCGTAGGGGTCCTGGATTTGGTGGAACAGGCGGCGGTAGATCTCGCGTCGGGGGTGGGTTTCGTCGATCAGTTGGTCTAATTGATCGACGCAGCGCAGGGTGTGTTCGTCTGCGGTGTAGCGGTGGAAAAACTCATGTTGGACGAGGCAGTCCAAGGCTCCGAATTCCGGTAGATAGAGTCCGATGAAGCCGACGCGGTGCATTTGGCGGAGTGCTCCTGCGACGTTGCCCTTGCGCTCGAGGATCGCTTGGAAGGTCTCGCGGTTCGCCTTTGCCCAGCGGAATGAGCGGTCAATGAGTTCCGAGTTTTCCTTGATGAGCTTGCGCATTGGCGGGCTGAGACGCAGATCGCGGACCTGGCAGTGTTGGAACAAGCGCATCATCCGGCTGGGGTCGTCGGTGAAGATCTCGTTGTTTGCCGGGTAGATGCGGCCGGCGCGGGTGATGAATCCGTCAAACTCCTCACGACTTTTCTTGCGAAAGGTGAGGAACGAGCGCAGGCCGGTGTCCGAGCGGTTTTCTTCCTCGATTTGGAAGCTCTCCATCAAGGATCCGGTATGCTGATAGATATTCCGGGTGTGGCGGTAGTAGTCACGCATGAAGGCCTCGGTCTTGCGGAGGATGCTTTTTTGCGGATAGGAAAAGGCGGTGGAGACGATGCCTTGCAACTGGAGGGTGAGCTGGTCGGTGGCTTTTTGTGAGTGGTAGTGCAGCTCGTTGCGGACGCGGTGCAGGAAGTCATAGGCCTCCTCAAGTTCGCGATAGGCGGCGGCCGTGAGCAGCTTGGCATCGACGAGGTCCTTGAGGTTCCTGCTGCCACGTTTGATACGTGAGACCCACTGGATGTTTTGGTAGTCGCGCATTCCACCACAGCTTTCCTTGACGTTGGGCTCTTGGAGAAAAACGGTTCGCGAGTATTTCTGGTGTCTGTTGCGAAGATCCTGGCGGCGTTGATCGAAGTATTCCTTCTGGCCCTTGATTACGCAGGCTTTGAAAAAGCGGTCTTGGAATTTATGGAACAGGGCGCTGTTTCCTGCAATCAAGCGGGCATCTAACAAGGATGTTTTGTTTTCCTGATCGGCACGGGCTTCTTGGATGCACTCGTTGATTGATCGGCAAGCGTGGCCGACCTTGAAGCCGACATCCCAGAGGAGATAGAGCAGATTTTGAACAAACTCCTGCAAGGGTAGTGGCAACTTGGTGGATGCGCGGGGCATCAAAAACAAAAGGTCAACGTCGGACCGTGGGTTCAGGGTGCCGCGGCCATAGCCACCCGTGGCAACAAGTGCGATCGGCAGGGATTGTCCTTTGTTGGCAAGGATGGATGCTTCATGGATCGAGCGGACGACCGTATCGATGAGATGGGCGCGGGCGTGGGCGATTTCAAGTCCGCCGGCCCCGGCTCGATGTTGTTCATGGATTCGGTGCTCCTCGACCTTGAGAAAATTTTTATAGAGGTCGATCCGTTCGGCGGCGGAAAGCTGGCCTTCCAGTGCGGGTTTGAGGGCATCCCGAGCGCGGGTTTCCAGGGTTTTGAGGTGGTCGAGCATTGAAGATGGCGGAAATGACGGTTTTTTCGTGAAAAGGTCAAGCCAAGCGGCCCATTCGGGTGCCAATCCTTGCGTAGAGTTCGATCTGGCGTGCGGAGTTTTCGAGGAGGTCCGGTTCGAGTTGAATCTTGCCAGGTTCGAATAGCGTTAGGGTTGAGGAGCCGCCGAAGGCGAAGTAGCCTTTTTCCGCGCCCTTGGTGACCGCCTGTCCAGGGGTGAATGTTTGGGCGATGGTGCCCACGCAGGTGGCGCCGATTTCCAAGCAGAGCACCGTTCCGAAATTCTCGGTGGTGAGGTGGGTGAGGGTTCGTTTGTTGGTCCAGAGGTAGGAGAGCCGCTGGCGGAGGGCGATGGGATTGACCGAAAAAAGCGGGCCGCGGATCAACTGGGTATCGCCCGGCATTCCGGCAACCGGGAAATGGAAACGATGGTAATCCACCGGGCAGAGTCTGGAAAGAATGAGTGCGCCCTCGGCATAGCGAGCGGCAAGTTTCGTGTCTCCCAACAAGGCTGGAAGGTCGAATTTCTGGCCTTTGACAAACACTCCTGAGATGTCTGCGGCGCAAGGGAAGCCCAGATGGCGGCCATCCGCGGGAAACACCGCGCTGGTCGGATCCGCATCGATCGGGCGTGCTGCGGGCTTGAGTTTCCGATAGAAAAACTCATTGAAGCTGCGGTACGTCTGAGGGGCTTCCGCAAAGTCGTTCGGGTCGAGTTGATATTGTGAGATGAAGGGCACCACGCGTGCGGCGGACGCCGGGGTGCTCATCCGGCGGCCATACCACGCGGAAAAAAATGGTCGTTTGACAAAGGCGTTCAGCGAGATGGCGCCGAGAGGATTTCCGTAGGACCAACGAAGAAAGCCCTCCCCATAGACCTGCTCGGTCTCGAGGATGCCTGTGTGGCGGTTGAAGTAGCGGATCGGAACCATGGGGCGTTCTACTTGCCAAAATCCAAGTTCGCAAGGGCGGGCTGGGGGATTTGGTGCGCACCGGAAAATTCGACGTTGCGAAGGATTTGATCAACGCGTAATCGTTCGGAAATGAATGATTTCTGGCGGATCCTGGTGAGTTTGGGGGGTGGTCTCATGCAGACCCAAGGGCAGGCCGGGCCGCAAAACCAGCTTATTTCAGGGAATTATGGGAATGGGGCTTTTGAGAGCCAGACTTTCGTCAACTCCGTGGTGGGCTGGAATTGGTTTTTTGATCGAGGAATTCTCGGTGCTAGCACCGTCATTGGGAATGTGGAGGCCGGACTGGTCTGGGGCGGCCATGAGGCGTTTGTGCGGCCTCCCGGAGCTGCAACGGGCGTCTCGACCTACCAAAACACCGCAGTGGGTGCGCGCAACGAGTTGGATTTCCATGCGACCATGGTCGGGCATGTTCTGGTGGGAAGCGGCTACATCCCGACCAACGGCGGGGCTTACACGTTGGCGGGCTTGGGCATGGCACCTGAGGCGGCGCTTGTGTCAGGCGGCATCGCGGTGGATTTTTCCCCGACCGATCTGGGTGCGTTTTCCATCACCCCCCAGTCGGTGGTGAATGTCTATCAGGCGATGTTTCAGGGAGTCGGAGTGGCTCGGGCGGATGTGATCAACAGCAGCTGGGGTGGCGGTGATCCTTCATCTTCGGGAGTTGAATCACTGGCGCTCGACGGCCTCGCGCGGCAGAATGCTTCGGTGGCACATGTGGTATCCGCCGGTAATGGAGGCAACGCTCGGGTGGGAGCCCCGGCGTCGGGATTCAACAACATCGCCGTCGGTTCCTTGGGCGGGGCATCCTTCCTACAACCTTCCGTTTTCTCCTCCCAGGGCGCGGTGGATTTCTTCAATCCGGTGACGAATGTGACTCTCACCGGCGTCCGTTCGGCAGTTGATATCGCGGCTCCGGGTGAGCGGATGGTGCTCGCGGCTTATCTTGGCGATGCTGGGTCCCTGGGGGCGAGCACGACACCCAATCTAACCGCGCTCGTGCAGCCCGTGCCGCCGCCCGACCCGTATTTCTTGAACATGGATGGCACCAGTTTTTCAGCACCCATCGTCGCGGGTGGCATCGCTCTGCTGAAAGATGGGGCAAATTTTGTCCATCCCCCAGGTTCGAACGCGCAGGACACGCGGGTGCTCAAGTCGGTCATCATGGCGGGTTCGCGCGAAACGGCGGGCTGGGACAACGGGCAAAACGAGATGAATGTGACCACCCGGGCGCTCGACCGCCAAACCGGAGCCGGGGCTCTGGATTTGGTGGCTGCTGCCGAGGTTTATTTTTTCGGCACGGCGGATGTGCCGGGCAGCACCGGAGGTGTGATCGCCAACCAAGGTTGGGATTCGGCGGTGATCGGTCTGGAAAGTGCGTTTGAATACCGGTTTGCTTCGGAATTCACCCAGGAAATGTCTCTAACGGTTGCATTGAACTGGTTTTCGGTCCGCGAGTTCGACGACCCATCCGGCACCGGCGCGGATCTGGCGTTTTCCAATTTGGATCTCCAGGTCTGGTCGCTCGATTCTGAGGGGCGGTTCTTGGCAAAGGTGGGTGAGTC
>CALMKO010000168.1 GCA_937867415.1 uncultured Verrucomicrobiota bacterium | reverse complement strand
ACCACATGAAAACCACTGCAACCCTTGCCTTTCCATTTCTTCCCTTCAACCTTCAACCTTCATCCTTCATCATTCATCCTTATTTCTTCCCCTTCAACGTTCATCCCTCAACCTTCATCCTTACCATGACTCCTCCCGGCTACAAACAGACCGAGGTCGGCGTGATCCCGGAGGAGTGGGATGCTGAGAAACTTGGCAACTTCATTTCCCTACAGCGTGGCCATGATCTCACTTGGGAAGATCGTCGGCGGGGCGATATTCCGGTCATGGGATCTGCTGGTCAAAACGGCTGCCACGACACCGCCATTGTGAAAGGACCGGGCGTGGTGGTAGGCCGAAGCGGTGCATCGTTTGGGCAAGCTCATTATTGCGAACAAGATTTCTGGCCTCACAACACCGCGCTCTATGTCACGGACTTCCGCGGTAACGATCCACTGTTCGTTTTCTATTTCCTTAAGGCGATCGACTTCTCGCGCCACAATTCTGGAGGTGCCCAACAGTCGCTGAATCGCAATTTTATAGCTCCAATCCCAATCGGAATCCCACGCCCACCCGAGCAACGCGCCATCGCCACGGCCTTATCGGACATGGACGCCTTGCTCGCCGCGCTGGACCGGCTCATCGCCAAGCAGCGCGACCTCAAACAGGCCGCCATGCAGCAGCTCCTCACCGGCCAAACCCGCCTCCCGGGATTCACCGGAAAGTGGGAGACGAAGCGGCTGGGGGATGTGGCACACATCAAAACCGGCAGCCGGAACAACGAAGACAAAGTTGAGGACGGGCAATATCCCTTCTTCGTGCGGTCGGAAGTTGTGGAGCATATCAACAGCTACTCCCATGACTGCGAAGCCATCCTCATTCCAGGTGAAGGACGAATCGGAAGCATCTTCCACTACATCCATGGGAGGTTCGACGTGCATCAGCGTGTTTATGCCATCACCCAGTTCAAGCCTGACATTTCAGGACGCTTCATTCATTTCTATCTCTCGAAGAACTTCGGAGCTTGGGCGATGCAGAACACCGTGAAGGCGACGGTAGATTCGCTCAGGCTTCCTACTTTTCTGACTTTCGAGATGAAACTTCCACCCACCAAAGCCGAACAAACCGCCATCGCCACCGTTCTCTCCGACATGGACCTGGAGCTGGCGGCGCTGGAGCAGCGGCGGGACAAGACCCGCGCCCTCAAGCAGGGCATGATGCAGGAACTCCTCACCGGAAGGACGCGGCTGGCCTAACGAATCAAAAAAAGGAAATGGACGTCACTCTCAAAAACTGCAACAATATCACTGAAGGAGAAATTTCCATTCAGGCAGGCAAGCTGAATATCAAATATGGTTCCAATGGCACAGGAAAAAGCACCATTGCCAAAGCCATCGAGTGCAGGCTCACAGATGAGGCTTCGCTAGCTAATTTGCTTCCATTCAAACTCAGACAAGACAATCCGCTAAAACTCACTCCCGAGGTTCAAGGCTTTGTAGGCATCACCAGCATCAAACTGTTTAATGAAAAGTATCTCGAACAGTTCGCATTCAAACCCGATGAACTGGTAGCAAACAGTTTCGAAATCTTCATTAAGACAGCGGACTACGAGCTACAACTCAAAGCCATCGAAGACATTGTTGGAAAAATCAAATCGGTATTTCAGGATGACCCAAACCTGGAAACATTCCTCAGCGTCCTCCGGGAACTATCCGGGAGTTTCAAGGTGTCTAAAACCGGCATCGCTAAAACAAGCTCAGGCTACAAGGCGTTGGAAGGCGGGAACAAGTTCGAGCACATCCCCGCAGGCCTAGAGGCCTACGCCCCATTCCTGAAGCACTCAACGAATGTAACTTGGATCGGATGGCAACAACAAGGGCAGGCGTTTATGGAAATAAGTCCCGACTGCCCGTTTTGCACATCACCAACAGCCGATAAGAAAGGCACAATTGAACGTGTTTCGAAGGAATACGACAAAAACACGATCAATCACCTGAATAAAATCATCGCCGTTTTCGAAAAACTTGGGAAATACTTTTCCAATGATGCTCGGGATATAATCGAGACGATCACAAAGCTGAAAGAGGGGATTCAAAGCGAGCACGAAAGGTCTCTAATGGAAATCAAAGTTCAAATTGACGACCTCATCCAAAAACTTGAACAACTCAAGAATCTCTCGGGACAAAGCTTCAAGGAAACTGAAAAAGTAGCCGAAAAACTTCCCACGTTACGGATTGATCTGAAATTCTTCGGACACCTCGACTCCAGCGAGACAAGGGACATAGTAAACTCACTCAATGAAAAATTGGAGGAACTCATCTCCGACGCAGGAAAGCTCCAAGGGGAAATCAATAAGCAGCGCAGAGCCACACAAAAGCTGATAGAAAAGAATCGGACCGAAATTAACAGCTTTCTCTCAAACGCTGGCTACAAATACGAGGTTCTGATCACGGATGAAAAATCGGGCCATCAACTGAAGCTGAAACATGTCGAATGCGAAGAGGTTTTATCCGGAGGGAGTCAACATCTGAGCTTCGGCGAACGAAACGCCTTTGCCCTCGTGCTTTTCATGTTTGAGTGCCTATCCAAGAAACCAGACCTGATCATCCTGGACGACCCGATCTCATCGTTCGACAAGGACAAGAAATTCGCTATCCTCGACAGGCTTTTTCTACAGCCCAACTCATTCAAAGGCGGAACCGTTCTGATGCTCACACACGACATGGAGCCGGTGATCGATACGACAAAAACCTTGAAACGAAGGTTCCAACAATCGGTCGCGCATTTCCTGAAAACCACGAACGGAATACTCAGCGAACGCGAGATCAAGGCAAGTGATATTCTTAGCTTCGCCCAAATCGGCCTCAAAGCGATCAATTCGCCAAATCATCTGGTCACAAAGCTCATCTATCTCAGGCGCTACTTCGAAATATTCGACGACAAGGGAGACGCCTACGAAGTGCTTTCCAACATTTTCAAAAAGAGGCGGCCACCGTTGGACTATCGAATTCCAAGTGTTGACGGCATTGATGAGCCATTGAGTCCATCGGCATTACAATCAGGTATCGACCAGATAAAAGATAAACTCAACGTTGCAACCTTCGACTACGAAGCCGTGGTTTCTCACATCGAAAACCAGGCGGAACTCAAAAATCTCTACACAAATGCCACCAATGGTTACGAAAAGTTGCAAATCTACCGGCTCATCGATGAAAATCACAAAAGCTCAGTGATTCGTAAATACATCAACGAAACCTACCACGTCGAGAATGACTATATTTGCCAGCTCGATCCCGCTGAATTCGACCCTATACCCCAATTTGTAATCGATGAGTGCGACAAGTTCATGGTGGAAGTGACGGTGTAACTTTCACTTGTAAAATGCCCAAACAAGAAACAATGAGCTACGACACTGAAGCATTCGATTCCCTCTGGATTAACTGCACCGCCAACAACCGACTCGTGCCGATGCCGCCGCAGTGGAATGCTCTCTACGGCATGCTCAAGAATACCCGTCAGAAACCATCGGGCGGCTGGGAACCACCTCTTCCGCTCATTCTCGCAGCATGGCACCACTCGATGCCTATCGAGAAGCAACTGCGATTTAGGGAGCATCTCCAATGGGGGCAGGCCCAAGGACAGCTTGAGGAAATCGGAATCTTTCTCCGGTCTCTCCCGGAAGAGCAGTGGTGCCATTTCGGGGAATAACATTCCTTTTTCCAGCAGCCATCCCCCCCGCAGGCCGCCCCATCCAACGAGAGTGCTTTTTGGCACTTTTTTGAAATTTCCGTTGCAATAGGTGTCAAAAAGCACCATTTTCACCTCGCAGCCCGATGTCCAATCCCCGCCGGAAAGCACCTGCCACCATCCGCAGGCAAA
>CALMKO010000167.1 GCA_937867415.1 uncultured Verrucomicrobiota bacterium | reverse complement strand
GCAGCGCGGCGGCAGGGCTGTTGTGGAGCGTTAGAGACCTGAAGGGGTAGATGCTTAAATAGGAGGAAGAGAGAGGTAAATCGTGGGTTCGATCTGCTTGAATACGCCATAAAGTCCGTGTTCGAGCCCGTTGTAGCGGGCGGCGCTGATGATCTCCCTCTTCATGACGAACTGGCGCAGAGCCTCGCGATCGCAGGAGTTTTCCGCCGTCATGAAAGCATCGCATGCACCAAGAACTTCAGAGGCAGTTAGCCGATGCGCTTTTGATCGATGAGCAAGAGAACCTGATGCATGCGCGGCGGCGCGGGCGGTAACGCGCTACCTGCGAGCCAAGGCATGCCGAGTATTTCTTAATGGGAAAGCCGCTTGGAAGAGACTGATGCTCCAGCAGCGGCGGCAGAAATTTCCACCGGAAAAAATGGCGGGAGCACTTACCGTTTCACCCCTGCATCAATTTCACCCCCCACCAGATCAAGGCACCCGTAGCGACCAGCAGCATGGCGGTGAGAATGAGGCTGCGGGTTTGGTCGCGGAGGATGTTCGATGCCTCGCCCCGTGAGACCGTGTCCTCGTGGACCCGCTGGCGCCTGCGATCTTCGATTTCAGGGAGCGGAGGCATGGTGCACTCGCGGTCCTTGAGCTCCTGGGCGAGTTTTTTGGGAATCTGCGCGTATTCTTTTTCGAGAAGAAGGAGCTTTTGCTCAGCCTCGCGGAGTTTCGCAAGTTCAGGATCCTCTTTGAATGTGCGGCTACGACTCATGCTCTTGGCTTGGCTTCCGAGGTATTAACGGACGAGGTAGATGAAAATCGCGAACCCACCAAGCGCAAGGATCGGCAGGTTAAAGGCGAAGCCATTGCGGAGGTTGACCATGAACTCGGAGCTGGTGCGCTTGCCGCCACGGCTGCGGCGGGAAGGACGGCCGAAAATCGGGGCGCTGCGGCTGCCCTCGAAGTGGCTCGCGGCTTGGTCATACTCGTCTGAGGCGATGTCGATGGCCATGGCGGCCTTCTCCAAGCGCTCGGGGAGCGTCTCGCGGCTCCACGCCTCGGGGTTCAATTTCTGAATTCGATCGAGATGGGCGGCGAAGCAGGTGCGGCACTGTTCGAGGTCCTCGCTTTCCTGACGCATTTCAAACAACCCGCGATCAATCAGAGTGAGTGCGGATGTGAGCTTTTCGGTGAGCTCGGCTTGCTGGGACAGGAAGGTCCGCTTGCGGTTGGTGAGTTCTTCAAGCTCGTTTTTTTTGCGTTCGAGATCTTCTCGCTGCGCTTGGATTCGGTCGAGTTCCTGCTGGGCGTCCTTCAGCTTTCGGTCGTAATCCTCGTCACGACCGGATGCCGCAGCGGACGGTATTTCCATTTGTGTCGATCGAATTTTGATGTGGTGCGTATGTTCTCCGAGTGCGGCCATGGATGGGGTGGGGTGATTGGACTAGGGGCCATATATCTGAAATGGAGCGGGTCATCCAGCGAAATATTTTGCATTTGTTAATTAAAGGCCCACTTCCCCACCGGACCCGTGCTGCTAGATGTAAAACATGGGTGCTCCGGAATTGGCCGCGAGGCTTTCCACGGTGATCTGATCGAGCGACTGCTGGAGGCCTTGCGAGACCTGATCCCAGGCGCGGTGGATCGCCTGCCCGGAATCGCCCTCGCGCGTGACCGAGCATTGGAGGACCGAGGGATCGACCGCCTCGACCACCTGCCGGAGGGTGATCTGGCCGGAACTCCGGGCCAAAAGATAGCCTCCGGCCTTGCCCCGGCGGCTTTCGATGAGTCCAGCGCGGCGTAAATCATTGAGAATCTGCACCAGAAAATTTCCTGATACTGCTTCCCGTTGCGCTAAGTCCTCAAGCCGTGTAAGAGTCCTCCCGTCATGGCATCTCGCCAGCTGGGCCATCGCCCGGCAGGCGTATTCCAATTTCTGTGAAATCTTCATGAGCGAATCTCAACAGGCCGGGGCGATCCCGGCGAGCAAGAATACGGCCAAGCTTTGCGCCGGTAAATCCGTGGACCTTGAAAAAGTGTGGGCAACACTGCGCAGCGAGGCCCTCCGCGTCGCTGCGGAGGAGCCCACTTTGCGGAACCTGATCCACGATGTAATCCTCTCGCGCGACCATCTCGCCACCGCCCTGGGTGCGCGGTTGGCCCGCCGCTTGGCACGCGAGGACATGCCGCGGATCGGGATGGAGCCGCTGATCACGGGTGTCTTCAAGGCGCACCCGCACATCGTCCATGCGGCATCGCGGGACCTGTTAGCCATGTTTGAACGCGATCCTGCGTGCTTTTCCCCCTTGGAGCCGCTGTTATTTTTCAAAGGCTTTCTCGCGCTTAGCACCTATCGGGTCGCCCATCAATTCTGGTTGGATGGCCGGCGTTGGCTGGCCTTGTATTTCCAAAGCGTCGCCAGCGAGGTCTTCGCCGTGGACATCCACCCGGCCGCAACCATCGGCTGCGGGATCCTCCTCGACCACGGCACCTCCTTCGTCGTAGGGGAGACGGCGATTATCGAAGATGATGTCTCCATTCTCCACGAGGTCACCCTCGGCGGCACGGGCAAGCAAGCGGGCGACCGCCACCCGATCATCCGTTCCGGGGTTTTGCTCGGGGCGGGCGCGAAAATCCTCGGCCGCGTGGTCATCGGGACCGGAGCCAAGGTCGGTGCCGGCAGCGTCGTCCTCAACGATGTCCCACCTCATAAAACGGTTGCCGGCGTGCCTGCGGTCGTGGTGGGGGTCTCGACCGATGAAAATCCAGCCATCGCCATGAACCAGTCGCTCGATTGCAGCGGCCAGATCTAATCCCATGAAAAGCCTCATTCCATTTTTCATGCTTGCGTGCTGCCTCTCGTCTTCATGCGACAAGGCCAAAGAAATCGCGGCAAAAGCAAGCGCGACGGTGGAGGGCCAAATTGCCAAACAGACAAGTCAGTCCGATGACGTCCCCGCCGATCCAGAGCTCCGGAAGCTGGTTGATGAAACTCCTGAAGGGGTGATCTTCCGGAAAGACCTCCCCTTGCCAAGCCGGTTTGAAGTCAGGATCACACGAATCAGCGAGTCATCTAACCGCACCGTGGTCCACTCCGAGATCGGATCCAAAGCCATGATGATCAAGGGCACGTTCACGGAGATTCTCAAACTCGAGCGCGCGGGAGAGCAAGTCCGCTACACTCTTGAGCAATCGACCTTTACCGAGCCTGTAACCGAGAAGACGGATGCAGCCAAAACAAGCACCCCCGTAGTCTTGGAGTCGCCCACCAAACCGTGCATTTTCAAAAAAACCGGGACCAACTGGAAGGCGGAGACCAGCGAGGGCTTCCGGGCCATCACATTGGCCAAACAGCTTTCGCCCGTGTTTGACTTACTCCTCATCGACAACGCCGTCGCAGCTCGGCCGATGTGGTTTCCGAAAGAACGGGTAAAAATCGGCCGGGAATTCCACCTGAACGAAAAGGCGCTTCCGATCCTGGTCGCAGGCAATGCCAAGGGTCATTTGAAACTCAAATTCACATCCATCGAGACCGTCAAAGGTCATCCGTGCGGCGTGTTTGAAATCACAGGCAACTTCAGCCGCAAGAATGTGCCCGATTTCAGCGGAAATCTCTCCGACGCGAATGTGACCATTCAAGCAGGACGCATCTGGCTATCCCTCATCTATCCGCTCATTCTCCGAGAGGAGCTTGATATGATCGAAAGCGGACAGATGGATCGCCAGAGCGGTATAGACCTGCGCACCCAAGGCAGTGCGAGGCTATCCATCATCCGTGAGTGGAAAAAAACGGGTCCATAATCCGCGCTTGTCCACCCACCCCATCCCAACCAAACTCGCGCCGATGTCAGAAGAAACTTCACTGTGGAAAGGAAGCCCATCCCAATGGCTCAATCTCGGCCCCTTCTCCGCTGCACTGATTGCCGCGGTGGGAATCTCGTTTGGCAGTCTGTTTTTCCCGCCGGGCTTCATCGCGCTGATCATTCCAGCCGCCTATATGATCTGGAAATACCTCGTCGTCCGCACCTCCATTTTCGAACTCACCAGTGAACGCCTGCGGATTTCAACGGGTATCCTGAATCAAAAAATCGATGAAATCGAACTCTATCGGGTCAAGGATTCCCGCATGATCCGCCCCTGGTGGATGCGCCTCACCGGGCTGGCATCCATCGTCATGGA
>CALMKO010000166.1 GCA_937867415.1 uncultured Verrucomicrobiota bacterium | reverse complement strand
GGCTGGGTGGCTGGCTGGGTGGCTGGCTGGAAAGAGCGGGGGAAGCGAGTGGGCTTCTTGGGATTTTATCAATCGGTTCGAGGTTGCTGATGGTGGCGGCTTCCGGGGCGGCTTTGAGTTCCTCGAACTTGCGTGCGGTGCTCAGGACGCGGTTTTCGAAGGAGCCGATGGCGCTGTTATACTGCTCGACGGCATTTCCCAGCGAGCGTCCAAGTTTGGAAAAGTGTTCTGCGAGTTTTCCGAGGCGTTCATGGAGGGTGCGGCCTAACAGAGAGATCTCCCGGGCGTTTTCGGCAATCGATTCCTGCCTCCATCCATAAGAGACCGCGCGAAGCAGGGCGATGAGGGTGGTGGGTGTGGCGAGAATCACGCCCTGATCCACACCACGTTCGATGAGGCCGGGATCGCACTGGAGGGCGGCGGAGAAAAACGACTCGCTTGGTAGGAAAAGAACCGTGAACTCAGGGGTTTGGGCGAATTGGGCGGTGTAGTTTTTTGACGCTAGCTGCTGGATGTGGGTGCGGACCTGGCGGGCATGGCGGTGGAGCGCTTCCTCGCGGATCCTTTCCTCATTTGCCTCTAACGCATCAAGGTAGCCATCCATGGGGGTCTTGGAATCGACGACGATGGATTTACCGCCTGGCAGCCTGACAATGAGGTCAGGGCGGAGTTTTTTCCCATCGTCGGTGGTGCTGGTGTGTTGCACCTCGAAATCACAGTGTTCCTGCATGCCGGCGAGTTCGACGACGCGGCGGAGTTGCATTTCCCCCCACTGGCCGCGGCCGGTGGGCTGGCGGAGAGCCTTGACGAGTGAGGCGGTCTCGCGCTGGAGGCCGAGTTGTCCTTCACCGAGGGCGCGGACTTGTTCCTTGAGTTCGGAGTAGGCACCCTCGCGGGCTTTTTCGATTTCGCCGATGCGGAGTTCGAACTTGCCGAGGGATTCCGCGACGGGGGTGATGAGGGTCTCGATGGCGGTTTTGCGTTTTTCGATCTCGCTTTTTGCCTCCTCGGATTGAGTGGCGAGGGAGGATTTGGCGAGTTGGAGAAATTGTTCGGACGAGGAGCGCAGGGCGTCTGCGGAGAGAGCCTTGAAGGTGTCTGCCAATTTGAGTTCGGCGCGTTCCAGCAGGGCTTGTTTTTCGGCGGCGGCCTTGACTTCGCCTTCGAGGCGCGAGCGGATCTCCGTGAGTTGGTTGCGGAAGGCTTGGGATTCCTGCTCGCTGCGGGTGGACTCGGCGGTGGTGTGGGCGAGGCGGGCTTCGATTTCGGCGGAGCGCCGCTCCTCGGCTTTGAGGCGCTCGGCGGCGGCGGCGCTTTTCCCAGAACCGATGAGCCAGGTAAAGAGCCAGCCAACGATCAGGCCGATGAGGGAGGAGAGGATTTCTGGTAGATATTGAGTGAGTTCTGGAGGCATCGGTGTTTTGTCCTTGCGGGTGTCGGCTAGCTCGCTTTGGTAGGGGGCATCGCCAACGCCGTCCGTCGTAGCGGATGGCAAAAAGATAAGCAAACCAAACTCCTCAACTCCCATGCCACACACACTCCCCGACCTTGGATATGCCTATGATGCCCTGGAACCTCACATCGATGCGCGCACGATGGAGATCCACCATTCAAAGCATCACAACGCGTATATCACCAACTTGAACAACGCCCTCGCCGGCAAGCCTGACCTGGAAGCTAAAACGGCCATGGAACTGATCACGGATCTCGCGGCGGTTCCTGAGGAGATCCGCACGGCGGTCCGCAACAACGCGGGGGGCGCGGTGAATCACGAGTTTTTCTGGAAAGTCATCGCGCCGGGTGGTGCCAAGGCTCCGACGGGAGATCTTGCCGCCGCCATCGACAAAGCCTTCGGTTCGTTTGACGCGTTCAAGGAAGCCTTCGCCAAGGCGGGGGCCACCCGCTTCGGTTCGGGTTGGGCATGGCTTTGCAAAAAG
The DNA here is from genome assembly GCA_937867415.1 of uncultured Verrucomicrobiota bacterium. Taxonomy (GTDB): domain Bacteria; phylum Verrucomicrobiota; class Verrucomicrobiia; order Verrucomicrobiales; family Akkermansiaceae; genus Luteolibacter. The sequence continues at coordinate 2,225 of CALMKO010000166.1, read as the reverse complement.
GCGGATGGCTCACTGGTGGTTTGCTCATCCGCGAACCAGGACAACCCGGTGATGGGCGCTGACTTCGGCGGCTGCGGGAATGCTCCGATTCTCGGGCTGGATGTGTGGGAACATGCCTACTATCTCAATTATCAGAACCGCCGCCCGGATTACATCGCCGCCTTTTGGAACGTGGTGAACTGGGATGTAGTGGCTGCGAATTTCGCTGGCTGATCGACCCGGGCCGCTCGGTCTCGCGTCCGCCTCCCTGAGGCGGGCGCTTTTTTTTGGGCTGCTGCGTGAGATTCGAGCAAGGATCCCGCCGATTTGGTTTTCCACAACTGCTTTGAAAATGATAGGCAAAGTCCGTGAAACCACCCAAGTGTCCGAAATTGCCGCAGGTCGATGCACTGAAGATCACCGAACAGGAAATCATCGAGCAGGAGATCTTTGAACTGGAGACGCCGGATCAGTCGCTCCTCTCCGGGCCGAGTTCCCGATTGCACAACTTGTTCACCATCGTGCGGGTGGCGAAGGATTTGCTGATGGGCTTCCGGGCGCTGCATTTCGCGGGGCCGTGCGTGACGATTTTCGGTTCGGCGCGGACCAAGCCGGGGACGCGGTTTTACGAGATGGCCCGGAAGATGGGAGAGGCCTGCGCCAAGCTGGGCTTCACGGTGGTCACGGGTGGTGGACCGGGAATCATGCAGGCGGGAAATCAGGGGGCTTTCGAGGCCGGTGGGCGCTCGCTTGGAGTCAACATCGAGCTGCCCTTCGAGCAGGAACTCAATCCCTTCGTGCATCGCGCGGTGACGATGCGCTACTTTTTCACCCGCAAGGTGGTCTTGGTAAAATACTCGTATGCATTCATCGTCCTGCCCGGGGGCGCGGGGACGCTGGATGAGATGTTCGAAACCATGACCCTCATCCAAACCGGCAAATTGAAGGTTTTCCCAATCGTATTGATGGGAAAAGACTACTGGCAGCCACTGATGGATTTTGTCTATCGGATGGCAGAGGAGGGCACGATCAGTCATGATGATCCGGAATTGATTTTCTTCACGGATGACATCGAGGACGCGGTGGCCCATCTCAAGCGTCATGCGGTCAGACAATTCGGCCTGCGCCGCAAACGTGTGCCGCGGGCGATCAAGTTGTTGGGCGAAAAGGAGGTCTAGTGCCGTGTAAAATTTGAATTGGCGGGTAAGGAGGCAGCACACTTTGGTGGTGTCCGTGGATCTGTGGCCTTCGGAATGCGCGAAACTCACCGCAAAGGCCACCCATTCGCTCCGACGACGAGAGCGTCGTTACTCCCTACCCTTTCCGCCAGTCTGAGTTTTACGCCGCCCTAGGCCGGCTTCGGCAGGAAGAATCCCCGTTGCTTCTCGGAGATGGGGAGGCTGATTTTTTCCATGACCGCGAGCATATCTTCCCAAAGCTGGCGCTTGGTCGTGCTTACGCCCTGAGTCTGTAACAAGGTGCTGGGGTGATAGGTGACGCGCGCCGGGATGCCCTCGAAGTCGTGCCAAGCGCCACGGCTGAAGGGAATGGGGCCGGTCAAACCGAGCAGACCCTCCGCCACCCCTTCCCCGAGTGCGACGATGCACAACGGTTGGACGATGCGGATTTCCGCTCGTAAGAATGGCAGGCAGGCGGCGATCTCCGCCGCGCTTGGTTTGCGGTTGTTCGTCGTCTGTCCGGCCATGGCGGGACGAAATTTGACGAGCGTCGTGAGATAGACCTCATCCCGGGCCGTTCCCATGGCTTTGAGAATATCACTGAGTTTTTGCCCAGCCGGGCCGACGAAGGGTTGGCGCTCCTTTTCCTCCAAATAGCCCGGGGCCTCGCCGACGAACATCACCTTGGCCTCGGGGTTCCCGGTGGAGAAGACCAGGGTCTCTCGGAGGGTTCCCAAGGCATTGATCGGTTGTGATTTCTCCACCTGTATCTGCAGGGAGTCCAATTGTTCCCGACGGGTTCCGCCCGTGGGTTTGACCTCGGTGATCACCGGGGTGGCCATAGGTTCAGGAATCCTCGCGACAGGTGCCGCGGGTGCAGGAACCCCGTGTTTGACGCGGTTGAAAAGGCCGCGCAGGCCATCGCGCGCGCCTTCATCGAGGTGCACGTGCGTCACCCCGCGGGCGTGCTCGGCTTCCAAAAACTCAAGGAGGACATCGACAGGACGGATCACGCCCGCCAACGTATGCGCTTGTCCCGGCGGGTGCAACCGCAGGATTTGAGAATCA
>CALMKO010000165.1 GCA_937867415.1 uncultured Verrucomicrobiota bacterium | reverse complement strand
CCATTACCCCGCCCGCCCCTGCATCACGTATCCTCCTCACCGGCTTCACAGGCACCCACCCGCGCATCCGCGAGAGCCAAATGGAGCTCGACTACCACGAATTCACCGCCCGCCTCCGCCGCTACGAAGCCACCATCGTCCCCGCCTTCGAGCAATTCCAAAAACTCAAACACCAGCTCGCGGAAACCCGCCGCCGCGAACTCCGGCTCGATCAATTCAAAGCCGGCGTCCTCAGCTCGTTTGTTAGAAACCGCCTGCTAGACCAAGTCTATCTCCCCCTCATCGGAGCCAACCTCGCCAAACAACTCGGTGCCGCCGGCAATGACACCCGCACCGACCGCATGGGCCTCCTCTTGCTCATTTCACCACCCGGCTACGGCAAGACCACCCTCATGGAATACGTCGCCAGCCGCCTCGGCATCACGCTGGTCAAAATCAACGGCCCCGCCCTCGGCCACCAAGTCACCTCGTTGGATCCCGCCGAGGCCAACAACGCCAGCGCCCGCGAGGAAATTGAAAAACTCAACCTCGCCTTCGAAATGGGGGATAACGTCATGATCTACATCGACGACATCCAACACACCCACCCCGAGTTTCTCCAAAAATTCATCTCCCTCTGCGACGGCACCCGCAAGATCGAGGGCGTCTTCAAAGGCGAGGCCAAAACCTACGACCTCCGCGGTCGCAAAGTCGCCGTCGTCATGGCCGGCAACCCCTACACCGAAGTCGGCGGCAAATTCCAAGTGCCCGACATGCTCGCCAACCGCGCCGACACCTACAACCTCGGCGACATCCTCGGCGGCCATGAAGCCGCCTTCAAAGACAGCTACATCGAGAACGCCCTCACCAGTAACGCCACCCTCGCCCGCATCGGCGCCCGCAGCCACAACGACGCACTCACCGTCCTGAAAATCGCCCAAACCGGCAGCCGCGAAGGCATCGAGTTCGAAGGCAGCTTCAGCGCCGAGGAAATCAACGACGGCGTCGCCGTCATGGAAAAACTCCTCCACGTCCGCGAGATCATCCTCCGCGTGAATCAGGAATACGTGCGCAGCGCGGCCATGGAAGACGCCTACCGCACCGAGCCACCGTTCAAGCTCCAAGGCAGTTACCGGAACATGAACAAGATCGCCGACAAGATCCTGCCCCTCATGACCGATGCCGAGGTCGCCACCCTCATCGCCGATCACTACCGCGGCGAAGCCCAAACCCTCAGCCAGGCCGCCGAGGCCAGTCTCCTCAAATGGCGCGAAATCAACTCCCTCGCCACCCCCGAAGACGTCACCCGCTGGACCGCCATCAAGAGCACCTTCAAGCGCAACATCCTCACCGGCGGCGCAGGCGAGAATGATCCCATCAACCGCATCACCGGCCATATGAACGCCTTCACCATCGGCCTCGAAAAAATCGAACAAGCCGTCAGCAATCCGACCCTATCAGAAATCACCGTCGAGCGCCTGCAAAAAATCATCGAAGGCCTCCGCGCCGTCCCGGTGAATGTTGAGATCAACGTGCAGCCGGTGGAACCGCAAGCCGCAGGCGACATGCCAGTGGCGATCACCAATCAGGTCACTCAGACTCAAGACAGCACTGGCCGCTCCTTGTAAGCTCTTTGACAGCCGCTCGGGAGATTGCCACCGAGCTTGATGGATCTTCTGCAACGACTCCGGCAGCACGGAAATTTGATTTCGAGACGACTCCTGGGCAGCGTTACAGCCTGTGGCGGTCCACGGATCTGCGCACCGGGAAAGAAGTCGCAGGTTTCCCAAACTTGACGGGCGATGCGTGAGGTATCCCGTATGAGAACGACCTTGAATCTCGACGACGACGGGTTGGAGACGGCGAAGCGGCTTGCGGCAAGAGATCGGAAACCCTCGATGGCGCGGACGGTGACACCTGACATCGTGCAGGAAATTTTGGACGAAACGCCATGAAACGTTTTCTCCCCGACACGCCCGCGGATGCCCGAACAGGCGACTGGCTCCGGAGGACGACCGCTGGGATTTTCTCGATGAAAGCCATCGGGAAAAATGGGTGTCTGATCACTTCTTTTGAAAGAACCTCCGGGGGATGCCGCTATCAATCACATAGCCGATCAGGGTGAATACCGAGAAGATGACCGCGCAGGTCACGATTGCAATCCGCCAGAATGCCGGGAGCCGGTCAATCCACGACGTTGGCATGAGGTTCCAAAAGGCAACACCCCCAACGATCAGGACGGCAAGGAGTATGCGTGTGATGATCTTGGTCATGTTCATTCAGAAGCTGCTGAAGCGTGCGGAGAGGGCGCGAACCTGTGACCGGTGTGGCTTTCGCCGCATTCATGGCCGCATCTGTCGTGATGGAGAGTCATTTCCGGAGGGTGTCTGGTGGGGCTTGTTCTCCGCGTTATCGAAGGCGGCCTAGCTCGATTGGCTCGTTGTAACCGGGCTGCCCTTGGTAATGACCGATCAAAGGTGGACGCACGATCGGCCATTTTTTGTGAATCTTCCCGCTCGTGAATGCGGTCAGTTGGTAGGATCTTGGGAAATACGCCTGATCCATCCCGAAGTAAAAATCCGCTCCCTCTTGGGTCACAAAACTGCCATTCCGATCCGCAGTCGTTCCGGTCTCTGGGTGACCCTGCACTTGCACCCATGCACCCGCGGCTCCGCAGCCATGAACGCGCCCCGAAAACGAGGGGATCGGGGCTGTCTGTGGATACAGCAAAGGGATTGCCCCACCGCATGATGCGAGAAGCAGGGAAGGGATCGCCAGCAGTGCACTTTGGTTCATGGCTTGGGGAGCGGCGACATCATCCCGCACTTTCCCCGGAGGCGAGGCTTGGACCGCAAGGCGAAGTGATGGCAGTCATGAGCACCCAGCGCGGTGAACCTTTTATCCTACAACGGCGCGCACTCATCACGACATAGGAAATCCGGAAAGCGCAACGATCGCAATCCCAAACTCCAAGCGCAACCTCAGCGGCTTGGGTGGAATAGGGCGACGATCATCATGGGACCTCGAATCCCCTGCGGAACTGGTGATTCAAGACCCATGATATCCGGACGGTCCTGACGATGATGAATGACTCTGGCGGGGCACCATGGGTGAGACCCATCGTCTCACATGCCGCTTCCGGGGAGATTGATCAGCGTTTCACTCGACGGGTGGGTTCTCGCCCATGGGTGGTGGGGGACCTTGGGGACGGAGTTCCTCGGGTGAGAGGGTGCCGTCGCCATCCTGATCGAGTGTCTTGAGGGATTCAGGAGCGCTTGCGAGCTCGTCGGGGGTGAGGCTTCCATCGCGGTTGAGATCGAGAGCCTGGACCACGGGTGGCATGGGGCGCTTGGGTGGAGGGCCAGGGCGGTTTTGCGGGGCGGGGCGGTCGCCTTTGCCATCATCCGCATCATTGTTTTTGTTAGGCTTTCTGCGCGGTTTTCTTTCATCCGGAGGCGGCATGAGCGACTCTAACAGACTGACCTCGCCGTCCTGATTTTGATCGAGCTTGAGGAGGGCGTCTTTGGCAGCGGTGATTTCCTCAGCCGAGAGTTTCTGGTCATGGTTGGTATCAAAGATGGCGAACAACGGTGGAACCGGCGGCGATGGAGGGCCGCCGCGTCCTTGAGGCGGGCGGGCGGTGGCGGTGAGGCTGATCGCAAGGGCGATGATGGATTGGATGGGTAGTGCTTTCATGAGCTTGATGGATTGATTCCCCGAGCGGGGATTGGGACCATGGAAGCGCTTGCATGTGAAGCGGGTGTGTGGATTTGACGGCAAATTTGTAAAGTTTTTGTAAAAGCGATGGGCGTGGCGGGGCGGCATCTGCTACATAGGGGCATTGATGGAAGATCTAGGCAGACACCGTATCCTCGTCGTGGATGATGACCGCAAGCTGGCGGGCCTGATCCGTGACTATCTGACGCCCTTGGGCTACGATGTGGCGCTGCGGCACACCGGGACGGAGGGCTTGGCGGAGGCGGTGGGAGGGGGATACGAGGCGGTGATTCTCGATGTGATGATGCCGGGCATGGACGGGATTTCGGTATTGCGGGAGTTGAGGAAAAAGTCGGATGTTCCGGTGTTGATGCTCACGGCGTTGGGGGAAGAAGCCGACCGGATTGTAGGGCTGGAGATCGGCGCGGATGATTATCTGCCCAAGACGTTTTCCTCAAGAGAGCTTCTGGCAAGATTGCGGGCGGTGACGCGGCGCACGCGGGTGCAGGCGGGAAGCGAGGCTCCCCATGAGTTCCATGCGGGTTCGCTGCGGCTGTGTGAGGAGACTCATCGGGCGGTGATGGGCGACGAGGCGCTCGATCTAACAACCCTGGAGTTTGCCATTCTCGCATCGCTGCTGAAGGCGAAGGGCCGGGTGAAAACGCGTGAGCGCTTGATCGAGGAGGTCTCTGAGCGTCGGTTCGATGTGTTTGACCGCTCGATAGACGTGCATGTGTCATCATTGCGGAAGAAGCTTGGGGATGATGCGAAGAACCCGAGGTTCATCCGGACGATCCGGGGGATCGGGTATTCGCTGCATGAGCCGGAGAGCCTGCTGGAGGATCGCTCATGAGATCGCGGCCGCACTTTCCCTTGTTGGCCAAGGTTTTGTCCTGGTTGGCGTTGTATTTGCTGCTCCTTGGATTGGTGTTCTTGGGCTTTGTGGCGTGGCAACTCGGCTTGGGCCTGGACTCGTTGTTGAGTGGCGCCGCGGGTGAGCGGATCAAGGTTTTCGGGGATGCGGTTCAGGAAAAGCTGCTCGACGTCCGACCGGAGGCATGGAATCCGGTGCTGGAGCCGCTTGCACGGGAGAAGCAGGTTGTGGCGGGGATTTTCAAACCAGCCGATCCTGTGGGGTTTCCAGCTCCGATTCCTGGAAATGTGTTAGAGCGTGCTCGGTTGGCGATTCCTCCGCCGATGCCCGGCAACCGCCGTCCTCCGTCTTGGCGAGGGGGGCCGCCCGGAGGAGGAGGCTTCCAGCGGGGTGAGAGGCCGCCACCGCCGGGAGCCGAGGGTGAGGATTTGCCGCCATTTGCCCGGGATGATCGTCCGCTGAATCGCCATGAAACCCACGATGGTAAAGGATTGGATTTCAGCAGCCGTCCGGTGTTCTTGATTCGTGGTGATGGGGGTGATGGTTATTGGGCGGGGGTCCATCTGGTATTTCCCGGCAAGCCGGGGCGGCCACCGCGCAGTGAGTTGTTGTTGATCCGGGCGGATCGGCTGGATGGTTCCGGGATGTTTTTTGATTTCAAGCCATGGTTGTGGGGCGGGCTTGCGGTGCTGGTCCTGAGTCTGGCATTCTGGACTCCGTTGGTGGTGGGGACGACCCGCTACATCCGGCGTCTGACGTTTGCGACGGAGCAGGTGGCGGCAGGCCAGTTCAATCCCGCACTGCCCGAGCGGAGAAACGACGAGCTTGGGAATCTAGGTCATGCGATCCAGACGATGGCCGGGCGGCTTGATCATCTGATTTCCGGTCAGAAGCGCTTTCTCGGAGACGCGGCGCATGAGCTTTGCGCGCCACTCGCACGCTTGCGGACGGGCTTGGGAATTCTGGAAATGAAGCTGGGACCAGCGGAGCAGGTGCATCTGGATTCCATCGAGACCGATGCGCAGGAGTTGGCGACCTTGGTGGAGGAAATCCTGGCGTTCTCCCGTGCGGGAAACCGGACACCGCGTGGTGAAAGCATCGCAATCGAGCAACTGGTCCGCGAGGTGGTGGCGAAGGAAGGCGGCGGACGCTCGGTGGAGGTGAAGGTCGCCGCCGGGCTGACCATTGACAGCGATTCCACTTTGTTAGGCCGCGCGCTTGGCAATCTGATCCGGAATGCAAGGATCCACGCCGGCCCGCTGGCGCGGGTCGTGGTGACGGGCGAGGAAGCCGGGGAGTGGATCGATCTAACCGTGAGTGACGATGGCCCGGGTGTGGCGGCGGATGAACTCACGCGCTTATTCGAGCCATTCTACCGGCCCGACCGGTCGAGAAGCCGTGAGACGGGCGGGAGTGGGCTAGGCCTGGCGATCGTGCGCACGGCCGTGGCGGCATGCGGCGGGGAAGCCCGTGCCGCGCTGCCGGCGGGCGGTGGCTTTGCGGTGACGCTGCACCTGCCCAAGACTCGGTCGGTGGTGACCGGGGCTTGATTTTTCGATGAATCGGTCGATTGATTTGCCGGCTCCGCGATAGTTTGCCGATGAGAGGCGAGTATGAGGGGTTTGGTGTGATGAATTCGTTTTCCCGATGCTTTCTTGCGGTGTTTGTGACCGGTGGCCTAGGCGTTTCCAGCGCTTCGGAGGATCCGGCGTTGGTGTATGATCGGGAGATCGTCCCGCTGCTGGAGAACTACTGTTACACCTGCCACGCGGAGGGGGCCTCCAAGGGTGAGTTTGTGATGGATGAGTTCAAGGATCGGGCGGCGCATTTGAAGGACAAGAAGCATTGGTTGCCCGTGTGGCACAATCTTCGCAGCCAGGTGATGCCCCCGTCCGACGAAGATCAGCCCTCACCCGCGGAGACGGCCAAGCTTCTGGCATGGATCGAAAGGGAGGTCTTCGAACTGGACGCGAAAAACCCCGACCCCGGCCGCGTGACCATCCGCCGGCTCAACCGCAGCGAGTATCAGAACGCGGTGTTTGATTTGCTGGGGGTGGAGTTCGACACTCATGAGATTTTCCCTCCGGATGACACGGGGTATGGCTTCGACAATATCGGGTCCGTGTTGTCGATGTCGCCGCTTCTGATGGAGAAATACATGGCTGCAGCGGATCAGGTGGTGGAGCTCGCCCTGCCGGCCGGGGCGGCCGCCCAGGTTCCACGGATGATCTTTCCCGGCGGGGATTTCAAGGCCAGCGGAGACTCCAACATCACGGGAAACTGGCTCGCATTTGCCAAGCCCCAGGAGGTCCGGCTGGAGCATGAGATTCCCGAGGAGGGCGACTATCAGGTGGAAGTGGAATACTCCATCCACGGGGCGACGGAGGCCACGACGGACGAGGCGGGCCTGCGGGTCACGGCGAATGAAAATTTGTTAGGTGAGACCATTCTCGGGTGGGACCAGCGGCGCGTGATCAAGTTGAGCGGGAAGCTGTTCCTCAAGCAAGGGCGCCAGAGTTTCGAGCTGGCAGTGACACCCAAGAACCGACCGCTTCCTGCCGAGGAGGAGCTGTTTTTCAAGGTCCAGCGCGTCGTGTTGCAAGGCCCGCTGGGGGGAGAGAAGAAGGAGTTCGCCAAAGGTTACCGCATGATTTTCGTGGATGGGCCGGCACCTGAGAACCAGGGTGCCCGGGAGCGCTACGCACGCAAGATCATGCGCAGCTTTGTCAGCCGTGCCTTCCGCAGACCGCTGGACGAGCCTACGATCGACCGACTGATGATTATTTTCCGGGAAGTCGCGACAGCTCCCGGGAAAACCTTCCAGGATGGCATCAAGCAGGCGATCGCCACCTGTCTTGCTTCACCGCGGTTTCTGTTCCGAGCCGAGATCCAACCTGAGCCGAACAATCCGAAAAAGATCGTTCCGCTCGACGAGTACGCGCTGGCCTCGCGACTGTCGTTTTTCCTCTGGGCTTCCGTGCCTGATGACGAGTTGCTGAGCTTGGCATTTCAAAACAAACTGCGCGAGAATCTCCGTGCTCAGGTGGATCGGATGCTTCAAGATCCACGCTCGCAGCGCTTGGTGAAAAACTTCGTGGGGCAGTGGCTCCAGGCGCGCGATGTCGAGACCGTGGCCATCAGCGCGAAGGCCATCCTCGGAACCGGGACGAATCGGGAGGCGGCACGGATTTTCGATCCACGGCTGCGCTTCGACATGCGGCAGGAGACGGAGAGCCTGTTTGATTTCATCCTCCGTGAAAATCGCCCGGCGGAGGAGATCATCTCCGCCCGCTACAGTTTTCTGAACGAACGGCTGGCGAAGTTCTATGGAATCGACGGAGTGATGGGCGAGAACTTCCGCGCTGTCGATCTGACAGAACACCCCGAGCGCGGCGGCTTGCTCACGCAGGGCACATTCCTGATGGTCACCTCGAATGCAAGCCGCACCTCCGCCGTGAAACGCGGGCTGTTTGTGCTGGACCATCTGTTAGGCACGCCGGCTCCACCCGCGCCGCCCAACGTGCCGACGCTCGAAGAACTCGCAAACCATGCCAACGCGAACCCCACCATGCGTGAGATGATGGAAATCCACCGCAAAAAACCCGACTGTCGGGGCTGCCACGCCCGGATGGACCCCATCGGTCTCGGCTTGGAAAACTACAATGCCCTCGGTCAATTCCGCACCCAAGAACACGGTAAGCCCATCGATGCTGCGGGCAAGCTCCTCACCGGAGAAAAATTTGCCGACATTGCCAGCCTCAAGGAGATTCTTGCCGTGGGACGCAGGAAGGATTTCTACCGTTGCCTATCTGAAAAACTGCTGACTTATGCGATGGGTCGGGGGGTCGAGTATTATGACTCGACCACGATCGATCTTCTGACCCAGCGCTTGGAGTCCCATGATGGCAAGCTCCGTGAGTTGATCCAAGGGATCGTGGAGAGCGCGCCTTTCCAAAATCGCCGCGGCGACCAGTAGCTGGCGGCACACCACCCGGATCAAGAAACCGGCGGGGACTGAAGCGGGGGGTAGCTCAATCGCCGCCGGTTCTTTTTCAAATCGGGGGAAAATTAGCTCGGGGGAGCTACCTAGTGCCGCCGTGAGGATGGTGGGGAGATTTCATCCTCGCGCCGACAGACAGGACCCTAGTTTAGTTTAGGACTCGATGATATTACGGAATAGCGTAAGGTCATCGATGACGAATTGATCCGCCGCCCCAGCCCGCAAACGACCGCTCGGATGCCTCCGCACCCCGATTGCTTTAGCTGCGTCAAAGCCAAGAACTGCGTCAAAGCGGTTTCAGGACCCTTGGGGATGCCCCGCCGGGCAAAACGCCCGATTCAACGCTTGGTGGTCCCGAGTGGAATCGAACCACTACCTACGGCTTCGGAGGCCATCGTCCTATCCATTGGACCACGGGACCAGTGCGCTTGCGCTGAGGGAGCTAGGGGTAACGGGGCTGACGGAACTTTGCAAGGAGAAGGATCTTGAATTTCTCAAGGCTTGATCCGATCCCAGGCCGCCCAGAAGGCTGCGGTCTGCGTGGCGTCAGGCAGGATCTCCAGCAACAAGGTGTTTTCCCCAGATTCCAGTTGGTCGAAATCATCGACCGTGCGAACCTGCAAGTGATTCATTTTCCAAAGCGTTGCAAGACCGGAAAGATCGACGCTATGGGGATTCGTCATCCATTCGACCGCGCGGGGACTCATCGACTGGAGCCGCGGCAGGCGCTCGAAGATCTTTCCTCCCTGATTGTTGATCACGACAAGCACCCGGCCCTGGCCGTTGATTTGGTCGAGGACGAACGGGCCAGCAAGGTCATACAGGGCAGTCAAATCACCGATGATCGCCCAAGCATCGCTCACTTCCGCAGACCAGCCGAGCCAGGTGCTGACCTGCCCGTCGATCCCGTTTACCCCGCGATTCGCACGCACAGATGGAACCGGCCGGAGCCACTGGGCGAATAGATTCCACTCACGGATCGGCATGCTATTGCCGAGAAAAAGCCCGCTGCCGATCGATGCATAATGCGACAGGGTGCGCAGGAGCGCGGGCTCGCTGTCGGGGTAGATTTCGAGCAATTCGTCGATTTTTACAGCACGGCTACCGGCGCTGGCGAGGTAGTCCAGCGCGTCATCCGCGAATTCGATGGGACCCAGCGCCTGGATGATCCGATCCAGCGCCCCACGCACCACCCAGGATTCCCGGGCGAGCCCCGGCAAACCATTGCGACAAGCCGACCAGACGGAAACCTGCGGCAACTCCTCAAGATCACGCCAGAATCGACCGCTCGGGACTTCCCCCAGCCGGAGGATTTTCCCCGGCGGGCGCGATTTTAGAACCCGATCCGCATCATGAATCGCAAGCGATTGCAGCGCCTCACGCAAGCCGCTGGTCGCCTCGGCGATGACAGGCACCCCAAGATCCTGGCAAAAATGAAACACCTCCTCGCGCTCGTCCGGCTCCAAACCACCAACGATGACGACCATGCCTTTGGAGTGCCCCTCCCTCAGCCAGCGCGCGAGAGCCGCTACATTCAGCTTTTCCTTCTCCGGTTCAAATTCGCCCAGCACATCGCCTGAAAAATTCTCCTCCCCTGCCTCGAACGCCTCGTCGAACTCCACATTCAGATGCAGCGGCTGCCTGCCATCCCAGTCCTGCAAAGACCCCTGCCACGCGTGATCCCCGAAAATCCCCGGCTGCACGATCGTCTGCGGGGCGCCTGTGCCGCGAAAGCCCGCCGGCCGATCCGCCGTGAGCGCCACCAGCGGGCGTGCTTGATAATGCGCCTCCACCATCGCCGGCAACAACTCCGCCACCGCCGTGCCGCTGGTGGTGATGACCGCACACGGGCGTGCGGTCTCCATCGTCCTTCCAAGCGCGAAAAATCCCGCACACCGCTCCTCAAAATGTCGCCACACCCTGACCTGCCCAGCGGCCTCCGCGCGCGCCAGCGCTTCCAGCAGTGCCGCATTCCGCGCCCCGGCACACACGACGAACTCGCCGATGCCCGCCTTCAGACAATTTTTCACCACTTCGACGGCCGCATTCCATGAGTTCACCGCGCTGTCCTAGCCCACGATTTGGAAATGTCCAAGCGCGGGTTTCGCAAGCATCAACTTCAGAGCGTAGGCGCGATCCCCTCGGCTGCATCCAGGAAGCTCGGGAATTGAGGCTCCCAGCCCGTGCCTCGGAGCTTTCCATTCGATACCTGCTTGTGGGTCCACCCACGCTTCCGATTCAGATCGCGCGGTCCGGACGGCGGCAAGGGACGCACGAAAATCTCCCCGAGCTTTTCATAACACCCAAGCTGACTGAGCGGCGTGGAATCGCTGACGTTGAAAATCCCGGCCGCCCGGGCCTCCGCCAGATGCACGATCGCCCGCGCCGCATCGTCACGGTGGATTTGATTCAAAATTCGCCGCCCATCCTCCTCAATTACCGCATCACCCATCAGGAACTTTTTCAAAATCACACTCCGCCCCGGACCATAAATCCCGGAAAGCCGCGTCACAATGCCCCTCCCCGCCAACACCTCCTGCTCCGCAGCCAGCAACAAACTCCCCGTCTCGCGATCCGGCACCGCAGGACTTTCCTCCGTCACCACCGACCCATCCGCCTGCGCATAAACGGATGTGCTCGATGTGAACAGCAGCGGAACACCCGGAAACCTCGCCAACAGATTCCGACAACCATCCACATACACCCGCTGATACGCCTCCGCACCTCCCCGCCCCGACGCCGCACAATGGACGATGAAATCCGCCACCGGCAGATGGGCGACATCAGCGGGATTCCCGACATCACACGCCAGGGTATCGTCACTGCCGGAAAGCGAAGTCGCCACGACCGTCCAGCCATTCACGCGGAATTCCCGGCTGATCGCCTGACCCAGGTAACCATGACCGATGAGGAGCAATTTCATAAAATAAAGGTGTCGCCAGCAAAAAAGACCCGCCGCCGCCGCACGCAAGGGAAATATCCGGCATGACCTCCACCGGCAACGGAATTCCTCATCACAACTCGCCACAGGCACCACCCCATCCCGGAAAACTCAACACTCCCGTGCGATTTCACCCCGCCAAATTTATCCCCTTCCCGTTTCGGTCCGGTTCATGCTTTAAGGGCCGCGCCAATGACTGATATTGCCACCAACCTCACCCGCGAGCAGCTTCGGCTGGAAGGATTTGATCTCATCGACGAGCGCCTGCAATACCTTCTCGGCTGCCTCGAAGAAGCACTGACCAGCACCGGAGCCACCGAGCTCCTGCCATTTTTACCCTGGTCAGGACGCGAACCAGACATCTCCTCCGCTCCGGAAGGCCTCCCCCAACTCTACTCCATCGGCTTCCAGCTCCTCAACATGGTCGAAGAACGAGTCGCCGCTGAAATCCGCCGCGAACGAGAAAAAGCCCTCGGCGCCGAGTCCATCCGCGGCTTGTGGCCCCAAGCACTCCGCGACCTGCGCGACATCGGCCTCACCCCGGAACAAATCCTCTCCGTCCTCCAGGACGTCCAAGTCGAGCCAGTCCTCACCGCCCACCCCACCGAGGCCAAGCGCTCCAGCATCCGCGAGCGCCACCGCGCCCTCTACGACGAGATGGTCCGCAACGAGTTCCCCAAATACACCGATCGCGAACGCCGCCGCATCCGTGAGCGCGTCGTCACCACCCTCGAAACCCTCTGGCGCACCGCAGAAATCCACATCGTCCGCCCCGACATCACCAGCGAACTGCGGAACGCCTCGCACTACCTCCGCGACCTCTTCCCCTCCGCCATCAATCGCCTCGACTTGCACTTCACCGAAGCTTGGCGCGATGCCGGGCTCCCGCTCGACCTCCTCCGCTCCGCCGGAAACATCCCACGCCTGAAATTCGGCACCTGGATCGGCGGCGATCGCGACGGCCACCCGCTGGTCACCCCCGCCGTTACCGAGAAAACCCTCGAGGCCCTGCGCCACTCCGCCTTCAAGCTGCTCCAGAAGGAACTTCTCGAACTCGGCTCCCAGCTCACCCTCTCCCGCTACCTCACCCCGGTCCCGCCGGAACTCCAGGCCAGGATCGACCAACTCATCTCCCTCCTCCAAGGCAGCTCAGGCCTCGCCGACATCCTCGACCGCTACGAGGAAGAACCCTGGCGCCAACTCGCCAACCTGATGTCCCTGCGCCTCCGCGAGCAAATCCTCGGCCGCCCCGGATACCGCAATCCCGCCTGCCTCGTGGACGACCTCAACCTGCTCTCCCGCACCCTCGCGGAAGCTGGCTGCCACCTGCTCGAAGAAGACGCCATCCGCCCGCTTCGCCACAAATTGGAAATCTTCGGCTTCCACCTCGCCACCCTCGACGTCCGCCAAAACTCCGAATTCCACGACAAGGCCATCAGCCAACTCCTCGTCGCAGCCGGCATCCCCGGCGGCGCGGACTACTCCAACTGGCCCGAGAACCAGCGCCTGGAATTCCTCAACCAGGAACTCACCTCCAAGCGCCCCTTCCTCCATGACGACCTCCGCGTCGGCCCGGAGGCGGACAACGTACTCGACTGCTACCGCGTCCTCGTCAAGCACCACCGCGACTGGGGAACCGCCGGCCTCGGCTCGCTCATCGTCTCCATGACCCGCCAGCTCTCCGACCTGCTCGGCGTCTATCTGCTCGCCCGCGAAGCCGGCCTCATGGAACTCACCCCGGACGGCCTCATCTGCCCCCTCCAAGTCGTCCCTCTCTTCGAGACCATGGACGACCTCGACCGCTCACCCGGCATCCTCACCGCATTTCTCAAACACCCCCTCACCCAACGCGCCAACACCGCCGGTAAATTCCCCAACCAACAGGTGATGCTCGGCTACTCGGACTCCAACAAAGACTGCGGCATCCTCGCCGCACAATTCGCCCTCCAACGCGCCCAGATCGCACTCACCCAGGTCGGCCGCGACAACAACGTCCGCCTCTGCTTCTTCCATGGCCGCGGCGGCACCATCTCCCGCGGCGCCGGCCCCACCCACTGGTTCATGGCCGCACTCCCGTCCGGTGCCATGAGCGGCGGCTTCCGCATGACCGAACAAGGCGAGACCATCGCCCAGAAATACGCCAACGTCGCCAACGCCACCTACAACCTCGAACTCCTCCTCGCCGGAGCCGCCGTCACCACCGCCAACCACCGCCACCTGCCCCCCGTCGAGGACCCCTGCGCATCCTTCATGGAACGCCTCGGAGAAATCAGCCAATCCGCCTATCAGAAATTCCTCAAGGCCGACGGATTCATCGAGTTCTACCGCCAGGCCACCCCCATCGACGCCCTAGAAAACTCCCGCATCGGCTCCCGCCCCGCGCGCCGCACCGGCACCAAGGGCTTTTCCGTCAGCGACCTCCGCGCCATCCCCTGGGTCTTCTCCTGGACCCAAGCCCGCTTCTACCTCCCCGGCTGGTTCGGCGTCGGATCCGCCTTGGAAACCCTCAAACAGGAAGACCCCGCACGCTTCGAAGAATTCAAACAGGCACTCCCGAAGTCCACCTTCCTCAGCTACGTGCTCACCAACGTCGAGACCAACCTCGCCTCCGCCAACCTCGAACTCATGAAAGACTACGCCAGCCTCGTCGGAAACCCCACCGTCCGCGAGGAATTCCTCAGCCAGATCTGCGCCGAGTTCGAACGCACCCGCCTCCTCCTCGCGGAACTCTTCAACGGCGAAATGCGCGAACGCCGCCCCCGCATGTCCAAGACCCTCGACATCCGCGAAGCCCCGCTCAGAGTCCTCCACCAACAACAAATCGCCCTCCTCCGCGTCTGGCGCGCCCACATCACTGCGGAGCGCCACACCGAGGCAGACGCACTCCTCCCCAAGCTCCTCCTCTCCATCAACGCCATCGCCTCCGGCTTGCGGACCACCGGTTGATCGCTAACTGTTAAAACCGCGCCCTCTCAACCCCCAATTTCTAGCCTCGCAGCATTGAATGATCAATCCCCGTAAATTCTTTGCTTCTACCCGATGGGATTAACAATAAGGTGTCCGCTGTCATTCGTAATGACATCCGAAAAAACTTTCCATTAAATCACACACATCTGCTTTTGCGACCAACAAAAGCTACTGGGCCAACCTCAAAACCGCGAAATTTTACTTGGCCCTCGAAAAGACAGAGCTGTCGCGCCCGATCGGCGCGGCTTGGCGTGTCTTTTCGAGAGGCGCTTCGCGGTGCCTGAGGTTGGGGCGCGATCAAGTCGCGCTCTTTATTTCAGTGGCCTCAGTTTGACCAAACCATTCCGATGCCCGCTCCCATGAAACTAAAATTTCTCCTGCCCGCCGTTCTAAGTTTGGCGCTATCCCCTTGCCTCCCCGCACAAGAAGCTCAATCGCCTTCTCCGCGAGAGTCTTCCGCCACCTATATCCCTGACGCGCTCGAAGTTCCCGATTTCACTCCTCCCGCGCCTGTCGTTCCGAAACGCCTGCCCACCATCCGCATCGAGGCATCCACCACGCAGCGTTCTAGCAGTGGAAAAAACATTACCATTCAGCGAGGTGAAGCGTCCACCGAACCTGATCTGCCCCTCCCACCGCCACCCGCGCCACCCGCAAAAGCGCGAGTTCCCACCCAGGAAGAAATCGCTGCTAACATCTGGCACCTACGTCACAACCTCAATCTCGGAGCTACCATCTTCGATCACCAAACCAGCCTGATCAACTGGACCGATCCTATTTCCCTCGTCCGCTACGAAGCAATTTGCGGATTCAATGTCGGGCTGTTAGCCGGCCTCGGAGCCTTCGTCCATCGCGGCGGGGACTACAGCCTGTTTTTGATGCACTCCCACTGCAGCACCACCGAACCGTTTCCCTATTCCAAAGAAATCCTCCAAGAAATCCCAAAGGTCTCACCCGGAGAAATCTGCATCACCACTGGCGACAAGCAAGATCCAGACGCTCTCGCCCTACTCCAAACCCTCGCAGAAGTCATCCGTATCGAGAAGCCCCACCTGCTACTCTATCAAGCCGCCAGAGAAAAGTATCAAAAAGCCTCAAGCGCTTGGCACGTCGCCCACCCACCCAT
>CALMKO010000164.1 GCA_937867415.1 uncultured Verrucomicrobiota bacterium | reverse complement strand
CGTCAACGCCGCCTGCGGCCGCGGCGTCACCTCCAGCAGCAGGTGGAAGTGGTTGAGTAATTTTGAGTTCCTACATCAAGAAAATCCCTAAATGCCTGATTATCCGTGGTTTAATCATTTGGAAATTTTTTCGCTCATCCACTCACCCCACCCGACAGCAGACTTGGATGAACCAATCCCTTGGTTTTCTTCGCCTCCGAATCCAGCGGCCCGGCAAATTCTCATTCCCTTGCGCCTGGCTACGCCGGCATGACCCGGCTTGCACCCCACGTCATCCAGCTCAAAGGCCCCTTATTGCCGCCGATCCCTCACCCGAGAAAGACGGCACCTACGGCCTCACCACCGACGGGTGGGACGGTCACGTCGCGAAGGAAGTCGGGGGCTACGTGATGCTCTGGTGGATTGATTCAGGAGACCCCAAGGTCGTGTTGGATTTCTTCGAGGCTCCCTTCAGGTCAGTTCGGCCTGCTCAAGTCGTTCCTTCCTCTGCCGCCAGTCAGGGAGCAATGACACCAGCAGACGAATGAATGCCGGACCGTGGTTGGGGTGCTTTAGGTGGCAGATTTCATGTGTGATGACGTATTCGATGCATCTGGATGGCATGTGGATCAGCTCCGGATTCAATGCGATCCGCCCACCGGGTGACGCGCTGCCCCAACGCTTTGGCATTTTGAGCAGCCTGATGCGGGGTTCAGGCAACCTATGCTTCGCACACCATGTCGACCAGGTTTCGATTCTCTTGGAAAATTGTTCGCCTGCCTTTTGACGAAACCATTGTTCCATGGCCTTGCGAACCTCGTCATCCGTTCCAGTGGTCGTGGTGACGTGGAAATACGCACCTTTGAGGAGGACGCTGACTTCTTGTCCCTTGGTGATTTTGAGGCGATACTGGCGTCCCAGATACCGGTGAGTGGCCCCGTTGACATAGCGGGGCTGGGGTCGGTGGGCATTCATTGCGGCGAAATTCCGACGTTGGGTCAGGATCCACTTTCGGCGTTTCTCCACCTTTTTCTGGATATCAAGCTCCGTTGCCGCCATGGGCGCGGCGAGTTCCAAACTGCCATCCGGCAGGACGCTGATCGCCAGGGTCCGGCGTGAACTGCGCCGCAGTAGGGCCGGGCCTAGACTTGTCTCAATGGACGATGCCTCAGATGTCATCGGAACGATGGATGGCGATACGGATGACAGCTTCAATGATCGCGTCCATTTGATCGAAGCTGATCTGGACGCCCCTCTTCGTCTGGAGGTCGTAGAGGAAATCGTCGAGGTCGTTGCGCATGCGGTTCTGGGCGTCGATGTTCTCCCGCCAACGGACCACGGCGTGGCGGCGGATGATGTCTTCCATGCCGCATGCAGCCTCGGCCAGCGCATGTTCGAGACGGGCTGCATTTTCCTGAGGCGATCCGTATGAAACAGGATCTTCCCGGACGACAGATGAAGTGGATTCTCGGCCGAGTTCTTCCTTGAGCGCCCCGAACAAGGCACGGGAAAGGTCGCGATCTTTGAGTATGTCCGGTCCTTCCTTGGCTTTGCCGTCACGCACTTGGGTCATGACCTCGGTGACACCCTTGAGATACTCGGCATCGCTGATGCGCTGGGCCTTGTAGTCATCGATCACCTGCTGGAGGAGCGCGGCGAAGCGGCGGTAGAAGAACGGATCTTCCTCCATCTTCTCGGTGATCGTCCTCTTGGTGCGGTTGGCGATGATGTCTGCCTTCGCGCGAACGCCGCGGGCTTTGTCCACCTCGGCTTGGAAGGCTTCGCGTTCGAAGATGTTCACCGGCTCCACCACCTGGATCACCTCGTCGGCCTGGACGTAGGTGTTGAGCATCTTCTGGATCTGCTTCTCGTAGTCGCGGTAATCGATCTCCTCTGCGTAGCGGATTTTTACGCTGGCGCGGAGCTTCTGGAAGAAAGCGGCGTCCGCCTTGAAGCGTTCTGCCTTGTCCTTCGGCGTGTCGTTCACCCATTGGATGGTGGATAGCGCGATCTTGAGCACGCGGCAGAAACCGGAGAGACGGGTGTAGAATTCATCACGAACATCTTTGTCGGCCAGCAGTAATTCAAAGGCTTCTTCGTCCTTCTTGTTCGGCAGGGTTTTGAACAGATCCCACAGGCTGTCGTGCAGGGCAGGCAGGCGCTTCAGTTCTTCCGCCACATCGGACAGGGTGCCTTCCAGGTCGGCGGCATCGAAGTTCTCGCCGAGAGTGCTGTAGAGTTCGAGCGCGTCATGGAGGTGGCCGACCACGCCGTAGTAATCGATGATGTAGCCGAAGTCCTTGCCCGGATAGAGTCGGTTCACGCGGGCGATGGCTTGGAGCAGGCCGTGTTCCTTGAGACTGCGGGCAATGTAGAGCACCACGTTGCGCGGCGCGTCGAAGCCGGTGAGCAGCTTGTCCACCACGATCAGGATCTCGGGATCATCGCCGTTCTTGAACGAGTTGATGATCTGCTTGTTGTATTCTTTCTCGTTGCCGTATTTGGCCATCATCCCTTTCCAGAACAATTCGACGCTCTCGTCCTGTTCCGGCTGTTTGTGTTCCTCGGGGTTTTCGATCTCGCCGGGGCCGGAAATGATGACCTCGCTAGACACCTTGCCGAACTGGTCGAGGTAGGCCTTGATCATCAGCGCTTCCTTTTTGCCGGGAGCGGTGAGCTGGCCTTTGAAGCCGGTGCCCTTCCACTGCTTCGAGAAATGCTGGGAAACGTCCCAGGCGATCAAATAGAGGCGGCTTTGCAGGCGGTTCAGCTCGTCGCGAGCGGCGAACTTGCGTTTGAGGTCGGCCTTCTGTTCCGGCGTGAGTCCTTCGCACATCGCCTCGAACATCGGATCGATGGCCTTTTGGTTCACCTCCTGAAGGACGTGGCGGCCTTCGTAGAGCAGCGGGACGACTGCATGGTCCTCCACCGCATCGCGGATGGTGTAGGCCGGCTCAATGAAGCCGCCGAACTTCTGAGCCGTGCTCTTCTCCTTCTTCATCAGCGGTGTGCCGGTGAAGCCGATGAAGCAGGCCATGGGCAAGGCCTTCTGCATCTGGATGTTGGCCTCGCCGTATTGGCTGCGGTGGCTCTCGTCCACGAGCACGAAGAGGTTGTCATCATCCACCCGGAACTGCTTGGCGTCCTTGGCCGCCGCGCCAAATTTCTGGAGCAGCGTGGTGATCACCGCCACGTTCGGGTTCCGCAGCAGTTCGATCAAATGCGCGCCGGTTTTGGCCTGCACGGGGTCCTTGCCGCATTGGTGGAAGGTTTTCCAAATTTGTTCGTCGAGGTCGATGCGGTCGGTGACGATGACAATGCGGGCGTTCGGGATGCCTTCGTCCAGTGCCAGTGCCTTGCCGAGTAAGACCATGGCCAGCGATTTGCCCGATCCCTGGGTCTGCCAGATCACGCCACCCTTGCGGCCGCCGCCGGGGGTGTATTGGCGCACGCGATCCAAGGTGCTTTTGATGGCGAAATACTGTTGGTAGCGGGCGATCTTCTTCACCGCGCCGCCCTCATCATAGAGGATGAATTGCCGTGCGAGTTCGATGAGCCTTTCGGGGCGGCACAGAGACCAAAGAAGAAAATCCTGCTCCGTCGGCTCGCGGCCATGCATGGCCTGTTCCTCGAAGGACTCGCGAGCAAAGGCGAAGACTCCTCTGAAGAGCTTGGCGTGTTCCTCCGGGCGGACATTGGAATTCACCGCTGCGCGGACGGCGTCGCGAACGTCATGCAGTTCCCGCCACTTCGCCCAGAACTTGGGCGGTGTGCCGGTGGTGGCGTAACTGCCGTCGTTCTTGTTCAGTGCCAGCACTAGCTGGGAAAACACGAAAAGCTGCGGGATCTCATCCTCCTGCCAGTTGCGGACACTCTGCTTGATCGCTTCCGCCAACGAATCCTTCATATCCGGGCGCTTGCATTCGATGACGAGAAAGGGAATCCCGTTCACAAAACCAACGATGTCCGGCCTGCGGGTGTCATGGGTGCCGGTGCGCTCTACCTCGAACTCGGCAGTGATGTGGAAGGTGTTGTTGCGCGGATTTTCCCAGTCGATGTAGCGCAGGTTGAATCCCTTGGTCTCGCCGTCGATGGTCTGGTCCATGCTTTTTCCCAGCGTGAGCAAATCGTAGGCCTTCTCGCTGGTGCGGACGAGACCCTCGAATGGCAGGTCACGCAAAGCCTCGACCGCCTTGGCGATGTTCTCCTCGGAAAACGCCAGCTCCCGGCCCTTGAAGCGGATTTTGTTCAGTCGGCGGAGCTGTGAGGTCAGCACGTCCTCCAGCAAGACCCGTCCGAGCCGTCCCCTGCGAGCCACAGCCGCCTCTTCCGGACTGAGATAGGAAAACCCGAGTTGCTGGAGTAAACGCAGCGCGGGGATCTGGCTGATCGAGGCTTCTTGGAAGGAGGGAGTCATGGATTGTCGGTGATCAAATGCCTTTTCGTTCTTGTTCCGTTAAAATGCTTCATTCTTCACCTGACTCTTTTCTGATAGCATCCATCACGCATTTCAGCACTTGCTCCACAAACGCATCCGCATCGGTATTTGAGACAACCTCGGAATAGGGTTTTCTCAGTTTGGGAATGCCATCAATTTTCCAAGCGTATTCCAATTCATCGAGGTTCAGCGCAACCCATACGTTTACGCCGAACGAATGGGTTTCATCAGCCAGATAGCCGTCGAATTTGAACTGCCACATCATCCATGGGTATTCATCGGCTCCCTTCTCCAGACAGTAATCAAACACCGCTTGGGTTGAACCGTCCTCCTGAGTTCCCAAAGGCTCGGTGTACAATGATACCTTTGCAAAGAGTGGCTGAAACATCCGAATCTTATCCTCCATCCTCGTCAGAAGGTAACGGAATCCAGCTTGGAGCGGACCGGCTACAATTTCAGTCGAGCGCGTGATGTCTGGTTTGTCACGAAGCGCACGGCTTTTCACGAACAAAGCCACTTCCTTTTCCACATCACCTGGCTCGTCCAAGTTTTCACCATGCGCGGCCTTGATGCCGAGTTCGAGACTGCGGACGACGCAGGTGCTTAGGAAGTCCTCCAATTCCGCTGGGTTGCCGGCGTCGGCGAGGCGCAGGGCGGTGAGATAGTCCTTCTTGCGTTCCGTGGGGACGATGATGGGCGGGTAGCCCAGGCGCATGAGCACGTAGTTCACCAGCATCCGGGCTACACGGCCGTTGCCATCGTCGAAGGGGTGGATGAGGACGAAGTCATGGTGGAGTTTGCCGAGTAGCCAAAGAAGGTCAGCCTCCCTGAAATCATGCAAGGATTCCCCCAACCACTTCACGAGCATCTGCATCCGTGCGGGAACATCGGAGGGAGGCGCGAACTCGAACAACTCGCCGGTGGCGGTGATCACGTTGTTCGGTGTGGTTTTGTATTCGCCGGGGATGATCTGCTTGCGCGTCGCTTGGCCATCGGGCGTTTGGGCGGGCTTCCAGAACGGCGCCTTGAGGATGATCTTGTTCAGTCCCCGGATGTCCGTCTCGGCGATCAGCCTTGTTTGGTCCGCCGCCAACTCACGCAAGTGGGCGATACCGACGTCGTGCGCCTGCATCTCCTCATACTCGCGGATCGAGTGGTTGCCGTGAGTCTGGCCGTGGATGAGAAGGAGTTCCGTCTCACCGTATGTCAGCGTGTTGCCCTCGATATGGTTGGAGTGGTAGTTCCATTCCAAGCGGAGCTTTTGCCAAAGGCGGCGGTCATTCTCCGGTGAGAGTGGTTGAAGGGACTGCCATTCCGTATGGGCGATGGCAATCGGCTTGAGGTTTGTGCTCATGTTTGCGAGTGGTCGGAGATTCGGTGGAATGGGACTATTCACTAAGGGGTGATTTCACTTGCTTGATCAGTTCCGTCGCAGCCTTCAGAGCATCTGTTGGCGAAGCTCGTCCAAGAAGACCGGATGAAGGCGTCTTTTCTGCCAAGAGGACCGGAAGTTTGTAGAGCCTTTCAACAGTCGCCAGAATCAACTTGTTGTATTCCTGAGCTCCGGTGTCGTGTTCACTCGATTTCAGTCGATCCGCAAATGCGCCTAAAGTCATGGCTACCGCTGAGCGGAAAGCGTATTCTTCTTCAAACTGGCGAATCTTGCTGAATTGTTTGGCGAAGAAGCCAACGATGAAAAGCGCTGGCAATAAAAGTCCGAAATTTACCGCGAGCGTCTGCCAGACATCGCCTTTATCAATGACGAAATATTTGTGGGACACGCCAAGCCATGCTCCCGCGAGGACAATCGAAGCTACTGTTCCTCCGAGCCACCATGCGGACGCTGTGCCCAATTGGCTGCGCCTTGATTCAAATTTGTGGCCCAAGGCTCCAGCGGCGGCGGTGCCTGCCAGTTCATTGACCCATGATTCCTTTTCCTGCATTTGACTGAGGCGCTTTTCAGCCTCCTGAAGCTTCTTGGTTAGTTCCTCGATGGCGGTGGCGATTTCACCCCGCTGGGTCGCAATGGTGGTGAGCTCAGTGTTAGTGGTCGCTAGATTCTCCCGTTGGGTTCCGAGCAACGAAGTGATTTGTCCGTTCGAATCACTTGCGTTTTGAAGAAGGGACGAAATCTCTTTGACGGTATTTTTTGCCGATTCCAGCTCAGCGGAGACAGATTCGAGATCATGCTGCCGACTCGCTTCATGTTCGGAATAGGTTTTCTTGATTTCTTGGATCTCTGTGAAAAGCGCAATGAACTGCTCCCTACGGAGGTTCAGATCGTCAACTAGCTGGGAGAATTTGTTGGACGTTCGTTTCGGCTTCTTCGTGGATGGCGGTAGCCAACCGCCGACCGTGAGCAGAAATCCTATGGCAGATTCCAGAGAAATCGCAAATTGGTCCCAGTTGCGAGAGTTTGACGAATCGATCAGCTCGGCCATCACTTGGTTGATTTCCAGCTTTCTGGGCTTTTCGAAGTTCACTCCCGCGCGTGGAGAATTCATCATTTCCGTTCCCCAGAAGAATTCGCGGTTCCAGAACCGGCTTGAATCTTGGTCGAGATGAGATGCAAAGCTTTCGACGAGGCGATCTGTGTAAGAAACAACCTCAATCGCAGAGAATTGCCCAATCGTCAGCTGGCTGATTTCCTGTTCCGGGAAGCTCTCACCCAACATTGCTGGAAAATCAAACTGTCCAAGCTGTTCAATCTGTTGTCTCAGGCTGTCGATTTCAGACGGATTCATTTCTTTATGCTGAGATTTGTATATTGCGTTCTTCTCTTATCGGGGAATGGTCACGCCACGAAGTTTTCGGAAGAGATCCAAGGCGAATGAGTCCGTCATTCCTGAAACGAAGTCGATGGCGAGCAAGAGGCGTTCGTATGGACTTGGGTCGGGTTTGCGGTCCGGGCCGACAAACTCTTCGGGAATCAGTTTGAGCACCTTCTTTCCGAAGAGGTCTTTCCCCGGTTTCTTGGATGGCCTGGCGGCTCCGTCGATTGCCGTGACGATGACATCCAGCAGTCCACCAATGATCTCGAATCCGGCCGCTTCGATTTGCAGGACGTTCTGCATGGAGAACACATCGCTTTTTGTGCGGGTCTTTAGAGCTCCCAGTTTGCCAGCGGAACGACAGAGCGAGGCGAGTTCTCCGAGTGGCTTTCCAGCAAGTAGGTGTTCTTGGTGTTCGGCGAAAACTTCCACGGCTTCATCGATCATCATACCAATCGCCTTCGCCCTCATATAGGCGACTTTCTCGGATTTGCTCAGATGATCGCGGAGATTTTTTAGTCCTTCTGAACCTACGAGTTCGTGGAACATGCTTTCCACATCGATGTACGGTATCCGGCCGAGCCGGTAGCCATCCTCGAAGTCGATGATCTGGTTACAAATGTCGTCAGCAGCTTCGGTCAAATAGGCGAGTGGGTGACGGCACCAGCGGTCCGGTCCGTCTTTGACGAGCCCAAGCTCTTTGGCGACGGCCACCCATTGGGGCCGGTCCGATTCGAAGAATCCGGGTTTCTTGCCAGCAATACCCTGGCTCGGTTCGCTCTTGTCGGCAATAGTGCCATTGGACGCCGTCGGATACTTCATGTATGCCCCAAGACATGCAGCTGTCAGTTTCATTCCGCCGTTGTTCCGGTAGAATTGCAGGCGGCTAAGAATTCTGAACCCTGCCGCATTGCCGTCCCACTTTTCGATGTCGGCACGTTGTTTTAGCGTGAAACTTTCACCAATCCGTTCGGCTACCTTGGATGCGGCAAACCAATGACGAATCGCGTCTTCTCCAGAGTGCCCAAAAGGAGGATTGCCGATGTCATGTGCAAGAGCAGCCGCGCTCACGATCATCCCAATGTCCGAAGGGGTCAGGATTTGTTCTAGGATTTTCTTGTCCTGATAAGGCTCCTTTCCATGCTTCAGTAGAATGTGAGCACCCGCTCTTGTTCCAATGGTTCTGGCGACGGATGAAACTTCCAAGCTGTGGGTCAGACGGGTTCGAACGTAGTCGCTCGCACTCAATGGGTGAACCTGCGTCTTGTCCTGAAGTCGGCGGAAGGCCGAACAGAAAATCAAGCGATCATAATCAACCTGCCAGGGCGGTCGTGATTGATCGTAGGACCCCGGTTTACTGTCAGGTAAGCGGAGGTGCGAGAGAAGTTTGGGCCATTCCATAATTGTTACACTTTGTATTGTTTGAAAAATTTAACATGCTTTCATTTGTTGCTCTTTCGTATCGCTGCTATGGGATGCCTCCGGGCCGAGCCACTCACCGGTCATCATGAAGAGTTCGTAGTAGACGAGCCATTCTGCTGTCCATGGTAAAATCTTTTTATGTAGGAAGTCTGTATCCATCCAGGGCTGATCCTCTGGTTTGAACAAGCAAAGGTGACCGCTCGAATACATGTGAATCTTCCGAGAGGGCTCGATGTCTGGCTCAAGAATTCGCACTTTGGGAGTCATCCCACGATCAAGGGAAATGCGCACCTTGTAGGTGCTGCATTCCTCACAGGGAGTGATCTCCCCGACACAGACCAGCGTGCCCTTGCGCAGTGAGCATTTGAAGCACGGGAAATGCTTTCTCATGAGCAATTCTTGAAGTGCCAGATGCTTGCCAGAATCGTGCTTACTTCTCGGGATGTATCGGTTCTTCGCCATAGAATTTGTGTGGCAGGTTCGAAACCCCAGCGGTTCCAATCACGCCTGCAGAGTTCGTTCGTGCCCCGGTCTTCAATTGTTCAGCCTTTTCCATCAAGGAGGCACGTTTCCTCAGTTCCTTGCCACGCTCGGGTAGGGTGGTCCCGAAGGCCTCATTTGCCGTCTTCTCCAACAGGACTGGATCGAGGGTGGTTGCAACGGTTCTGAAATGCTCTCGCGCCTTCGCGAGCCATGTCCGGAAGTTCTTTTCGAGTTCTAGGTGGCTGTAGGATGGGTCATACCACTTATCGGCAAAATCTTCCTCAAGCGGATTGATTGGGTTCGGCACTCGGGGTTTCGATTCACGGACATGCTTGTCCATTTGTTCCAAAATGTTTGCCAACGCTACTTCAGTATCTCCTTCACCGTTGTAGCTGTGAGCTGCCAGAGTGGTGATAATCACAGAAATCGGTTTTGAATCGGGATTCTTTTGAAACATGTTGTCACGATGCCACTTTAGCAGCTGAACTACCTGCTGAAGAGGCGAGTTCCAATTCCGAGCCGGCAATTCATCAAGTTGGGCCGCCGCACGCTTTTCAAGAATCGGCTGGGCAAGCCGCATTCGAGACTCAAACCAGATTGCGTAACCTTCCGAGTTGCTTATCCGCCAATTCGCTGCGGGTTTCTCATAAGAAGGATGTCGGTCATCCGTAATCGCTCCAGCATGGTCGGCTACCCTGGTGGCCAAGTCTTCGATGAAGCCTTCGTTGATCATTGCATACTTCAAGAGGCCTCGCTGGGTTTTCTCCTCAGGAATGGAGGGGACAATATCCATGTGAAAACTCAGATGATCGGCATAGGAAAGGCACCAGCACCTATGTTTCGGTTCTAGCGGAGTTTGGATGTTATTGGCCTTGCGAAAGGCCTCAAGGTCTTTTCCTACAAGTTCCTTCAAAAACTTCTGCGAGTGTACACCCTTGCTGATCCCTTTTCGAAGGCGGCAGCCTAGATCGAGATCGTATTCGCCATTTTCACCTACAGGGCGAATCGCGGTTCCCAAGCGAAATGAACCTTGGGGATAAATGTGTGGGTCGTGCTGGGAGCATTCGGAATCCGTGCGTTCAAACCAACTGCCAAGGTCTTCGTAACGAGCTTTTGCTTTCTCGTAGGCAGAGGGCGGCACGCTAATTTTTTCCAAGAGTTCCTGCAGAGTCGCGGCGTCTAGGTTTGTTGTCATGGGCATTTATTGGATTGTGAGGGCTTCGATGAACCCCTTCTGGCTCTTGTTGTAATCGTAAATGATCCAAGGCGGATCCGCCTTCGGCATGCGAACACGGCCGAGTTCGACGGCACAGGCAACTGGCATTGTTGG
Organism: uncultured Verrucomicrobiota bacterium; assembly: GCA_937867415.1. Classification (GTDB taxonomy): domain Bacteria; phylum Verrucomicrobiota; class Verrucomicrobiia; order Verrucomicrobiales; family Akkermansiaceae; genus Luteolibacter. The sequence continues at coordinate 5,396 of CALMKO010000164.1, read as the reverse complement.
AAAAATCGCCAGTGGTGTCGCTTTCCCGTGAGCTTTTCCAATATCGACCATCAACTTGCGAACCGCCTCACGAAACTTCGAAAGCTGGTCCTTGGATTTGAGGAAGTCGTTATGGGGGCCATCCACGGAAAGCTCCCAAATAGAGATTTCATCTCCTAGGACTGAGGTCACTCTGTCGTGGGCGATGGTGTCGCTAAGCGAAACGATGAGAACTGGTTGGTGATCGAACGTTGCTGGTTCTTTGACGCGGAATGAGAAGTCTTTTGGTCCATCAAGCCATTGCCATGTCTGGAAGGGCTCACGGTGAAGTTGATAAACTTGAGCGGGAATTTTGTCCGTGAGTAGAGCTCCAAGCCTCATCATGAGTGGCATGGGTGCGAGCGCGAAGATCGAGAAGTGTAATGGATCCGCACGTTTAATCATCGGGCGAATCTGCCTGTTGAATGAGTCTTCGAGGTTTCGGTTCTCAGTTATCCAGTATTGCGGATCATCATCCTTACCCTCCCAGCTCATGGAAACGCTCGTGGGATGCTCTTCCGATGGATACCATTCAGGGAACAGCGCCTCTTTGGCGGCTTCGGGCTGCAGTTTCGAAACCTCGTCGCCGATGTTGGCCCCGTAGAGCAGGACGTTGGATTTCTTGCTTGGGTGGACGCCAGTGACGATCGCAACTCGTTTCTCGTGGTCAGCCTTCCAGCCTTGAAGTAGAGGTGCCGTGTAGCGACCACCGTCCTTTTCTTGGTCGATTTTCTTGTGGCAGTCATGGCAGACGAGCATCAAGTTCGGCACGTTGTTCAGCGCTTTCTTGTTCGTGACGAACGGACCCCAGCCACGCGGGCCGTTCTTTGAATACGAATAAATGTGAGCCTTCTCAGAAATGTTCACCGTCTCTTGGGTGACTGGTGACTTGTAGAGAATCCGATTGCAGCCGTCGAACTGGCAGCGACCGGCGGCACGGGCCCAGAGTTCCCTTTCTACCTCAGGTTTGATGTATCGAGTAACCTCCTTGGCGTCAGACATTGGATTCTGGGGTTGGAGTTACCCGGATTCTGCCGGTGAGGAGGCGCTGCATGAGGCCGCGCTTTTGCTGGTCGAGGGTTTGGCGTTGGGTGCGGAGGAGGGTGAGTTCCTGGTCTGCGGTGTCGAGGATGGCGGCGATGCGCTGTTGCTCGGCGAGGTCGGTGGGGATGCGGATGGATTCGCGGAGGAAGACGACTGGATCGAAGATGAGCTTCTCGATGTGGACGCCGGTGCTGGAGACGCGGGCGAGGCGGATGAGGCGGCGGGTTTGGGCGAGCCAGGCGAAGAAGGGCATGTGAAGCTTGTCGGGTGCCCGGTTGTCGAGGATGGCGTATTCCTTGGAGACGTGGCCGCCTTCGAACTCGGGGGTGACGTAGCCCCATGCGCCGTGGACGACTTGTCGTTTGGAGATGAGGAAATCTCCGGCGCGGATTTCGTGGAGATCCTGGGTTTTGTATTCGGAGCCTTTGACATCGGGCCTGCGGAAAAGACCGCCACAGCGGCGGCGGAGGCTGACGAGGTTCAAGGGCAAGTCCGCGTGCCATTCGATGGGACGGAAGACGCGTTCCAGAACCTCACCCATGCGGACCTTCTTCCACTTCCCCTTCGCGCCCTTCATGCGGGTTTTGCCGGTGAGGAGTTGCTGCATGAGCGCCTGTTTCTGGCGGGTCTTGGCGGCGATGAGGGCGTCAAGGGTTTCGAGGGCCTCGTCCCAGGTGGAGAGAATGTCGGCGATCTTGCGTTGCTCGGGGAGCGGGGGAATGGGCAAATCGATACAACTGAGATCTTCACGATTTATTTTTGGCATTCCGGAGCGGACAGATACCGCTATTGCTTGCTGAAGAAATCGAGGGCCGCGAAGCGAGTGAACCAGGAATAGTGAATCAGCTACCTCGTCCTTCGCATAGAGTGGATATGCGTCTGCACTACAAACTCCTTCAAAATCTATCAGGCACACTTTGTTGAGATTGGGACGAATCTTGCTGTAAATTATGGCTCCTGGAGTAAAGCGGTATTTTCCAGATATAAGTCCCAGCTCTTCACAAGTTTGAAGACCAGAAAGTAGCCCGCCTCCAGAGGCTATGTTGTCGGCACCGATGTGTAGTTGAGTTCGGTACGGCGCTTTGAGTGGCGATACTTGCCCTTCGCGGATCGTAACTAGGTCGTCGATCCTCAATATTTTCCATCCATTAGGCAGTTTCATCCTCCCACCTCCTCTCCCGCCGAGTCGGCTGATGGCGTGTTGATTTTGTGACGAGAGCTATCCATGAATAATGAGTCGAAATGTTAGAGTGAATCGAGCAGGCCGGGAACGGTGGCTTCGAGGGATTTGAGGAGTTCCTGTCCGGTGGCTCCGGAACGGAGGTTGAGCAAGGGGAGCAAGCCGGCGGCGGCGAGGGCTTCGCCATCGGTGGCGAGGCGGTCGCGGAGGACGGAAGAGATGATGGCGGGATGCTTGTCGGCTTGGCCGGGCTGGGGCAGGACATCGAGCAAGGTCTGGACGAGCGACCAGAGCGGAGGCCAGGAGATCCAGCGGGGCAGCGGAGCGCCGTCGGTGAGGAATTGCCAATCGGCGGCTTTGAGGTGGTAGCGGCGGGAGCTGCCGCGACCTTGTTTCCCCTTTGGCTGCAAAGCGGTCTCGCCAGTGAGCACATGGCCGGAGAGCGCCATTTCCTGAAGCAGGAGCTGCATGGTGCGGGCTTTGTAACCGGTGAGGCGGGCGATTTCCGATGGGTGCGCGGCGGGGCCGGTGGCAAGGCAGAGGATGACTTCGGCGCGGGCGCTGGTGCCTATCAAGGCGCGTAGGGATAGCAGTAGGTTGGGCGGCAGCGTGGGATTGGGCGCGCGGCTCATGCCGCGGATGCGGATGGCCGGGCGGAGGATGCCGCGCTTGGCGAAGACGGGATCGGGATCGGTCGGGATGGCGTTGTCGAAGAGCGGGACGGGATCGATGTGATGGGCATCCGTTTTGGTGAAGTCCTTCCATTTTGCCTGACCTCCCTGGCTGAACAGCCAGTCGCCGATGGCGGCAAGGACCACGGGATCGCCAAGGCCGGTGTCGGCATGGAGGGTTTTGAGGCGTTGCAGGTGGAGACGGGAGGCGTGTTGCGAAAGCCAGTCCAGGCATTCGTCGAACAGCCGGGGATCGTGTTTGCCGATGCGGGTGGTGGCGAGGAGCAGTGCTTCTGGATCGATGATCGTGCCGGACTCCGCCGGACGGGAATGCCCTGCGACACCGAGGCTGCACCACTGCCGCCACAGGAGATCGAGTGCCGCATCGTGGCAGCGTTTTCTAAAGTTGGTCAGCGATTCGTTCATAGCCCATTTGTTTCAACGCATCGCGGACGATGGCTGGGAAGACTTCACCGGCATCCTGGGTGAGCACCCAGCGGGCGGCCGCGAGCAATTCAGGATCGGTGGGTGCGAGTGCGGCAAGATCGGTGACATGGCGGCCCATGCCCTGATCCACGGCGGCGAAGAGCTTGAGGTGGATGAGGTCGTAGCGGTCGGGAAGATGGATCGTGAGCCCGGGGCCGTAGGTTCTCGGGGTCAGGCGTTCCAGGAACCCCTCGGGCAAACCGGCGAGCACTTGATCGGCCGGGCCGGTATTCAACCAGTTTTCTTCGAGATCGTATTCTCTTGCCACGCGCAGCGCGGCGGTGCGCAGGGCTTCCGACATGGGGCGGGGATCGACCAAGCCCTCGCGCAAATCCACTCCAGCCATGATGTCGGCATCCCGGGTGGTGCGGGAAATCAGCCCCAGCGCCAGCAATGCCGAGCCCCCGATGAGCACGAAGCTCTCTTGCTCCGCGTTGGCATCTTCGAGGAAGGCGCCAAGGGCGGAGAGGGCTTCGTGGAGGGTGTTGCTGGAGATTCGGTTCATGCGGATGGCGGTAAATGCGAAAATTAAACGCGCTTTATGCGATATTTATCTTCAAAGTCAACTTAATTGCTCATATTGGGTATTTCAGATGTTTTTGAGCGGCATTTGAAGTTTCACAGCCCGAGGTCTTTGAGGTGGGCGGCCATCTTGCCCCGGACGGTGGCGAGTTGGGATTCGAGGGTGGCGATTTCCTTCTTCACGGCGGCGAGGTCGATTTCGGCCTCCTCCTCGAAGGTGTCCACGTAGCGCGGGATATTGAGGTTGAAGTCGTTGTCGGCGAGTTCCTGCGGGGTGGCGCGGTAGGAGTATTTCTCGACGGTTTCAAAGGCTTGGTAGGTGGCGACGATCTTTTCGAGGTACTCGTCGGTGAGAACGTTCTGGTTTTTCGCCTCCTTGAACTCGCGGGAGGCGTCGATGAAGAGGACATCGCCGTGGGTTTTGCCCTTGTTGAAGAGCAGGATGGCGGCGGGGATGCCGGTGCCGAAGAAGAGGTTGGAGGGCAGGCCGATGACGGCTTCGAGGAGGTTTTCCTCGATCATGCGCTGGCGGATGCGGCCCTCGGCGGCACCGCGGAAGAGCACGCCGTGCGGGACAATCACCCCGACGCGACCGGTGCCTTCACGCGCGGTTTCGATCATGTGGGTGATGAAGGCCCAGTCGCCCTTTGATTTCGGCGGCAGGCCGCGATGGTAGCGGTGGAAGGGATCGGCGGAGGCTTCGTCGTAGCCCCACTTGTCCAGTGAGAAGGGCGGGTTGGCGGCGAGGATGTCGAACTTCATCAGGCGGTCGCCCTCGATGAGACGCGGGTTTCTCAAAACATCACCCCACTCGATGCGGAAGTTATCCATGCCGTGGAGGAACATGTTCATGCGGCAGAGGGCGTGGGTGGTGCCATTCATTTCCTGGCCGAAGAGCGCGAAGTCGCGTTCGTCCGCCTGCCGTCCGACCTTGATGAGCAGCGAGCCGGAACCACAGGTGAGATCGCAGATGGTGTTGCCTTTTTTCGGAGCGAGCAGCATGGCGAGGAGTTTGGAGACCTGGCCGGGGGTGTAGAATTCACCGGCCTTTTTCCCGGCGTCCGAGGCGAAGCGCTCCAGCAGGTATTCATAAACGTTGCCGATGACGTCCTCCTCGCCGACGACTGAGGGGCGGAGGTCGAGCTTGGGCGTAGCAAAGTCCTCCAAGAGCATTTTGAGACGGGCGTTGCGGTCGCGGGTCTGGCCGAGCTTGGATTCCGAGTTGAAGTCCACTTCGCGGAAGACGCCTTCGAGTTTCGCCTTGTTCGCCTCCTCGATGCCGGCCAGCGCGATATTCATGCGTTCGCCGATGTCGGTTTTGTCGCGCTGGGCGTGGATGGAGTAGAAATCGCAACCGTCGGGGAGCTGGAAGCGTTCGCGGGCGAGGCGGCGGGCGACGCGGGTTTCGTCGCCCTTGTATTCCTTGAGGTAGGCGTCGCGGTGGTCGCGCCAGACATCGCTAACATATTTCCAGA
>CALMKO010000163.1 GCA_937867415.1 uncultured Verrucomicrobiota bacterium | reverse complement strand
TATAGGTGGTGTTAGCGGATGCGGTGTGAGACGAAGACGGATTGGCGGCCAGCTCGTTCCCAGCTGGGGTTCATCGGTTTGATGGAGATGATTTTGACCGAGGCCCCGGCAAAGGCGCTGACGGCGGCGGCGATGATGGCGACGGTTTCCGGCGGGATGCCGGCGGCGGCGGGTGGGGTGGATGCGTTCTTCGGTGGAGGGCTCATCTGTTTTGTTAGAGTGGGATGTTTCCGTGTTTTTTAGGCGGCCGGGACTCGTATTTGTTCATGATGCCACGGAAGGCGAGGGCGAGGGTGTAGCGTGAGACCGCAGGGTTGATCACGTCGGTGACCATGCCATTGGATGCGGCTTGGTAGGGAGAGGCGAATTTCTCGGTGTAGGCTTTGCGGAGTTCGAGTTCGAGGGCCACCGGGTCTTCGGCTTCTTCGAGTTCCTTTTTGTAGAGCACCTTGAGCGCGCCCTGGGCACCCATGACGGCGATTTCCGCGGTGGGCCAGGCGAAGACGAAGTCGGCCCCCATGTCGGTGGAGCACATGGCGAGGTAGGCGCCGCCGTAGGCCTTGCGGCAGATGAGGGTGATTTTAGGGACGGTGCCGGAAGCCCAGGCAAAGAGCATCTTGGCACCGTGGCGGATGATGCCGCCGCGTTCCTGGGCGAGGCCGGGCATGAAGCCGGGGACATCGACCAGCGAGAGGATGGGAATGGAGTAGATGTTGCAAACCCGGATGAAGCGGGCGGCCTTGTCCGAGGAGTCGATGTCGATGCAGCCGGCCTTGGCCATGGGTTGGTTGGCAACGATGCCGATGACGAGGCCCTCGATGCGGGCAAAGCCGGTGAGCATGTTCGGGGCGAAGTCGGGCTGGAGCTCGAACCAGGAGTCGGGGTCCACGAGTCGGGAGATGACCGCTTGCATGTCGAGCGGTGCCTTGGGGTCTCCGGGGATGATCTCGTTCATGCCCTCATCCTCGATGAGCGGGATGTCGTTGTTCATCGAGTGGGGAGAATCGCCAAGATTGTTAGATGGCAGATAGTCGAGCAGGCGGATGGCGAGCTGGATGGCGTGTTCATCATCCTCGGCGATGAGGTGGATGTTGCCCGAGACTTTGGCATGGGCCTCTGCGGAGGCGAATTGGTCGAGCGAGGCGGTCTGGCCGGTGGCGGCGCGGATGACGTCTGGCCCGCAGATGAACATGTTGGAGTTTTCCCTCGTCATGATGAGGAAGTCCGTGAGCGCGGGTGAGTAGGCGGCCCCGCCGGCGCAGGGTCCGGCGATGATGGAGATTTGGGGGATGCAGCCGGAGGCGAGCACGTTTCGGAAGAAGATCTGGCCGTAGCCGGAAAGCGCCTCGATGCCTTCCTGGATGCGGGCTCCGCCGGAGTCGTTGATGCCGACGACGGGGATTCCCGCCTTGATGGCGAAGTCGAGAAGGTCGCAGATTTTCTTCGCATGGATGGCACCTACGGCACCGCCGCCGATGGTGAAGTCCTGGGCGTAGGCGGCGACGGGGCGGCCATCGACATAGCCGGTCGCACAGACGACGCCGTCACCGGGCATTTTGCGGTTTTCGAGGCCGAAGTCGTTGCAAGAATGGTGGGCGTGCATCCCGAACTCGATGAAATGGCCGCTGTCGTAGAAGGCGGCGAGGCGCTCGCGAGCGGAAAGAAGGCCTTTTTTGTGGCGTTTTTCGATTCGGTCGATGCCGCCTCCGATGAGGGCTTCCTCGCGGCGGTTCGCGAGGTCTTGCATGAGGGCTGGGTCGATGGCCATGGTGGTGTGTTCGGTTAGGAGCGAAGGTTAGTGAGCAGGTTGGCAGAACTCGGTGAGAACTCCGAAGGTGGACTTGGGGTGGAGGAAGGCGACGAGTTTATCGGCGGCGCCTTCAAAGGGGACTTCGTGGATGAGTCGTGCACCCTGGGCTTTCGCCTGGGCGAGCTGGCCGGTGATGTCGGTGGTGGCGAAGGCGATGTGGTGGATGCCGCCGGAGGGATTTTTTTCAAGAAACTTGGCGATGGGGCTGTCCTCGGAGGTGGGTTCGAGAAGTTCGAGGTGGACATCTCCGGCGGCAAAAAAGGCGGTGCGGACTTTTTGGGATTCGACTTCCTCGCGTCCCTCGCAGACGAGCCCAAGGACGTTTTCGTAATAAGGGATGGATTCTTCGAGAGATCTAACGGCGATGCCGAGGTGGTCGATTTTGGTAATCATCGGGTGAGTGGTGGTTGAGATGATTGGGATCATTACAGAATTTTTAAAACTCGCACCGCAGGGAGTCTTTTAGACTGTGCGTATTTTATTTGAATGAAGCGGGTCGGTGGGATCTGCGGTGCGGCTGGGTTGGATCAGAGGGTGTAGGGCGCACGGCGAGGGCTGCTGCACATGCGGTTGGCTTCGTCGTCGTTGATGAATTTTCCGTTAGCGGGGTCGAAGTTTACCGTTCTGGCAAGTTGCCAGCCGATGGCGGCGGCATGGCAGGCGATGTGCCCGTGGCGGGTGACTTCCGCGTTGGCGGCGGTGGAGCTGCGGGACTTGATCGCGTCAATAAACTCGCGGACATGCTTGATGGGGTCGGTGCCTGACATTTCGGTGGTGGGCTGCCCTGCGAGGAGTGAGGGTTTGCTGGTGGCGATTTTTCCGAAGTCCGCAGTCTCGACCCAGCCTTCCTCGCCTTCGAAGCGGACAGGGCAGGTTCCGGGGGCGACCCAGTCGCCTTCGCCTTTGAAGCCCGAGAGGCGGAGGACGAGTTTCACGCCGTTTGCGTAGCGGCCGTGGATTTGATCGCCTTGGATTTGGAATTCCACGGGGCTGGTGCCATCGGTGCCAGCGGCCCATTGGCAAAGGTCGATGGTGTGGACGCCCCACTCGGGGAGGCCAGCGCCGCCGTGGAAGGCGTAGTGGCCGCGCCATTGGCCTTCCACGTAGCGTTTGTTATAAGGGCGGAGGGGTGCGGGGCCTACCCAGCGGTCCCAATCGATAAGCGCGGGGGCCGGCTCGGGCTCACCGGGAAGGGCTGCGAGGTCAGGGACGAGCTTGAGGATGGAGGCGTGAACGGTGTGGATCTTTCCCAAGCGTCCGCTGCGTGCCAAGTCGGCGGCGAAGCGGAAATGGTCCACATTCCGCCGTTGGGTGCCGGCTTGGAAGACGCGCTTGTGAGTGGCGACGGCATCGGCGAGTTCCTGGGTCTCATGGATGGTCATGCTGCATGGCTTTTCCGCATAGACGTCCTTGCCGGCGCGGGAGGCGAGGATGGTGGCCAGCGCGTGCCAACGGTCACCGGTGGTGATTTGCACGGCGTCGATGTCATCCCTACCGAGGATTTCGGCCATGTCGCGGCATTTGTAGCAGTCTTCGTTTCCGTAGTGTTTATTGGTGATGCGGCGGACGATTTCGCGGCGGGCTTCCTGGACATCGGCAATGGCGACGAATTGGACGTCGGGTTGTTTTAGAAAACAGGAAAGGACGAGGCGGCCGCGCGGGCCGATGCCGATGCCGCCCATGACGATCCGGTTGCTGGGGGCGACGGTGCCATTTTTTCCGAGGGCGGATGCCGGGATGATGGTGGGCATGCCGATGGCGAGGGCGGCAGTGCTGAGGAATTTGCGTCGGGTGAGTTTAGTGGACATGGGAGGTTAAACGTTGCCGACGGCATCTTCCTAGCAAATTGATGCAAAGATTGCAATGTCAAGAGCGGGGGGAGGGGATATCTGGTAAACTTTACGGGTGTTTCTGGGGTCCCGCACGGTGACAAAGGGAGTGACGTGAGAATGGGAGGGTGATTGTGATGGCGCGATTGCTCCGATTCCAGATTCCGGGAATACGGGCCGCAACTGGGATTGTCGATGAACGCGGCTTGAACTAACAGTCTGGAAGAATTTTTTCTGTAAAAGTGGGTGATGACTTTTTCTGAAGGTGTTTGGTTTTGTGATTTCGGTTTAATTTCTATGAGCTGGGGGTGAGGTAGGTTTTGCCGGTTTCCCATGTCTCGGGGATGCGTGGGGCGCGGGTCTTATTGACTTTCTTAGGATTCTTGGGGGCTTCGATGAGAGAGGCGGGCGCTGCTACGGGAGGCGGGCTTGTGGCGGCGGCGCCTCAAAAAGCCCTTGCCCTGGATCGATACGTTCGCTGGAAACACCGAAAATCCGACGGCTCAAAGCATCGAGGTTCTGACGAAGAATGAGTATTTCTGCGGCTTGCCGCGCGATGATCTCATCGCGCTTGGCGATTTCATCTAGCAACCGTTGTTTCTCACTCTTCGTCATGACTAGATTCGTAGTAGCAAAAAGCGTGCAAAATCTTTGATCGACTTCGGCAAACACCAACGAAAACCATGCGGGATTGGGTGATGGTGAGTGCTTGGCGGCCGCCGGTTCTTTGCCCTTTTTGATCCAGGAGATCAGAGTCTGATCGTTCAAGCCGTGAAGCGCGGCGAAACGCGGAGCACTCAATCCGCTGGTCTGATAGGCCTCGACCAAGGTTTTTTTGTTCTTGAGTGTAGCGGAGACGCCTCCGCTTGTGGGTCTTCATGATGAACCCGCCGGAGCAAATACCTACGCAAGGAGCTTGGGCCCCGCTTGCCGTTCATCGACTACCCATGCGCTTCGGCGATTCAGGAGCTCGCCGCTTCTTGGGGAGGCTGATTTTCCAGCGGGGCGAAGCGCGAGGGCAATGGTTCCAGTTTCTTCAAACGCGGATGTGGGGCTTGTAAATCAAGAGCGGGGAGGGAGGGAATATTTGGTAAAATTTCACGGGTGTGCTTGTTTTCGGATTGCCTCGGGAGGGGTTCGGGAGACGATGGCGGCAGATGGCGTATTTGGCAGACAAGGCATTTGAATTGATTTCATCGGCGCATGATCGGGGGCGCTTGGCGCATGCATTCTTGATCAGCGGGGCGCATGGCAGCGGCAAGGAGCAGCTTGCGGCGAGGATGATCCAGTTGGTGAGCGGTGCGGCGAAGGGCGGTGGGTTCGATTTGTTTGGAGAGCCGATCGTGGTGGAGACGCCGCCGCTGGATGAGCTGGAAAGCGGCTGGATCCGTGTGATTCGGCCGCGGATGAAGTCGCGGCGGATCGGGGTGGATGAAATCCGCGATCTGGAGCAGACGTTGCACTTGGCCGCGCCTGGTGGTTCCTGTAAGGTGGGGGTGATCACGGAGGTGGACCGGATGAATGACCAGGCGGCGAATGCGTTTTTGAAGACCTTGGAGGAGCCGCCGCAGAATACCTTGTTGCTGCTTCTTACGGCGAATCCGCAGCGATTGTTGCCGACGATTTTGTCGCGTTGTGTGCGTCTTCCTTTGTTAGGAGGGCGGGCTTTGTTGGAAGAAGGTGGTGCGGAGTTGGTAAGCGCGCTGAATGCGGCGGCGGCCCGGGGCTTCGGCACGCCGATGGCTGCGCTGCATTTGAAGTCCGCGTTCACGGGCTTTTTGGTCGAGTTCCGGGAAGCGGCGGATGCGGCGGCGAAGGCGGCGGAAAAGGAAGAGGTCGCGGCCTACCGGGATACGACGGATGGCAAGTGGCTGAAGGAGCGTGAGGATTTCCACAAGGCAGCGGCAGAGGCGGAGTATTTAGATGGGAGGAACCGGCTTTTCGATGTGTTGATGGCCTGGATGGCGGACCTTCTGCGGATGAAGGTGAATGGCGGTGGCTTGGATTTCCCGGAATCCGCGCCTGCCTTGCGCAGCATTGCGGAGGGGGAGACGGAGGCGCGCTTGCTCAAGCGGATGGAATCGCTCGACTCGCTGCGGCGGACCTTGGAGACCAATGCGTTCGAGCCGTTGGCCATCGAGGTGGGCTTTCTGAAGGCCTTCGGTTAGATTTTAGCGTTACCTTACCCAATGATCAGACCCATCGGTATTTATTTGGCGCTCGGTGTGTCATTGCTGGCGGAGGTGCCTGTGCCGCCGGACGCGGATGAGGCGGCCTATCCGGCGATTGAGCGGTTTGTGGAAGTGTTGGAAACGGTGCGCAAAAGGCACCCTGATGTGGATCGGCTCGCGTATGAGCGTTTGGTGAATCATGCCTTGGAGGGGATGCTGGCAAGCTTGGATCCTCATTCTTCCTTTATCCATCCGGAAATGGCGAGGCAGCTGGATGCGCAGCGGGATTTGAGTCCCGAGTTGGCGTCACTGGGGATGAGCTTGGGCTTGCGGGATGATGGGGTTTTTGTGGCGGCGGTTTCTCCGATGGGGCCGGCGGCGGTGCTGGGGATCCTGCCCGGCTCGTCTTTGTTAGAAATTGATGGTCGGAAAACGGAAGGAGCGGTTTTTTCCGAGTTGCTTGATTCGCTGCGCCTAAGGGCGGGTGAAACGAGTCGTTTGGTATTGAAGTCGCCCGCCGCACCGAAGCCGCTTGAAGTTTCTCTAACGCATCGGATGGTGGAAGACCGGTCGGTGGTGGAAGCGAGGATATGGGATCAAGCGGGGGGTGTGGGTTATTTGCGTCTGGCGACGTTTGGGAGCCGCTGTGCCCGCGAAGTGGAGGCGGCGCTGGATGAGCTTGAAGATCGTGGGATGAAGTCGTTGATCTTCGATCTCCGCGAGAATGGTGGAGGTGACTTGGACGAGACGGTGAAGATACTGGGCTTGTTTTTGCCACCCGGCACCTCCGTGGTCGAGACTCGTGGACGAGGGGGTGAGGTGGAAGCGCTGAAGACCCCGGAGCGGCAACGCCGGAAGCGCGACTATCCGCTGGCTGTACTGATCAACCGCATGTCGGCGTCCGCCTCCGAGTTGACGGCGGGGGCGCTTCAGGATTTGAAGCGTGCGAGTGTGGTGGGTGAGTTGAGTTACGGCAAGGGCTCGGTGCAAAACATCATTTCGATGGGGGGAGGGACGGCCTTGCGTCTGACGGTAGCGACCTATCACACGCCTTCAGGAAACACGCCGCACCGTAAGGGGATCACGCCGGATGTGGCGGTGGTGATTGATGATGCGAACCGCGCGAATTTTCTGAAACGTTGTCAGCTCGACACGCTGGACCCGGAGCAGCGCAGGGTGATCGATGTCTGGGAAGATCCGGTGATCAAGGCAGCCATTGCAACGCTGGCAGGCCGTTGAATCACTTGAGCAGGGCCCAGATCGGCTGTGGCCAGAAGCCGATGACGACCACGGCCACCGTCAGTGTGGCGATGCAGATTTTACTGATGGATGGAAGGACGATGGCGCTGGCGTCCTTGGCAGGGGCGGACCACCACATCGCGCGGACGACATTGAAGTAGTAGTAGAATCCGGCGGCAGCGGCGATGAAGGCGATGCCGACGCCCCACCAGAGCTTGGCTTCGACCGCGAGGGAGAAGACGAGGAACTTGCCGATGAAGCCGGCCGTGAGCGGAACACCGGCGAGGGCGGCCAGCAGGACGGTGAGGGCGAGGGCGAGTTTCGGGTTGGTTGTTCCGAGGCCGTTGAAATCGGTGATGCTTTCCCCGTCGCGCTGGATGCGGATTTGGGCGAGGATGAAGAAGACCCCCATGGTCATGAGGAGGTAGGTGGCAAGGTAGAAGGAGACGACTTTTGCGGAGCCTTCCGAGGTGGCGGTCTCGGGTGACCAGGCGGCCAGCGCGAGGATGAGGAATCCGGCGTGGGCGATGGATGAGTAGGCGAGCAGGCGTTTGAAATTCGTCTGAGGAATGGCAGCCAGGTTTCCGAAGAGCAGCGTTGCGCAGGCGAGGATGAGAAGCAGGGCGATGACCGGCCCGCGGGTGGTGTCGCTGGCGAGCAGGGGTTCGAGGAAACGAAGGGTGAGAATGAAGCCCGCAGCCTTGGAACCCACTGAGAGAAACGCGGTGATGGGCGTGGGAGCACCTTGATAGACGTCGGGGATCCAGATCTGCATCGGAACGGCACCGATTTTGAATCCGAGGCCGACCATGATCAGGGCGACCCCGAACAAGAGGGGTGTGGTCTGGGTGAGTTGTGGGAGTCGATTGCCGATTTCCGCGAATTGCATGGTGCCGGTGGTGCCGTAAACCCAGGCGATTCCATAAACGAGGAAGCCCGTGCTGAGGGCGCCGAGGATGAGGTATTTCACACCCGCTTCCAGAGATCCGACATTGCGCCGCATGTAGGTGACGAGGATGTAAAAGGTGACGGTGACGAGCTCAAGCGCCACAAAGGCACCTGCCAGATCCTTGGCGGAAGCGAGCCACATCATGCCGGAGCAAGCGAGCACGGGGAGGGCGTAGAACTCGCCGGTGCCCGCCTCGGAATCGGGCGACTCAGTGAAGCGGGAGAGGATTTTGCGGTAGTCGATAGCAAGCAGCAGCACCAGAATGGTGGCGAGGATGGCGAAGGCCTTGTAGAATTTTGCGAGGCCATCGAAATGATAGAAGTTCCAGAGCGGCCACTTGGCCCATGCGGCGTCTGGTTTGGCCTCGGGGCCGATGGCGATGAATGACAGACCGAGGATGGCGAGCAAGCCGACAACCGCCGAGATGCCCACCCATGCCTTGCTTTTGCACGAGCAAAAGGCCTCGGCCATGAGAAGTGAGATGCCTAGGGCGACGGTGAGTGCTTCGAGGTAGTAGGCGGGCATGGGAAGAGATTGAATAGGTCGTATCAGGTCCTGTCGGACTTACTTTAGCAGATTGAGCAGAAGGTTCGGATAGAGGCCGACGGCGAAAAGCGCGATGACCAGCAGAGTCGCGGGAATCCGGTCCGCCAAGGTGATGTCTGCGGCGGCCTCGGTGGATTTCACCGCAGGGCCTTGGAAGATATTCCGGTAAGCGCGCAGCATGTAAACGGCGGAGATAACGACGCCCCAGATGGAGAGAATGCAGGCGATTTGCACCGGGCCAAGGCCGGAAGTGCCGTTGTAGGACTGGAACGCGGCAAGGAAGACCAGCACCTCACCCGAGAAGTTGGCAAGACCGGGCAGCCCGATGGAAGCCATGGCGGCAATGCCAAACAGGAAGGCGAGGCCTGGAGCGGATTTGGCCAGGCCGCCGAGTTCCTGGAGGTCGAGCGAGCCCGTGTTACGCTCGATGCGGTCCGCGAGTCCGAACAGCAGGGCGATCGAAATCCCGTGGGCAAACATCAGAATGATCGCGGCAGAGCGCGCGAGAGGGTTTTCCGGGAAAGCGATCAAAGCAGCGATGGCGAGGAAAATGTAGCCCATGTGCATCACGGAGGAATTGCCGAGCATCAGGTCGAGTCGTTTTTGGGAAATGGTCACCCAGCCGACCCACAGGATGTTGCCAAGGAGGAGCACCAGCAGCGGAGTGAGCCAGAACTGCAATCCTTCCGGCACCAGCGGCACCGCAAGGCGAAGCAGGCCATAGAGCCCGAATTTTTTCAAAACCCCCGCGTGCAGCATGGCGACGGGTGCGGGAGCGCTGGCATAGGCCGGAGCCGCCCACGAGTGGAATGGGAATAACGAAACCAGGGTGCCGAAGCCGACGATGAGAAACGCGGCGATGCCTGCCTGGGAGGACGCTGGGATGAGCGCCTTGTTTGCAATCATCGCCTGGATGTTGAAGGTGCCGGTCGCATTGCTCAGCCAAACGAGGCCTGCGAGCAGCACCATCGACCCGAGACCCAGGTAAATCGTGATTTTCCAAGCGGCTTGGCGGCGATCGCCACGGCCGAGCATCCCGATCATCAGGAAGGTCGGGATGAGTGCCAACTCGTGGAAGGCGAAGAAGAAAAACAGGTCCGTGGCGACGAAGGCCCCAAGCGCCCCGGCGGAAATGAGGAGGGACGAGCCGTAGTAGAGCTTTTCTTTTCCCTCAGGAGCCTTGCCCGAGAGCACGGCGGCCAGCGTCACGATCACCGAAAGCAAGACCATGATCGCGCTCATCCCGTCCGTGAGGCCGAGCGAGAGGTGCAGCGCGGGTTTATCCAGAACCGGGATCGAGAACGTCCAGTAAGCCTTTTCCCACGAAAATGCAGCCAAGGCCCCCAACACCAAATTCACAGCCGCAGCTCCGATGGCGCTCACCCTCGCGGGCGCACCCAGTAAAACCGCGATAAAGGCGAAAATGGGAAGAAAAACGATGAGAGCGAGCATGGGACGGCGAACTTGGTAATTGACCGAAACTGGCAGCAATTTCCGGCGGCGGCAGCATAAGGCGCTCCACCTGCCCCGCAAAGGCAAAAAACCGGGAATTCGCCAAGATTCGCAATTGCTCGGGGCAGCCCCGGAAATTTCTAGAATATTTCCTCCCAAGCTCACTCCCAGGATTTGAAATCTTGATCCTGATCCCTCGTTGTATGAGCTCCGCCGAATCCGCCACTTGCGACCGCTAGCCCGCCGCTCCTCAAGCGGCTCTTTGCTACTCTTTGGACTAAGATCCGCAGTTCCTCACGGTCATCCCCAGTGAAGTCATCGAGAAAGACTACGGCTGTGGCGAGCCCTCTCCAGCTGCAAAACGATGCCGATCTGTGGAGTGGCTGCATCCGCGGAGCTCAGACCGGGGAAGGAATTCTCAAAGCCTTCGCCGATGCCGGGTTCTACGGAAGCGGGGTTCTGAAACGCGCCGACGCACCCAGGCCGAGTGTCGAGGGCATTGAGTTTCGCTCCGTCACCATCCAGGCGTGGAAGGGCAAACAAGGTCCGGCTTCGAGCGCAATCAAGCGGTGATGTCCAAAGGCCCGCGTTTTGCAAGGTTTCCTGTTTCACGAGCGACCTCCGGTTTTCTCGATTCCCAGCGGTTGGGGGAACATTCCATTCACCACCCATGGCAGCGGGTGGTTGACGGTTTACATCGTCGCTCTGATCGTTGGAGCATTGCGTGGCGGATTGGTTTACATGAAGCTGCTTGCGCCCTGTTACTCACGAAGCGACTCATGAATGCCTTCCAAACCAAACTTGACACTCACGGTGTGCCGCTTGCCCGTGGCCGCTTCGAGACCCTCCAAATCAACGTCGGTCGCAAGTGCAATCAAACTTGCACGCACTGTCATGTCGATGCCGGACCCACCCGCACCGAGATGATGACGGAAGAGGTCGCCCACAAGGTTGGCGCATGGATCCTCGCACACCGCCCGAAAACCGTGGACATCACCGGGGGCGCTCCTGAAATCAGCGAGTTCTTCCGCTACTTCGTCGAGACCGCGCGCTCGGTCGGTTCGCACGTGATTGACCGCAACAATCTCACCATCATCGAGACCAGGACCCACGCCTACCTTCCCGAATACCTCGCCAGGCACCAGGTGGAAATCGTCGCTTCACTGCCATGTTATCTCGAAGACAACGTGGACTCCCAACGCGGCAACGGAGTCTTCCAAAAAAGCATCAGCGCCCTTAAAAAACTCAACGCCGTCGGCTACGGCCGCACTCTTCCGCTCACGCTCGTTTACAATCCCATCGGCGCTAAGCTCCCGCCCGATCAAGCGGAGCTGGAGGCGGACTATAAAGTGGAACTCCTCGCCCGCTACGGCATCACCTTCACCCGCCTCTTCGCCATCACCAACCTTCCCATCGCCCGCTTCGCCACGGATCTTCGTGAACGAGGGCTCTGGGACTTCTACATGGAGCTGTTGGCAAATCGTTTCAATCCCGCCACGGTCGCTGGGCTGATGTGCCGCAGCACCCTCAACATCGGCTACGGAGGCGAGGTCTTCGACTGCGACTTCAACCAGATGCTCCACATGCAACAACGCAGCGCAGGCAAGCCGCTATACCTCTGGGATGTCACCCCGGAATCCATGGCTGCCCAGCCGATCCTCACCGCCAACCACTGCTTCGGCTGCACCGCCGGTGCAGGAAGCAGCTGCACCGGCACGCTTGAAAAACAACACGTCTCCTAACATCATGAAAATCATCCTCACCGCGCTTCTCACTTTGGTCACGGCCTTGGCGTCGGCCCGAGCCCTTGATCACTCGCACGCGGCTCTGGATACCATGCTTGCCAGGTATGTCAAATCAGCCGGGGTCAACTACACCGGCTTGAAAAGTGATCGTGTTGCCCTCGCATCCTATCTGGACACGCTCGCCGTCGTCACGGAACCGGAGTTCAACCGATTCACCAAAGAACAGCAGGTGGCCATGCTCATCAATCTATACAATGCCGCCACTCTCCAGCTGGTCATTGATCACTACCCGGTGAAAAGCATCAAGGACATCGCAACTTCCTCAGGTGGCCCGTGGAAACAACCGATCGTCCGTCTTCTGGGAAAAAGCAGAAGTCTGGATTACCTGGAGAATGATGTCCTCCGTCCGAAGTTCGGCGATCCACGGGTCCACTTTGCCATCAACTGCGCCTCGGTCGGCTGCCCTGCCTTGCGAGCGGATGCTTTCCAAGCATCCACGCTCAACCAACAACTCGACGAACAGACGCGCGGATTTCTCAAAGACAGCACCAAGAACCGCATCGATGCCAAAAACAAGATCCTCTACCTTTCTCCGATTTTCGAGTGGTATAAATCCGACTTCGCCAGCAAGTCCGGCACGGTCGAAAAATTCATGGCGAACTACATCAGCGCAAGCGACCGCGCCGTGCTGGAAAATGGTGGTCTAACGATCAAATACACCGACTATAGCTGGGCGCTCAATCAACCGTGAGTTCTTCACCTGACCAGCTCATCATCTTCACCCGTCTTCCTCATCCGGGGCGGAACAAAACGCGCCTCATCCCCGCCCTGGGAGCGGAAGGGGCGGCGCGATTTCATGAGCGCCTTGCCCGCCACACCGTCACGCGGGCGCTTGAGTTTTGCAATGGCGCGCATGTCCGGCTGGTGATCCTGCTGGACGGCGGCTCCGCCGATGATGGAATCGCGTGGTTGGGAAATCATCATTTCAAGGAGCAGGGGGAAGGCCTCCTGGGTGAACGCCTCGACCGCGCCGCGCAAGCCGCCTTCGCCGAGGGCGCGAGGCGGGTCGTCATCATCGGGACGGATTGCCCGGAACTGAATCGAGATATACTAACAGATTCATTCCGCCTGCTGCATGATTTCCCCATCGTCCTCGGCCCAGCCCATGACGGGGGGTATTACCTGATCGGTCTATCAGAACCGAACTCGCAAGTGTTTGAAGGAATCGATTGGGGGACCTCGCAGGTCTTTGCCCAGTCACTCGCCGTGGCGGAGCGGCAGGGACTTGCCGTGGCGGTCCTTCCTGCTTTGGCGGATGTGGATCTGCCCGCGGACCTCGCGGCGGCGGAGGTGGCTCTGAGTGATCGATCCTGCCCTTCGCTGTGAAGTCGAAAAACGCGGGCATCATCGCCCCGGCGGCGACGGGAATCTTCTTCTTTCTGGTGCATTACAGCATGCATCAACTCGGGCTCGGGTGGACCTACACTTGGTGGCAACGGATGATCATCTGGCTCCCGTTCTTGATCGGATTTCTGCTGACACCGCGGCCCAGGCCCCAGTCGTGCACCTGACGCCACAAAATGATCGGAATCGCTTGCCTTGGTCAGCTTTGTATGACAAAGCAGGGCATGACCACCCAGGAAGAGGCAGCGGAACAATTGCGGGTGATCCGCGCGGTGATGGAGCGGGCGACGATCTTCCGGGCCCTGTCGGGCGAAACGGCCCTCATCGGTGGCGCGGCGGCCCTGGCGGCGGCGTGGTTATCCGAGGGAAAACACGTCTGGGCCTGGGCGGTTTGGTGGTTAGTCGGCTTGGTGTTGGTGTTGGCGTTCAATGTGTTCCAGATTTTCCGGATCAAGCAGGTCCACAAGCGCCCGTTCTGGAGCCAAGGCCTGCGGGTGGCGCTGCGCGGCGTCATGCCCTCGCTCATCGCCGGGGGCTTTCTGGGCTTGATCTTCGTCCGGGTGGATCAGGACCGGGCCGCAGCCTGCATGTGGATCCTTCATTATGGCCTCGCCCTGTTGGCGATCCGCGAATTCGCCCCGAAGTCCATGGTCTGGCTGGGTTGGGCTTTCGTGATCTTCGGCGTGGCAAGCCTCGCGGGTATCACCTCGGTCGTGGATCATCTGGAAATTTGGTTGAAGGATCTCAATGGCTCACGCCTGATGGCCATCGCGTTCGGCGGCTTTCACTTGATCTACGGCGGCTTAATCGTCACCACCGCGCGACGCGAGGAATTGGCAGGATGATCGATTTTTCACAACTCGACCGCAGAATTCACGAGAAGGGGCGCCTGTCGATCATGACGCTCCTTGCCTCCAGGGTCGAGCCGTGGCCATTTCAGGACCTCAAGGAGCAGTTGGATATGTCGGACGGAAACCTCATCACCCACCTCCGGACCCTTGAAAAAGCCGAGTTCATCACCGCTGAGAAATCGACAGGCGGCGGCAGACCCCAAACACTCTATCTCCTCACACCCGCTGGAAGAGTCGCCTTCGTCGCCTATCTGGGCGTGCTCGAACAAATTCTCGGATTGCAAAAATAATTCCGCTTGTCGGAAGTTCACTTTGTGATACAAAGCGAATCGCCATGCAACGATTTTACCCCACTCCGCGCCCAGATACTTTGTCTGACAAAGCTATTGAAGACCTGCGACAGAAGCGATTCATGCCTGTGGGGAAGACGCAGCGTGAGGTGCGGATCGCGGCGGTGTTGGGCATGGATGATGAGGCACGGCAGAGTCTGGCGCGGCTGATTTCGCTTTCCAAAACGCAGCAGGTGGGGATCGCTGGGCGCTTGATGCCGGACTCCCAGGTCAGCCGGAAGTTGGCAGCCATGGGGATCGTTGAGGAAGTGGATAGGGCGGATCTATTTCGGTATCGGGTGATCGGGATTCCTTACGTAGGGATCTCGCCCAAGCAGCGTCGCGAGTGGGAGGAGTCGGGGATCAAGCTGGAAGACTTCACGTCGCCGCAGGTCAGGCGGGCGCAGGTGGCGCTGGGATTGTTGCGGATGGAGGGCGCGCAGGGCTTGGTGGTCGGGAGTCATGAAGAGCCGGAAACCCTGGCGATTTGCGGGGGGAGCGTCGCGACGCCGATCTTGCAGGACACCACGGACACGGCGAGATTGCGCTTTGCCCCCGCGTTTGGGGTGGTTTGTCAGACGCGGCTTTCACCGCGCCGGGTGGCATGGTTGGTGCAGCAGTTGAGGTATCGTTGGCGGGATTCTCGGGTGACCTTCCTGAACACCCTTTCGGCCGCGATGCAGGCCCGCGAACAAGCCTTGGAAAAAATCCTAAGCGACTGCGAGCGGGTGATTGTGATGGGTGACAAAGGTGAATCTTCGTGTGAAGCGCTTGTGGAAACCGCCCTTCTGCGCGGCAAGACCGCCACGGTCATCGCCGATCCCACCGAGCTCGATCTAGCAGATTTTCCGGCGGGCGAAAAGATTGCGCTCACCGCAGGGGCCTTTGTCGAGGCAGAGCGGGTCCGGGAGATCGCGGAGATTCTCATCGGAAGCTGACGCTGATCAGCAAGCACCACGCCGCGCATGGACCGCTTGTAGGGGCGTCTCTGTGAGCGCCCGAGCGCATGAACAAAGCGGGAACCGC
>CALMKO010000162.1 GCA_937867415.1 uncultured Verrucomicrobiota bacterium | reverse complement strand
GGGGTGGGGTGGGCCGGGAAGTCGCTGACTTGGCGGGTAGTTTTTCAAACAAGCCGTCGACAAGACCAGCCGCGATCCAGGTTTCCATGCCCCTTTTCCAGACGAGGTCGAGGCGTGGATCGAGAGCTGATGAGGAGGCCATGGACCTGAGTTCTTCGAAGGGTATGGGGCCGAGGCGCTCTCCTTCACAAGTGTAGAACCAGGCTGGCTTGGATGATTTTCTTTGGGATTTCCGGGCGTCTTGTTCCGCGGATTCGGCGCGTTTCCGATGGGTGGCCTCCAGTTCCGCGGCCATGGCGGCCTTGGCGGTCGCCGCTTTGGCCTTGGCCTCAGCGGCGGCGAGTGCCTGCTCGGCGGCCTTGAGTTTGGCAGCGGCCTGTGCTTGGTTTTTTGCGAGTTCGTCGGCCATGGACTGCGCTTTCGCGGCGGCGGCGGTCTCCAATTCCGCCTTTGCCTTGGCCTCGGCAGCGGCGCGCAGTTGGACTTGTTGCTCGACCCTTGCCTCGGCATCGGCGAGTGCCTGTTCAGCCGCCTTGAGCTTGGCATCACCGCGTGCGCGGGTCATCGCGAGTTGCTCGGAAATGGCTTGGGCTTTGGCATTTGCAGCATTTTCCAAGTCCTGTGCGGCTTTGGCCTCGGCGGCGGCTCGGAGATTTTCCTGGATGCGCGCCTTGGCTTCCGCATCCGCGAGTGCCTGCTCGGCGACTTGGAGTTTGGCCTCCGCCTCCGCCTGATTTCTTGCAAATTCATCCGAGATCAACTGCACCCGGGCGCGCGCAGTGAGTTCCAGCTCGGTCTTCGCCTTCGCTTCAGCGGCGGCTCTGAGTGCGGACTGCTCCGCCGCCTTGGCCTCAGCCTCGGCCAGCGCCTGCTCGGCGGCTTGGAGGCGCGCATTGACTTGTGCCTGAGCCTTGTTGAATTCTTCCGTAATCGCTTGCGCTTTGGCGCTGGCTGCCCGCTCCACCTCTTCGGCAGCCTTGGCCTCTGCCGCGGCACGAAGCCTTGCCTCTTCGGCGGCCTTGGCCTCGGAATCAGCGAGAGCTTTCTCTGCTGCTTTGAGTTTCACGTTGGCTTGTGCTTGGACTCTTGCATGTTCTTCGGCGATTGCCCGGAGCCTGGCTGCATTGGCAATCTCCAAGTCAGCGGCAGCTTTGGCTTCAGCCATGGTCCGGAGTTCCGCCTGCTCGGCGGCTTTTGCCTCAGCGATGGCGAGCGCCTGCTCGGCGGCTTTGAGCTTCGCCTCGGCCTGTGCCTGTGCCCTTGCTTGCTCAGCCACGATTCGTTTCGCCTGTTCGGCAGCTTGTTGTGGTTTGGCAACTTGAAGCTTTGCCGCCTCGGCGGCTTTGAGCTTCGCACGCTCGGCCAACTGGAGTGCCGCTTCAGTATCGGCCTTGGCTCGTGCCTCGAGCTGTGCGGCGACGCGGGATTTGACCGGAGCCATGGAAATCCCGGAGGCGGATGAAACGGAACCTGGCAGATGGACGGTGGCATCACTACTGATGGCTTCACAGAGTTTCCTCACCTCATAGGCAGGCTTCCACTCGTCCATGCCCTCGGTCCAAACCAGCCTAACAGGAGGACTCAAGGAAAGATCGGCCACCTTGCTTCTCATATCTGATAGAGATACCGGGCCGATCTGTTCGACCTCTTGGATATAGAACCATTGATCCGCCCCGGCGCTCTCGATGCGTGCCTCTTCCTCAGCCCTCGCCGCGGCCCGGCTTTGGGAAAGAATGAAGGCTGCGGCAGCTTCCGCTTTTTCTTCCTCCCGCGCTCTTGCCCGGGCGGCAGCCCGGACCTCCTCAAGTTGGCTGGCTTCGATGACGGTTTTGCGTGCTTCTTCTTCCAGCCTGGGAACCCGAACGGATTTGCAAGCTGCGGCCATTCTGAATTCAGACTCGCGCATGGGATGTTAGAAGCTTGAGTTCCGCCAAACGACGGTGCTTACGAAGCAGTTAGAGATTGCCAGATCCTGGTATCCGATCAAACAAGATTGAAGGCCCATATCCGGCCACTTGGCCCCAAAAACGGCCATGGCCAGACATTTGCTCCATCATCCTGCCGGAAACCATACGCGGCCACTCAACGATTCCTGAAAAAACCTACGCGATCACGTAGGGGCGTGTGTGATACCGGCTGATAGATTGCCGCACGAAGCTTGTTCACGGCCTCTGTCCGCCACCGATGATTCACTCTTTACGGAAGCCTAAAGCCCGCGGAACTCCGAGGCGAGCTTCTTGGCCGTGGCGATGGTGTTACGGTGGAGCTTGGCAGTGAATTCCGGCTGCCGGTTGTAGCCCCCGCCGTAGAGGACCGCGACGGGGATGCGGTTTTTGATAAAGGCACCGAGCAGGATCTCATCGCGCCGCTGAATATCCTTGAGCGACAAGTGCATCTGCCCGAAGCGATCGTTCCGGTGGTTATCCGCACCCGAAATCCAAATCACCAAATCCGGCGCGAAGCTGTCCAGCGCACCGGCCAGGCTGACGAAGAGTTGTTTCAAATACATCTCGCCCTCGACGTAGCGGACCGTCTCGATGTCCAGACTGCCCATCACTTTTTTCGTTGGATAGTTCCGGCCGACGTGGATGGAGTAGGTGAACACGCGCGAATCGTTGCCTAACAAGGCAGCGGTGCCGTTTCCTTGATGGGCATCCGTATCCACCACCATGATCTTGATGTTGGGCTGCTTGTCCTGCAAGTCGCGGATGGCGATAGCGACGTCATTGAAAACACAATAACCCTCGCCATGCTCGCGGAACGCATGATGGGTGCCACCTGCCAGACAGACGCCCACGCCTTCCGCCAGCGCCGCATGGCAGGCAAGGCGGGTGGCCTCCACCTCGGTGATACTGCGCTGATAGAGCTTGGGGGTCACCGGCAGCCCGAGCAGGAGCTGCTCCTTGCGCCCGAGTTGCCCGGACTCGATTTTTTGAATGTAATCCAGTTCGTGGACCCTCTGGAGCAGGTGGACATCCGCCGCACGGACTTCGATGATCTCCTCGGGGCGCAGGATGCCGCCGTCAAGCAACATGTCCTTGGAGACCCGGAATTTCGCCATCGGGAATGGGTGCCCGGCGGGCAGTTCCAGTTCAAGATCTTGTGAGTAAAAGCAACGCATGGTCCCGCCACCAACCAACAGCGAAACCCGGGGGAATCCAAGCGGTAATTGATTTTCCCGTGGATTGGGAAAAATCCGGCGGCCATTCTCCATGCTTGCCGAGCGCCCCTTCCCCCGTGAGACTCCGGCCATGTTCACCCCGAAGTGGAAAAATGAAGCGCAGCATCTCGTCAAGGGTGCGCGCAAGTTCGTGGATTACAAACGCGACCTCCTCAAGCCCGAGCAGGTGGAGGAAATCGAGTCCCGCCGCAAAGATCTCCTCGACGCCATCAAGACCAAAGATCTCAACAAGGTCAACGAAGCCTCCAAACAACTCCGTGCGGTTTGTGAAAATTCTTTGCCCCAGGAGCCGCCGCTTGGCTGGCTTGAGGAAAATGTGGAAGTCATGTTCGTCGCCATCGTGATCGCGCTCGGTCTGCGCGCCTACTACCTGCAACCATTCCGCATCCCCACCGGCTCCATGCAGCCGACTCTCAACGGGATCATCGGCACCGCCACCAAAAAAGCGGATTGGCCGGGTTTTCCCCAACGCATCGTGGAGAAAGTCCTGCGCGGGCGCACTTACATCCATGAAGTCGCTGACAAGGATCTGCAAATCGCGGTCAGCCCGAAAGGCAGTCTCGATATCCGGGACACCCAGTTCATGCATTTCTTCAGTCGTTCCGAAATCCGCATGACGGACGGCTCCAAAATCCGCCTTCCCGCGCCGATGAATCCCTGCTCGGAAATCGGCCTCGGCGCGACTCTCCAAGCCGCCGTCCGCAACGGCGGGGTGATTCCTAAAGATACAGTCATCTGCGAAGGCACCATCGACTCGGGTGACCTGGTCTTGGTCGATAAGTTTTCCTATCACTTCCGCAAGCCGAAGCGGGGCGAGGTATTTGTTTTCAACACCATCGACATCGACGGCATCCTCAAGCGCAGCGGTCCGCAAGGCGCGGGCTCCCACTATATCAAACGCCTCTGCGGCGTGCCCGGCGACACCCTGGCCATCCAGCCGCCAAACGTGCTCATCGACGGAAAAATCGCCCAGGAACCCGGAATTCAGCGCGTCGCACGTGGAGAGGGCCCGTATCAGATCAACTCGCACGGCTACAGCTTGGCCAGCCCGAACGAGGGCGCGCATAACGGCAAGCGCCTGCCTCAGTATCTCTCCAAGACCAGCGACACCTTCACCCTCTCCGATACCGACCGCGTCGGCATGAGGGAATACGCAGCCCTGGGTGACAACAGCGGAAACTCGCTCGACTCCCGCTACT
This sequence comes from uncultured Verrucomicrobiota bacterium, assembly GCA_937867415.1. Lineage (GTDB taxonomy): Bacteria > Verrucomicrobiota > Verrucomicrobiia > Verrucomicrobiales > Akkermansiaceae > Luteolibacter. The sequence continues at coordinate 11,107 of CALMKO010000162.1, read as the reverse complement.
GGGGCGCGGTGAAGGAGTTCAACCTCGTCGGGCCGGCCCTCTTTTCGTTATGGCCATTCACCACCGGGCATTGGGGACTTATTGACTGATCTCGTGTCCATCTCCGCGCAGATCACCCGTCAGGCGAACTCGAACCTCGCCTTCGCCCTGAGAATTCTGCCAAAAGACCGGCGGGAGGATATGCGGGTCTTCTACGCCTTCTGCCGGACCATGGATGACTTGGCTGACAGCCCGGGAATCCCGGCGGCGGGACGGGCACGAGCTCTGGATCTCTGGGAAAATGGCCTGCTCCATGGCTTCGAAAGACCAAACGGCTTCCAAAAGGAAGTCATCGCCCTCCGCGAGCGGCAGATGATTCCCAACGAATTGTTAGTCGCCATCATCGACGGCTGCCGGATGGACTTGAAGCCGCAGCGCTTTGACACCTGGAATGATCTATCAGCCTATGTGTGGAAAGTCGCCTGTGCGGTAGGGCTGGTGTCGATCCGGATTTTCGGCTGCAAGGACCCCGGCTCCGAGGCTTATGCGATCGCGCTCGGGAAGGCCTTGCAGTTGACCAACATCCTTCGCGACGTCGGCGAGGACCTGACCAATGGCAAGCGGATCTATCTACCCCGGGAAGACCTGGCGAAATTCCACTACACCGAGCAAGAGCTCAAGGACCGGGTTTACAATGATGCCTTCATCGCCTTGATGGAATACCAGGCCGAACGCGCAGAAGGATTCTTCCGCGAGGCGGCAGCGATCCTTCCCGTGGCTGACCAGCGCGCCCTCCTGCCCGCGAAAATCATGGGTGAAGTCTATCGCGCACTGCTCCAAAATATGCGTGCAAACCGCTTCCGCGTGCTGCAAAAGCATTATTCCATTTCCAAACTCAAAAAACTCGTCATCTTGTGCAAGCACCTGATGGATCCGACGCGCTCCGTTGAATAATTCCCATTCCAACTTCGTTCCAATGCCATGTTGAAATTCTTCCCGCCCCTGCTCCTTGCCGCCGCTGCTTGTGGGGTGCTCTCCTGTAACCCTCCCGAGCCGGTACCACCGCCGCGCTTCAAACCCAGCCCTCCGTTCGCGCCGGAGCCGGTCTATCCCGAGGATGAGGTGCAGAACGACATCTCACCACCGCCGCCACCAAGTCCTCAGCCACCCCCTACGGCTACCGGCGGATATCCCACCGCCCAACGCACGGAGAATCCGGATCAGGTCATCAGCCCATACGAACCGTATAACGTCATCGACGTGGCTGGATTCAAGCCGGGGCAACTTGCACGAGACCCGTCGAACCAGAAAATCTTCCGGATTCCATGATCCGCTGTTTTTCAGGGGGGGGTCCAAACCACAGCCCTCGTTGCATGAGCCTTGCAGCGGAGCTGCACACCGCGAGCCACCTACGTAAAAAAGGTAGCTTTCCCGCCATTTTTCATTGGTAAGGCTCGCGATTTCAAGGGATCAAAGCCTTCCCCCATGTCGTCGCCATCACCCTGTTTACGAATTTTATTTGTCTGTCTCGGCAACATCTGTCGTTCCCCAGCAGCGGAGATCATCTTCCAAAAAGTCGTGGACGATGCAGGTCTCTCGGACCATTACAAGATCGACTCGGCAGGCATCATCGGACATCACCATGGTTCTCCACCGGATTCCCGGATGGCGGAATCCCTCAAGCGGCAAGGATTCAGGATTCATGGCCGCGCAAGGCAGATCAACGCGGAGGATTTGTTAGAGCACGACCTCATCATCACCATGGATGAAACCAATCTTGCCGACGTCAAAAGCCTCGCCCCCGACGCCAGTCTGCATGGGAAAATCCGCCCGTTCGTGAGCTTTTGTCGATTTCACAAGGACCCCCGCGTCCCGGATCCTTATTACGGTGGGCAGCGCGGGTTCGACCACGTCATCGAAATGTTGAAAGATGGCTGCAAGGGGATCTTGGAATCCGTTTCAAAATGCTAGACCTCAGCCAACGATCATTTTTCCGCACGCCCGGTTCTTGGAAGCCGGAGCTTGAGTCGCGGCAAGGATTCCTGCGCACCCGGGAACGGATTCCCTGAAATCCACCACCCTGCCTCAAGCGCGGCGTAGGTAGTCAGGCACTTGATCCCTTTGCGATGCCGGGGGAACTGCCGCACTCGCGAATGAAATCACCGCCCCCACTCCCGCCGCGTGCGCGCCTCCGAGCCGCCCTTCCACCTCAAACTCAGGGAAAAAATAGCGAGCCCTTGATCGCATCCAAGCGCTGAAGACCATGGCGATCGTCACCGCTGCGAACAACACCCCGGCCGGAATCGCAAGCTCCCGCGCCATGTCAGCCAACCCGTGCACCCGCACTGCATCCTCGGCAACCCTGCGACTCGCCGCAACCCGCGGGACGAGCGGCGGAGACGTGTTTCTGGCCGTCGATTCACCGGCCAGCATACGCTCCATCCAGTAAACGCGGATCGACATCTGAACGAGAAATTTTTCCAACTGCTCCGGGGCTCGGTTTTTTTCGAAAGCCTGGATCACCGAGCTTTCCAAAGCACGCCGCTGCTCCGCGGCAGAAACCGCATCCGTGATCGAAGGGCTGAGATAAACCGCCGAGCGCTGCGGAGCTCCAAGGTAATAAAACACAATCGCTGCGGGACGACCTGCGGAAAAGAACCGCTCGATGGTCTCCTCCTCCCGCACCGCACTCGGGATTTCCTGGTCACCCCCGATGACGTAAACAAACAAATCAATCGAAGAATCACTCGCATGATAGTTCAAGAAACTCAGACGATCCCGGTAGTCGGAAGAACTGAGCAGGCGCTGGGGATCGATTAGAAATGACTTCGGGCGTTCTGCGAAATAGGCTGGGAGGAACTCCTCGGGGATTTCCGGAGACACAGCCAAATCCTGCGCCACTTCCTCGGGCTTGGGCTGCTCGATCTGAATGGTCTCCGACTTGGGTGCACCAAACTCATCAGGGATCGGCTCATCCGTAAGCAGAACGGATCCGGCAACCCAGCCGCTCGATTGCAATCCAGAGAACTCGCCGTCCTTCCAAACCGGAAAAGCCGGTTCCTCAAGCACGGCCGCACCTGCAAACGGCACCATGGCCCATACAAGTGCTGGAACGAACTTCACGGAGCCACCTCCATGGTTTTTTCCTCGGCAGAAGCGCGGTGCCCCGAACGAATCCGCCGCAAGAGATCGCCCACCTGCGCAGGAGGCAGCACCTTCCGCTCAAAATACTCCGGATCCCTGCGCGCTTGGCGGCTGCGCTTGCACAAGATCCCGTCAAGATGGGCGAGCACCCGCACGATCCCGTCGGCATAGCGGCCTTCCAACCAATAAGCATGGGCGCGGGAAAGACATTCAAACGTATCCGCCTCTTCTAAAAATGGATCGAGCAAATACCCGAAAACCATCCCCGCAGCCTTGGACTCCGGGTCGATGGTCAACAGAATCCCCGCCGCATTCGGCATTTGCAAGGGCACGTCTTCAAATGCGGAACGATTCAACAGCCAGAATCCAAACTGCCGGATGTTCGCAACCTCCCCCAAGGATCCCGTGTAAATCGCAACAAATACCTGCGGAAAACGCCGGGTGATCCTTTCCATCGCCGCTTCAACCCGTGGCCGATCACCCCGCCGGAGAATCCCCGCGCTGTCCGTCAGACAGCGGACCTGCACATCCTCCGCGCCGAACCGCGCGTCCGCATCCGCAAGCATGAATCCACAATGCGGACAGGAAGCCGCAGCTCGGTGGATTCGCTGGACACATCGGGGACACTTCATAAATGGCCTAACGGCGGTTTACGAAGAATCCCGTAGTTCGTCAAAGCGAAAGATCAGGACACCCAAAATAAGGTCGCCTGACACCCGTTCCAATCCTCATCCAACTTTCGAGGTTCCTTTCGCCGGATTTTTCCATAGAGTCTCAACAAGAAGAAAATCTGCCCCAGACTCTCTGAATCAACATCAGGAAACCTCCGCCGATTCACAACACCGTTCCTTTCCCCCGCCCCAACTTCAATTTTCCCCCAAGTGGCTCATCATGGCCCCGCTCGGAGTGCTGGCGCTTGTGGGCCTTTTCTCATCCTACTATACCGTGAGCCCCGAGTCCGAGGCGGTGGTGCAGCGATTTGGAAAATTCCAGCAAATCGCCCCACCCGGGCTTCACTTCAAGCTCCCTTTCGGCATCGACACAGCCACCATCTTCACCTCAAACAGCGACCTCTTCCGCCTCTTCAAACACATCGAGGCTCCCAAAGGTCCGTAATTTCCCCCCTGCGCTTCTCCCTTGCCCTTCGGCCCGGTGGCCGTTACGCTCCGCCCCCCGGCGATGACCACCAAACCTGTATTTCTCTACGACACCACCCTGCGCGACGGCACCCAAGGCGAAGGCTTCCAACTTTCCGGCTTGGACAAGCTCCGCATTGCCAAGCGTTTGGACGAATTCGGAATCGACTACATCGAGGGCGGCTGGCCAGGCTCCAACCCCAAGGACATCGAGTTTTTCCGCGAGGCGAAAAAGCTCAAACTCACCCACGCCAAGCTCGCCGCCTTCGGCTCCACCCGCCGCGCCGACACCGCCGTGGGCGATGATCCGCAGGTCAGGCTCTTGCTGGAAGCAGAGACCCCCGTCGTCACCATTTTTGGAAAAAGCTGGGAACTCCAAGTCACCGAAGTCCTCCGCACCACCGTCGAGGAGAACCAGGCGATGATCCGCGACACCGTCGCCCACCTCGTTAAACACGGCCGCGAAGTCATCTACGACGCAGAGCACTTTTTCGACGGCTATAAAGACTCACCCACCCACGCCCTCGCCACCCTCCAAGCCGCGGCCGACGGCGGGGCCTCCTGCCTCGTCCTCTGCGACACCAACGGCGGAACCCTCCCAACCGAAATCGTGGAAATCTGTAAGGCCGTGAGAACCGCCCTTCCTAACACCGCCATGGGCATCCACACCCACAACGACTGCGAGCTGGCCGTCGCCAACGCCATCGCTGCCATCGGCGCCGGCGCCACCCAGGTCCAGGGCACCATCAACGGCTACGGTGAGCGCACCGGAAACTGCAATCTCACCTCGGTCATCCCCATCCTCCAACTCAAGATGGACATGACCGTCGTCCCCCATCTCGAACAACTCAGGGATCTCTCGTATTTCGTCGATGACGTTTCTAACAACCCGCACTTCGCCCGCGCGGCATTCATCGGCCGCACCGCCTTCGCCCACAAGGGCGGAATGCATGTGAATGCCGTGCAGAAACTCGCCCGCAGCTACGAGCACATCGTGCCCGGCAGCGTCGGAAACACCCAGAACATCCTCGTCTCGGAGCTCAGCGGCCAGTCGAACATCCTCATCAAAGCGGCAGAACTCGGGATCCCCCTTGAAAAGGGCTCGCCCCAGGCAAGCTCCATCCTCCAACGGGTCAAGGAACTCGAAAACGATGGCTACTCCTATGAAGCTGCCGGCGGCTCGCTCGAACTCCTCATCCGCCGCGAGCTTGGATCCTATCGCAAGACCTTCGACATCACCGAGTATCACACCAGCTTCCGCCAATACCGCGACGGCCACCCGCCGGTTTGCGAGGCGACGGTCAAACTCAATGTCGATGGCACACCCGAGCTCACCGTCGCCGAAGGGCACGGCGTCATCAACTCGCTCGACCTCGCCCTGCGCAAGGCCCTGCTCGCGTTCTATCCGGAAATCTCCGGCGTCTCCCTCGTGGACTACAAGGTGCGCATTCTCGATGGCCACGACGCCACCGCCGCCAAGACCCGGGTCCTCATCGTCTCCACCGACGGAACCTCCACCTGGGGCACCGTGGGAGTTTCAGACAACATCATCGAGGCAAGCTGGCTTGCGCTTGTGGACGGCATCGACCTTTTCCTCCAAGCTAAAAAATAAAAAACCGGAACACTCCGGTCCTCGGACAGCGGAAGGTGAAAAACCCGAAAAACGATGAGATTCCCCATCAAGCACCTCATCTTCACCCTCCTCGGGATCATCGCCTGCAGCGCCGCATTCTTCATCTTCCGGCCTCAGCCTACCCCGGAACCCAGACCCACCGCTGCCGCTCCAAACCTGGAAATCCTCGCCCCTGAGGACGAGGTCCACGCGGGATACGCCGGCTCGGAAAGCTGTCGCAAATGCCACGCTGCCGCATTTGAAAAGTGGCACAACTCGAATCACGGCCTCGCGGAAAGAACCATCACCCCGCAAAAAGATCATTCCGCCTTCTCCCCAAAACAAACACTCACTCACGGCAAGGACAGCTCGGAAGCCTTCCTCGACGCCGACGGACTCGCCAAAATCCTCACCCTCGGCCCCGATCACCAACGCCGGGCCTACCCCGTGGTTCGCGTCATCGGCAACGACCCGCTGCGCCAATTCCTCATCCCCGCACCCGGCGGACGCCTGCAAACGTGCGACGTCTCACTCGATCCCGCGAAAAACGAATGGTTCGACGTCTATGGCGACGAACAGCGCGATCCCGGCGATTGGGGCCACTGGACCGGCCAGGGCATGAACTGGAACGCCATGTGCGCCGCCTGCCACAACACCCGCCTGCGGAAAAACTACGAACCACAATCAAACAGCTACCACACCACCATGGCGGAAATGAGCGTCGGCTGCGAAGCATGCCACGGCCCGATGAAAGCCCACGTCGAGTGGCAGGAAAAACCCACACTCACCGGCAAAAAAGACCCCACTCTTTCCAAACCCACCCGGGATCAAACCATGGAAACCTGCGCCGCCTGCCACGCCCGTCGCTCAGAACTCACAGGCGACCTCATCCCGGGCGAGTCGTTTTACGATCACTTCAGCCTTACCGTCACCGATGAATCAAACACCTTCCACCCCGACGGCCAAATCAGGGATGAGAACTATGAATTCACCTCCTTCATGTCCAGCAGGATGCAACACGCCGGTGTCCGTTGTGTCGACTGCCACGATCCCCATTCTAACAAAAACATAATCACCGGCAATCAGCTCTGCATGAACTGCCACACCGCACCTCGTCCGGATTTCCCCACCGCACCCGTCATCGATCCCACCGCCCACAGCCGCCATGGCCCGGACAGCACGGGCAACCAGTGCATTTCCTGCCACATGCCCGTCACCGTTTATATGCAGCGGGACCCACGCCACGACCACAGCTTCAGCATCCCCGACCCCAAGCTCACCCAGGAATTCGGCGTTCCCAACGCCTGCAACAAATGCCACACCGACAAAGACACGGATTGGGCCGTCGCCGCCCATCAAAAATTCTACGGCGACAAACCCGAGCACCCGTCCCGCACCCGCGCCATCCTCGTCGCCAAAGCCCGCCGAGGAGATCCCGCCGCTCGCGAGGGCCTCATCAAACTGCTCGAAACCGAGCCTCTCCCCACCTGGAAAGCCACCATCTGCCACCTCCTCACTCGCTGGGTGAACCACCCAGAAACCGCCCAAGCGCTAACCCACCAGCTCAAAAACAAACACCCCCTCGTCCGCGAGGCCGCCGTCCGCTCACTCGGCAATCTCGCACGCTCTGAGCAAGCCACGATCCAAAACGCTCTACAACCCCTTCTCGATGATCCCACCCGCTCCGTCAGAATCGCCGCCGCCTGGGCTCTCTGCGAAAACCTCGACCTAACAACCCGCGCCGGACGCGAACTCGTCCACATGCTCGACATCAATGCCGACCAACCCACCGGTCGAATGCAACTCAGCCAGTTCACCCTGCGCCGCGGCGACACCCAGGCCGCCATCCGCCAGATACGCAAGGCCATCCAGTGGGATCCGAACTCGCCACCCTTCCATCACGACCTGGCGATCCTCCTCAGCATCAGCGGCGACACCCGGGCTGCCGTAAGCTCGCTCAAGGAAGCCATCCGCCTCGATCCCGAAAATGCGGAATACCCCTACAAACTCGCACTCGCCTTGAGCGAACTCGGATCCACCACCGAGGCCCGTGCCGCCTTGGAGAAAACCGTAAAACTCGATCCAACCTACGCCCGCGCATGGTATAACCTCGGCCTCGCCTACAGCAGCGCAAACCAAACCGCCCACGCCATCACCGCCCTCCGTAAAGGGGAGGCCGCGGACCCTGCCGATTCCGCCATCCCCTATGCCCGCGCCACCATCCACGCGCGGCTTGGACAAAAACAAGAAGCCCTGCAAGCAGCAGCCTTAGCCCTGCAGATCCGCCCGGACTTTCAAGAAGCCAGGAACCTGCTGCAAGCGCTTGCGCGCTGATTCAACTTAAATGGATTTTGTGCAGTGGCTCCTGCACTTACGAGCCACTGCTCCAATTCAGCGCGCACGGGTTAACTGCTGCGCTGCGAAGATCAAAAAGACCGCATCAGCCCGCTCCTAGAACGCAAGCAAGGCTTGCACACCCAAGAAGACGTTGTCCGTGCGGTCGATATCGACATAGCTCGCCTCGGCACGAAGCGTGAAATGCTCGTTGAATGCGTAGCTCGGCGCGATGGTATACCGGAAATTCTGACGAGCAAACGTCTCAACACCCAGTTCCGTATCCTCCACCGAGTCATAGTCATCGAACCCAACGCGGAACACCGTGAAGAATTTCTCCGTAAAGGCATACTTCATGAACACAAGGCCTTGAAACCCTTGCACGTTCCCGCTGTCACTGTAAGCGATTTCGGCAGCAACGGTCATCTTGTCGCTGAGATCGTAACTGGCCCAGGCATCATAAGTGACAAAATCATCCTGACCATCCGCCTCCTCAAAAGCAGCTCCGGTCCAGAGGGTCAGCTTGTCGATGCCCTTGTAGGTGAAATACGCCTCATAGCCGAGTCCGTTGGTGAAATCTCCATCACCTTCCCAGAACCCTCCCACACGGGGGGTGATGGAATCCGAAAGATTGACACCCGTTCCGATCACATCGGTGATGTATTCCACTTTGACCCCCGAGTGATACCCGGGAATCGCTCCCAAGCCTGCATTGGCATAGGACATCTGATACATATTCACAGCATCGAACGACTCGAAGCCCAACCAACTCACGTATTCACCGCCGGTAATCGAGAAGTTTCCGGTCTTATAGGTCACGTAGGCATCCAGAATTCCGGCATCCCCACCAGCACCGAACGCACTGTTTCCAGGGACCGGAGCATAGAACAAACTCACATAAGCCGACACCGGACCTTGGACCGCCTGAAGTCCAAGTTTGACGGCATCGAACGGTGTACTGCTTTCGAAAAGCGCGTCGCTGCTTCCAACACCCTCGCCATCCTGGAAGATATAAGATGCGGCCGCGTAGCCGCTGACCGTAAGCCAGTCCGGCGTGGCGACAACAGATGTTGTCGCTTCCGGCGTACCGGCAAAGGAGGTTCCTGCCAGAAGCACCAGTGCTGCTGCTGGCATGGTGATCAATTCACGGGATTGTCTGTTTTTCATCGTTTATGTTTTTTTGTTTGAGTGAACGCCCTTGCAGATTGCCTGGCTTCGGAGCGTATCCAGCGTTTGCTGTGCCAAATTCAAAGGCGTCGCCTCTAATTATCTATAATTTATCTATCATTAATCTAACGTATAATTGAAGCAAGAATCTGATCATGAATTTCATATGATATTATGGAAAAACGCGCTACACTCGATTTATCACAAACAACTGGTTTAGAGTTGGTTACAGATTACACAAACCAATCAAACCCACCCATTTCACAGCTTCATTTCGATTTCAAACCGAATGCTAATGAATCATAAATGCATTTGCGTTACCCGAACATAAGCACTCAGACTTACTATATATAGTGATTCATTTGAAGACCAATCGCAACAACACCCAGATTGCAACTGCATTCATACACTTATAAACCCATGAGATAATGCCCACATCGTACCAATGGGGAGACGCGGGTCGGGCGGGTTCATCGGGCGGTGTATCACTCGCAGGCGGTCCGCCTGCAAATCCCGTGCATCGCCTATGCGGCCCCGCATGCCTGAAGTGATGGGAAAGGAAGTCACAACCCTTTCCCTTCCTCGCCATCATCCTGATCCGGAGCCCGCTCTCATCGTTCGATGGCGGCGGGAAGAAAACCCGGTGCCCCAGAGCGCTTCGGGGAACGGAACGAAGGGCTGAGTCAGGTGCTTACCGCTGAGCTTGTAAAAAGCAAGAAGGCAGCAGAACGCACGGCATCCCACTGCCGAGTCGCGAAAGACGCGTGCTTCCTGAACTGCCGGAAAGTCGCTCCCTCAAGGATGTGGAATCACTTGGTGTCTTGACCTACGGAGTTTCTTTCAACCTGAAAACCACGGTTGGACCGTTTGCAAAAAATCCCAAACGGAACGCCGAGTCCCAAGAAGGGTCGCGACTCCGATTCGCCCTCGCGTCGCGTAAAACACAAACGCATGAATATAGAAGCAACACACGCCCAACCAACTTGATAGATCTTGTTAGATTGAAACGAGTTCGAATCGCGTTTTCTGGCAGATGACCTAAGGGTTTCTTCCCGTCGTAGACGCGAGCGCTTCGAATCGTCGGGTAAATGATCCGCGCCCGCCTTTAAACCGCCGCCGCAATACCTTACGCCTTCCCAAGCCGCCCTTCCATCCGGCGGCAGTATTGCCCCATCTGCAATCCAAAGGCGGAAAGGCGGAGCGCTGCGGCGATCCGATTGTTGCTCTTGCGCGTGCGGCAGCTCAACACGCTCCCGCCGCCGATGCGCCTGCACGGAGACCCTGCCAGCCCCGGCCAAAATCCATCGGCGTTCAAAAGCGATTCAAGCGGTATTCCAAAGGAGCCGATCCCGCTCATCAACGCGACAATCACACCGCTGTTGATGCCGACGATATGCGTTAGATCCACTTCCTCGAAGCGCTTGCCCGCTCGGTCTGGTAGTCCAGAACCACGGCGTTCTTGCCTAGCTTCATGGCCTTGACCTTGCCGCCTCCGAACCCACCGCCAGATTTTTCAGGTTCAGGCCGCGAGGCTTGCGCAGTTTTTCCAATCAAGCCGACTTGCCGGGCGCTTTCCTAACCCATACGCGCAATACGCTTGCGCACCTCATCGCGCTGCTCCGGACGCAACAATCCGTGGAGCCGTCCTGCGAGGTGCAATCGCTGGAGCTGCTGCGCGTCGCTCACGGCGATCAAGCTAGGGAGAGAGCAGAAATAGTTTGCAAACCGTGACATT
>CALMKO010000161.1 GCA_937867415.1 uncultured Verrucomicrobiota bacterium | reverse complement strand
TGGAGGAAATCCTGGGCACAGCTGTGAACAAGATTGTAATCCATTGATAATGAGTAAATCATCGATGAAAAAACATCTGCCAATCCCACCTCAACGGATCGATCATTCGCATTGATGAGTCTGAAAATAGCCGCCGAATTGGGTATCCGTTTGCCATGACTGCGGAATCGGTGTTCCCTGTCCGCCATGTCTGACATCAAAATCACCATTCACACCTCCATCGGCGACATCAACGCGCGCCTCTTCGCTTCGCAAGTCCCTGTCACCTGCTCGAACTTTCTCAATCTTGCCAAGCGCGGCTACTATGACGGTGTCGCCTTCCACCGCGTCATCGCCAACTTCATGATCCAGGGTGGCGACCCAACCGGGACCGGCTCCGGCGGCCCTGGCTACAAATTCGCCGACGAGATCGACAGCTCGCTCAAGCACTCCAAGCCCGGCATCTTCTCGATGGCCAACGCAGGACCGAACACCAACGGCAGCCAGTTTTTCATCACCCATCTCGCCACTCCGCACCTTGACGGAAAACACGCCGTGTTTGGCGAGGTCATCGTCGGCCAGGACGTGGTCAACAAGATCGCAAAGGGCGACAAAATCACCTCCATCACCATCCACGAGGATACCACCGCACTGTTTGAGTCCCAAAAGGACAATCTCGAACATTGGAACTCGATTCTGGATCGCAAATGATTGCCGGATTTCAGGATTGTTAGAAATCGCTAACCCATTCACCCGACCCTGTTTCGTCCTAACCGCACGAAACAGGGTTTTTTTTCATGAAACACGACTCATCGAGCACGAACGACGAAAGAGACCCAAGGGATGGATATTCTCGCGGCCTGAAGTCCCCACACGCTGACGTGGGTTAGCAAGGAACCGGCCTGGTCTGGGACATGCATCGACAAGCCATTTCGGGTGGAAATCCAGGTATCGAACCAGCTCTCGGGTGCCCGCCTGCCGCTGCCGCGATGCATCGGGCGGCTCGTTTGGCAGATTATTAGATCAACCGTTCCGTCCGCCGCTGCCGTTTTTCGAGCAGCACGGTTTCCCGATAGCCCGCCGCCTTTGCCAGGTCGGCGGCCCTGCTGAAATCCCGCCCCACCTCGCCCGGCGCGTGGGCGTCTGAGGAAATCACCAAGCCGATCCCCGCCGAGCACGCCAATTCAAGAAACCGCGGCGCCGGGTAGGCCTCCGCACAAGGTTTGTGCCAGCCGGCGGTATTGATCTCGATCACACTCCCCGACCCGGCGATCGCATCGATCACCGGCTCATAAAATCGATCCAAATCTCCCCGCGGCACAAACGAAAATTTTTTCACCAGGTCCGGATGCGCCAGGATGTCAAAAAGCCCGCTGTCGGCCATCGTTGCGTAAGCATCCCAGTAGCGCTTCCAAACCGCCTCCACATCGCACTCCGCCCAACGCCCCAACCACACGGGATTATCAAAATCCCAGTCTCCCAGGTAGTGAACGGAACCGATCAGGTAATCCCACTCGTAGCGCCCTGCAAGCTCCGCGATCCAGTCTTGGCAGCCGTTCAGCCAGTCGCATTCCAGGCCCGCCCTTACCGGAATCCTCCCACCCGCGTGGCGGCGCGCCCGCTCGATCCACTCGAAATACTCCGGCAACTCAGCCACCGCCATCCGCCAATCATCAAAAGGCTCGGGAATCTGCGGTGCATGATCCGAGATCCCATACTCGGTCAGCCCCGCTCGCAAAGCAGCATCCATGAAAGCCTCCGCCTCCCCCTCGGCATGGCGGCAAAGCGGAGTATGGGTGTGATAGTCAGCGGGCACTTGATGATTTAGGGATGAATGGCATTGAACGGATGAGAAAAGCCATACTAGAGTCCCCGCAGGCTGCAAGCCCCAGACTTCCCATGTCCGAAAATTCTCCCAAACCCTTGCCCGGAAACACCGTCACCCGCTACCTGATCGAGCAACTGCGCCGCCACCCCAAGCGGGTTGTCTTCACCGAGGGCGAGGACATCCGGGTCATCGAGGCCGCCGCGCGCCTCGTCGCCGTTGAGGCCGTGGCACCGATCCTGTTGGGGAATCGCGAACGCATCCGTGCCCTGGCAGAAAAGCACTCGGTCTCGCTGAAGTTCGTCCACATCATCGATCCACCCAAGTCCACCGACTTCGCCCTTTTCTGCCAACGTGTGGAAAACATGGCCCGCTACCGCACCTTGCAACTCGGTGCCGCAGCGGAAATCGTCGCAAGGCCCCACTATTACGGCGCCTTGATGGTGCAATACGGCCAGGCGGACGCCCTCGTCGGCGGGAACCAAGCGCTCCCGGCCGCCTACTTCCGCGCGCTGCTTCACACCATCAAACCCCTCCCGAACGTCCCCAAAATCTTCGGCGTCACGATCCTTACCGGCTCTCATCTGAAACACATGGGCGGCAGTGAAATCCTGTTCCTCGCCGATTGCGGACTCAACCCCAACCCGGACGTGGCGGAATTGAGCGCCATCGCCATCGAGACGGGCAAGCTGGCCCACCACTTCCTCGGCCGGAAGGCATTTGTCGCCATGCTCAGCCACTCCACCAAGGGCTCCGCCAACACCCCGGACGCCCGCCGCATGGCCGCCGCCGCCGCCATGGCCCAGGCGGAAGTGATGCAGCAGTTCCTCGAAATCAGCATCGAGGGCGAGCTCCAGGCTGACGTCGCCTTGGATCCCGCAGCGGCTGAGGTCAAACTCCCCGGGGCAGACGCCCGCCCCGCCGCGGATGTCCTGGTTTTTCCCAACCTCGACGCGGCACATATTTCCCTGAAACTGCTCCAACACGTCGCCGGGGCCCAGAATTACGGCCAACTCATCCTCGGCCTCTCCCGCCCGGCTGCCCAGGTCCCGCGCACCGCCAGCGTGGAAACCATCTTCGGCACCGCCGCCGCCATCGCCGTGGAAGCCATCAAATACCACCAGCTTTATCCCGACGGGGATGAATGAATCCAGCCTCCCTGCTGCGGATTGATGGCGGAGCCGGCCTTGATCCGGACCGGGTTTAATTCAGGACTCGCCACCCCGCACAGCCCCCGCTTTGATGCGCCCGCCGATGGCCTCCTCATTCTCTTTCGACTCCCTGAACCAAGCCCAACGCGAAGCCGTGGGCGCCCTTGATGGCCCAGTCATGTTGCTGGCCGGTGCCGGCACGGGCAAGACCCGCACCGTGACCTGCCGGATCGCCCACATGCTGGAAAAGCGCATCGCCGCCTCGGAAATCCTTGCCGTCACCTTCACCAACAAGGCCGCAAGCGAAATGCGCGAACGCATCGGCGGCATGGTCTCGAAAAAAGCCGCAGAGGACATGACCGTCTGCACCTTCCACTCGCTCTGCGTCCGCATCCTCCGCGGAGGGATCGAGAAACTCGGCTACAAAAAGAATTTCTCCATCTGCTCCCATTCCGACCAGGTCGGGCTGATGAAACAACTCCTCGTTCGCATGGGCGGCTCGTCGGAAAAGGTGAAGCCCGACGAGGTCCTCTCGGCCATTTCCAAGGCGAAAAACAAGGGCATCGACCCCCAAGCCCTGGAAGACGAATACTTCGCCGCCCTCGGCGTCGCCTATCAGAACGAACTCCGCGCCCAGAATGCGGTGGATTTTGACGACCTCCTGCTCATGGGCGAGCAGATCCTCCGCGAACACGCCGATGTCCGCGACATCTTCCGCGAGCGCTACACCCGCGTCACCGTCGATGAGTTCCAGGACACCAACGCCCTCCAGATGCGCCTGCTCCAGCAGCTCGTCGGCCCGCCACATTACCACGTCTGCGTCGTCGGCGATGACGACCAGTCGATCTACGGCTGGCGCGGGGCGGAAGTCGCCAACATCCTCCAGTTCGAGAAATTCTTCCCCAATCCCAAAGTGATCCGGCTTGAGGAAAACTACCGCTCCACCCACGCCGTCCTGCACACCGCCAACAGCCTGATCAAACACAACGTCGGGCGGCGGGAAAAAATCCTCCGCTCCACCCGCGCCGGCGGGGACCCGGTGCGCATCGTCGCCATGCCCGGCGATGACCAGGAGGCGGAATTCATCGCCGAGGAAATCATGGCGGAAAAAGGAGCCGTCGGCCGCGAGTGGGAGGACTTCGCGATCCTCTTCCGCACCAACGGCCAAAGCCGCAAACTCGAACTCGCCTTCCGCGAGCGGAAAATGCCCTACCGCATGGTCGGGGCGCAAAGTTTTTACGACCGCCGCGAGGTCCGCGATGTTCTGGCCTATGCCCAGCTCCTCGCCTCGCCCGATGCCGACGTGCCCCTGCTGCGGGTGCTCAACGCGCCGAACCGCGGCATCGGCCAGTCCACCGCCATCCTCGCCACGGACTGGAGCCGCGAGCATCATGAATCCGTCTGGCAAGCCCTCTGCGACCCGAATTTCACCGCCCAGTTAGGGACCAAGTCCGCAAACGCCGTCCAGGAATTTGTCGCCACCATCGCCGGAGCCAAGAACCGGATCGAGATCGCCAAGGAAAACCCTGCCGATGTGTTGGACTCGCTGATCAAGGAAATCGAGTATCTTCCGTGGATCGAGCGCGCGTGTAAAACCGACAGCGAGCGCCAACAACGGGCCGAGGGAATTTTCAGTGTGGTGGACAGCCTCCGCAAGCATGTGGAGAAGAAGGGCAAGACCCTCCAATCCTTCATCGACCACAGCGCGCTCGCGTCCGACAAGGACGACGATGATCTTGAAAAAAAACAAGGAGTCACCCTGATCACCCTCCATGCCTCCAAGGGCTTGGAATTCCCCATCGTCTTCCTCGTGGGACTGGAAGAAGGCTTCCTGCCCCACACCCGCTCGATCGCGGAAGGGACCAAGGACGAGGAACGGCGCTTGTTGTATGTGGGGATCACCCGCGCCCAGGATCTGCTCACCATGACCTACTGCTCCACCCGCATCAAGTGGGGCCAGGAAACCGGCTGCCAACCTAGCAGCTTCATCGGCGAGCTGGACGATGAACATCTCCTCCACACCACCTACGACGACATCCTCGGTGCGGCCCCCAGCACGGATGAGTTGGAGAATTTCTTCGGCGGCCTCAAAGGTCTGTTAGACGACACCCTGTCTCTTATACACATCTGACGCTGCCGACGATCTACTCTGTGTA
>CALMKO010000160.1 GCA_937867415.1 uncultured Verrucomicrobiota bacterium | reverse complement strand
AGACCAGTGCCCAGTCGAGACGGTCCATTCTTACGTCTATTCGCAAAGAATTACCGGGTGGGCTTTCAACCGCGCCCACGGTATTTGCCTGGCAAGGACTGGGTGCTAATTCAGCAAAATGGGCTAAACTAGAATCATCTCCTCTCTCCATCTATAACGGGCAGCATGACGGAACCTTGGGCGGGCACTCTTTTGTGACCGCTGACAATGGCAGTATCAAGTTGAGCGGTGATGTGAGTCGCTCAACTCGACCGCCACCTGGGGTTTCTGTCGGGCTTAACACCTTCATGGAGTTCGATTTCAGGGCACAAAACCCAGATTCAGGATCGTATTTGATCCTTGATACCAATGATGCTTGGAATAGTTCAGATCCCGCTCCGCTCCCAGTTAACCCATTTACCCCTCCTCCACCGCCTGTCCCACCCACGAATATCGGGATCAGGATCGTGCCGACGGGAGCGACTGGAATATCGGCCATTCCCTCATTTCAGCGCACGATTGCTTATACCGCAGCCCCGGCAACTTGGCAGACCCTTAGAGTCCCTCTGCGAGGTGCCACAGTTTCAGCAAACAATCCTACAAATGTTTTATTCACGAGATTGGCTTTTGTGAATGAGAATAACAATCAGGCCATCAACAATAGTTGGTCAGAATTTAGGAATATTCGCATCGGTACTGCCGCGCAGCTGGATGGAGGTCAAGGGAATTCTATTCTCATTCCAGATGTACAGGAGATTCCAAGATTCACCTATAGTGGAACATCGGCTACAGGCGTGAGAATTCTAGATGTTGATTCGGATGGATACCCTGATCTTGTTGATCACCGCGTTGTTAGCTGGGGATCTGCTACTTCCATCAATCCCGTAGCCGCCCGGGGACAGCGGGGCACGGTCTATCGAAACCGTGGGAATGGTACTTTTGAAATCGATTCCAGTCTCATCGCAGGTCAAGACGCCGTGATGTCAGATGAAAGTGCCCCTTGGGCATTAAGACATGACCTGGTTTCGATCCCCTGCGACGTCGATGGAGATGGGGTCATGGACCTTTTAGTTTCAAATTTGCGTGCTGGATCTAATCCTGCTACTACTTCAATCATATCCTACAAATTCAAGCGATTGGTCAATAATACTTGGCAGGATGACCCTATGTATAACCTGCCTTTTGAGACGCGCAATAACTCATCGGCTAATAGTCACGGTGGCCAGCGCCACCTTGCTGCAAAGGATTTTATCGATCTTGATCGAGATGGCTACTTGGACCTGGTGTTGACCACGTCATCTGTGGGTTGGCTAGCAGCTCCCAGCACTTTGCTTTCTTTGCCTCAGAATGAAAAAATCGTTCCCGAAGGTGCGAACGCTGTTTACTTGAACAAAGTTCATCTAGGGCAAGGCTGGGTCAGAGCGCCTTCTCTCGAACCCCTGTTGCCTTTAAGTGTATCAAATGGTGAGTTTCCCGAAAGTGCCGGACGCTTATTGACTGATATCGACGGTGATGGATTTGTTGAATTGATCACATCTACTGTAGTTAGGCCTAATCAATCGCGGTGGACGGATCAACGCAGTTGTGAGAAACTATTAGCCCCTTCTTCTAACGGGAGTTTACCCGTTTGGGATATCAACAGCTCAACTAATACACGGAGAGATCACAATAATCTTTGGTTTCCAACAGCTACTTATCCTACCACCAGTACGTTCGCGTTTTCACAACCACCGGTTAAACACTATTCTTTCACTCCTGATCCAGTATTTACAGGTACGATGCCTGTCCCGGTCGATAATAATACTCCACTTCCTGGAAAGGATCCAACCGGGACTTTTCTTCTCGATATCAATGGAGATGGCCTCAAAGACATTGTTCGGGCATTTCAAAGGCGTTTCACATCCACTAGAACGAATCCTGTTTTTCCTCATAATCAGCTCAGTGTCACTAATTTTGAGCTTGCGCATTCGACTTGGTTCAATCGGGGGATTCCAGCAAACATTAGCGAAAGCTGTTGGGCAAAAGACACTAATCCTTATGGTGCTGGCTATGTTTTACCCGTATCTCTCGTGGGTGGAAACGGGACTTCGGCCGACCAGAACTTTAGTCAGTTTATCGATTTAAATGGTGATTATCTCGTAGATATTTCCTACTCGCGCGTTGGTAATAGTTACCTAGGACCACTCAACGATAGTCTGAATTGGTTAGAGTCCACCGACCTTTGGAATGGAGGTGTGCGAAAGGTCCGCCCATCTGACCCCTTCGGTGGCACCAATAATGGCGGGTTCATCAACACGGGTATGGGCTGGGCACAAGACGCGAGCTGGGGTCTTCCCCCGGGTATCCGGCTCGGCAGAGCTGGATATGGCGGGCAAGCCGCACAGTTTGTGGATTTCAACGGTGATGGCTTTCCTGACATCATTGGAAAGTTTTTCGATGGCCAACAACCGGAGATTTGGATCAACCAATGCAAAGCAGAGGTGATCACCGCCGTTACGGACGGCTTTGGGTCCCAGCTTAATGTTGAATACACCCGCCTCAACGATCCCTCTCCGACTCTTGGCTTTGGGACTCGGGTATTCGAAAAATTTGAAGGCAATCTTCCAGCAGGCCACATCAATGTTACAGACTCCCGTCTTCTGGTTTCGCGACTGTCCGAACCTAATGGCGCAGGCGGCAGAAGCCATAAATCCTACCGCTATGGTGATCTCCGTTTCGACCGCGCGAACGCATCTTCCTTAGGATTCGGCTGGATCGAGGCCAGAGACGAACAATCCGGTCAAGTCAGCCGCACCGAGACACACCGCCAGTTTCCATTCGGCGGTAGCCCGGTATTTACCAGCAGTTCCGTCCCGGTTACCGGTGCCGATCTTGTGGGTGGGCGCTTGCCTGGAGTTACTACCGGAATGAGGCGCTTGTCTGCCGACGTATCTTCGTATGCTGAACTCCCATCGACCACCGGTGTGGGTGGCATCATCCGCAGGCCCATTCAAATCCGGGCTGTGAATGAGCTGTATGACCTTAAGGGCGCAGTCATCGGCCGGACCACTACGAGTCAAAATGCAGCGGACTTCGATGCGTTCGGTTTCGTAAACAAGTCCACGGTGACAAGTCTCGACGGCACTGAAGTCACAACTGTGAGTCATCACGGGCATAACACGGCAGGCGGCAAATGGCTGCTCGGGCGACTCTCCTCGGCTAGCGTTACAAAGTCTGGGGGTGGCAGGCCCACTAACACCAAAGCGTCGAGCTTTCTTTACCATCCTGACACCGGTCTTTTGATACAGGAAGTTATCGAACCTGGGAACCCTCTGTCATCCACTAAGTCATATATCCACGATGGATTTGGTAACGTGACACAAACCAACGTCCTTGCCTCCGGGATTACCCGGTCCAGTTCGACTGTATATGATGCTGCTGGCCGCTTTGTCATCGCACAGGCCAATAACCTGAATCATCTCGTAACTTACCAGTATGATACCCAGCGCTCGCTCTTGCGCTCAACCACCGATAGCGGCGGGAATACCACATCCTTCGAATATGATCCGTTTGGAACTCTTGTTCTCACCCGTGCTGCTGATGGCACGGTTGCGGCAGAGGCCACGGGCTGGGCCACGAATGCGGATCTTCCCGCCAATGTGGCGGCTCATGTGCTTGGGACAATCAAGTTCTTCCGTGCGAAACAAAGCTCCGGGTCACCGATCGCAAAAGTCTATCTTGACGCCATGGGGCGTGAGTTGCTTGCCGAAACTACGATTCTGAGAAATGCGAGCGCATCCGGAACCGGCCGCTATTCGAAAGTCTATGCCGTAACAGGATACGACTCACTCAATCGGAAGAATGTCGTCTCGGATTCTTTCTTTGCGGGTGAGATACCTCAATACACGTTTATTCATTACGATTTCCTCAGCCGGATCATCAATACAGCGCATCCCGATGGCACCTCTGAGTACGCCATTTCCTTCGACACTCAAACCATCGCTGGCCAACCCGCCACCTACTCCAAAGCTCGCACCCGCGATGGCAAGGACCTGGAACGTTGGGAAGACCAACACGGCCGCATGATCCAATCCATCGACCCCTCAGGTCTGACCACCTGCTTTAATCACGACCAAGAAGGCCGCCTCCTCAACGTCTCTATCGCCGGTCAGACGCTCCTCACGAATACCTTCGACCTCTTCGGCAATAAAACCTCCGTCAACGAGGTCAATTCCGGCACCTCCAGCTCCATTTACAATGGCTTCGGCGAGGTCATCTCCAGCACCAATGCCAAAGGCCAGACCACTTCCTTCACCTACGATTCCCTCGGGCGCCCAACTACTGTTGCCAAGCCAGAAGGCACTTACGTTACCTCCTACGACGGGGCCATAGGTAACGGAATCGGCCTGCCGTGGAGAACAACCGGGCCATCCGGCTACGTTGAGGAAATTTCATACGATTCTTACGGACGCGCCATCTCCAGCAGCAAGACCCAGTTCGGAGAAACCTTCACCACCGCCACCACTTACGATTCGCTCGGCCGAGTCGTAAGCCAGCGCGATGCTGGAGGTCTCACCGTCATTAACGAATACGACCCCACCTTCTCCTTCCCGCTTTCCTCAAGAATCGGCCTCGGAAGCGTTGGGGCAGGCACCCTGTTGTGGAAGGCTGGCACCTTCGACTCCAAAGGCCGCGCAATCACCCAGACCCTTGCCCAGGGCATTACTGCAAACGCCAACTACCACCCCACCTCGAACTTACTCACCGGCCTGAGTGCAAGCGCATCAAATGGCCAGCTCCTCCAAAACCTGAGCTGCGTTTGGGCCTCCAATGGAAACCTTACCTCCCGCACCGATTCCATCGCCCAGCGCGTGGAAAACTTCGGTTATGATCACCTCAACCGAGTCACCAGCGCCAGCACCGTGCTCGGCGGAGGAGCCACCACCACCGCCCTCCCGCCACCTGAGAATTACACCTATGCCACCAATGGTAACCTTCTCACCAAAGGCACCGCCGCCCTCACTTATGGCGGCTCCCGTCCCCACGCCGTCTCCTCCGCCATCATCAAGGGCCAGAACCGCACCTACGCCTATGATGCGGCTGGCTACGTCACCAGCGATAGCAAGCGCACCTACGGCTGGAC
>CALMKO010000159.1 GCA_937867415.1 uncultured Verrucomicrobiota bacterium | reverse complement strand
TAAGATCTTTGGCTCTTGAGTGGACGTTGCGAAGGCTGAGGACCGCTTAATCCAAATCCAAGGCTCTTTTCGGTGGCAGGCATTGAGTAAGAGGCCGTCTTAAACATATCTAGCAAGCGATTCTGGCAAGCATTCGCTTGGTCATCGACAATGCTGCCGAGGGTATTCCCCGAGGGAACACCAGAGGGAGGGAGGGACCCGCTTGCGGGAGGCACCCGGACTGGATGCAGCATTGCCCCGCGCACGTCACATGTTCCCGCAGGACCAACAGCTCACGTGACATCCGCCAGCGGGATGATTTCAGGGTGCGGAGCGACGATCTTCGGAGTATTTGCTAGAGCGAGTGGGGGGTGGTTTTTAGGGAATGGATTTTGATTTCCAACGCCAAATCAGCATGACGGCAATGATCATTCCACAAATTCCAGCAAGCCAAAGCCCCCAACTTTTGCCAATTCCTCCCGCGAGAGATTCAATTGTGAAGGGATCCGTAGCTTTTTGGTTAGTCGTTATCGTTCCGTTGGCTGGTGATTCTGAAAGTCGGCGGTCAGGTCGTTCCTTTTCTGTGGATGGTTTGGCCGGATGTGCTGCCAGCCACGCGGGATATGTCTGCTTGCTGATTCCCAAAAACTGCCCCTTTAAGTTTGTAAGGGGCTTGGGCCTGATATGCCCTTCTGCGATGCCTATTGAATCATCGGCTACTTCAATGGCAATTCGATCATTATCTGTCCCTGAAAGTGCAATTTCAGCGAGGCGTTCTTTCATCAAAACAACAAGCGACTCTTCGAGTTTTCCGAATGCTTTCAAACCGGTGAATGCGAGTCGGTAATTACTCAAAAGTCGCATCTTTTCCACTCTGCTAGAATAGTATTCTTCTCGATAGGGGACATTCAGAAATTTCCGATACATTTCAATCAATTCCGGTCTGCCCCACCTGGTAGCACTCGCGAGTAGGTCGGTCCCCAAGCTTGTCTGATCGCTGGTTTGGTATCTTGGATCGTTGTCGCGCCACGCTATTTTCTGGATCACTTCTTGCATGATCTGGGGAGTCTCCAGTTCCAGTTTAAAAATGGTATCGTAAGCTTCTGCTGTATATTGAGATCTTCCCTTTGGATTGCGCCCCACTCCCAACAATGCATCACGGAGCTTCTCCGTGGGGGCAGCGAATTGCAACAAACTCATATTTGCGCTTGGGTGTCCTGGGTCGCCTACTTGACCAGCATTTAGGAAAGCAATTAACGCGTTTTCATGGGGTGATAGCCACTGCTCGACCTGCTTGACACGCTCCTCTCGCGCTGGAGAGAACTCATCCAGTGGACCGGCCACTTCATAAAAGTAACTGATGATAGAATTTGTAATACGGGATTTGGAAAAACTCGCTTGGATGGTTTGACCAGAAGGGTCATCTTCAAGCATTTCTTCAATTGGAGAAAGAACTTTGATAAGTTTGTTTTTCAAATCATCCGTGGAATCTCCATAACTGTTCCCGGAGATTAAAAGCATTAGGAAAGTAAGTAAGAGCGATCTCATAATCGTATCAATCAAGGTCAACTTGGCTACCGTTTGCTTCCATAGTTACATTCAGACTATTAGGCCCGGGTAAAATGCTCGGGAGTGGCTTAACTTGATAAAGGGGAACAAAGACTCCATTCGATTCCGCCGCAATTACTTCATAAGCCGGATAAAGATTATGATTTCCATCCACTTCCACGCGGATGTATGGGTTGCTGCCATATTCCATACGTGTCATCGAAATCGTATATTCCCAATCAATATTCGGAGTGAACCCATCTGGGACAAAAGGCGCAGTGCCGGGACCACCGGAGAGGGATACCGTGATCTTGGAAACATCTCCCGTGCGGTGGGCGTTTGTATAATTCGCTGTCGGATTAGGATCAGGTGGGAAAGACCAATTAGGAGTTGCGCCAATTACAAGAGTTTCTCCAAAATCCGCGCCCTGATCAGCTGCGGGTATATCTTCGGATTTTCTGTAATACTCCGTCAGCGGAGCCGCTTTCTTCCTGCGCTTTGAGGTGACATCCACTTGGCTGTGAAGCTCTTTGTAAGGGGTCATCAACAACATTTGCGATAGTCTGAAGAGCGGCTCATTATCGTAATTTTCTTCGGAATAAGGCTGTCGATCTCCTGCGATGGTGCTCGATGCATCAGGTGGAAAAAGTTGTGTTGGGATCGGTCCCTCAGCGGAGGTCCATTTGTGGGGAATGAAACATCGGAGAACCACTTCGATTTCAGCATGAACGACCGCAATCGAAACCTTATCACCTTGCTGCCAAGTCTCGCCAACTTTGATTTCCTGAATAATTTTAAGATCACCCACAGATCCATGATCGACACCTTCAAGGTAAAGCGTGGTTTCCTCGCTGGCATCAAACTCGGTTTGCTGGCTGGTTACGAGCTGGGTGCATGCTTGGTCTTTCCAAATCTTAATGTGTCCCGAACTGAGGGTTGACTCGACATCCAAGCGGAACTTCGAAGTTGTAGGCAAGCCGGGAACCGCACGTAAAAATAACTTCGTTAGAGGAGTATCGGCATTTCTACGAATTGCGACGAGGCCACCTTTGCCTTTTTCGACATAAGCAGAAGTAGAGTCTTCACTTCCTTCCGCAACCTCACCCGTTGCCGGGTGAACGATATCTAAGTCCACCGGGAGGAGGCCTACCTTCTTCTTTTCGATCAGATTGATACCGTGGGAGTGGGTGTGTTCGGCGAGAAGACCAGAACGATTGTCCACGATCCATTCACCACCCGCGATGAAGATGGGGGAGGCATCTCCGTTGATGGAGGCTTCCCAGCAATACCAAGGTACACTTTCTCCAGGTTTGCTGCGGATGTAGC
>CALMKO010000158.1 GCA_937867415.1 uncultured Verrucomicrobiota bacterium | reverse complement strand
GACCCACGTTCATTGGGATTCCATCGATGGGATCAACGGCCCGAGCGAAGTCAGCATCGGCGGCAATGTGAGCGACACCTTCTGGACCAATGCCGGTTCCCACGCCCACATGAACTGGACCTTCACGAAGTCGGGACGCTATGAAATCGACTTCCGGGTGAGGGCCTTCATCCAGCAAAGTGGAAACTTGGTCGAAGTGCTGAGCCCGGTGTCCACGCTGGTTTTCGATGTGGTGGGAACAAGCAATCCAGCGCGGGTGGAAACCCCTCCCACCCTGCGCCATGATGTCTTCACCCTGCAGGAAAACCAATCTGCCGCAATTCTCAGCGTGCTTGCCAATGACAGCTCAGCTCCTGACTTTAACGAAGCATTTTCCATCACGGCCGTAACCCAGGGCGCGCATGGCAGCACTCAAATCGCGAGCGATGGGCAGGCTGTGAGTTACAGTCCGAACGTAAACTTCAATGGAATGGATAGTTTCACCTATACCGTCACCGACGAACACGGCGGCAGCGCCACGGCCACAGTTTCCGTGACGATCACCGGCGAGAATGATCCACCGGTCTTCAGTTCCTACCAGCTCGCCACCGCCTACGAAACGGCAGCCACGATCTCACTGGCGGAACTCCTCACCAAAATCACCGACCCCGAGGGGGATGCTGTCAGCATCAGCGCCGCCGGCCCCGCCACCGCGCAGGGTGGAAGCGCAGTTTTACAAGGTAGCTCGATTCTCTATACCCCTCCCGCAGGGTTTTCCGGCACGGACAGCTTTCCCGTGACCTTCCAAGACCTCCATGGCGCGCCGGGGGTGGGCACCGTCACGGTCGTGGTGGGAAACAACCCGAATCCCGGCAACCCAGAACCTAACAACCCGCAAATCACCCTGCTGCCGGACGGCGACATCCGCATCACCTTCCAAGGTATCCCGGGCGTCGGCTATGCGATCCAGCGCTCCATCGATCTCTCGACATGGACACACCTTACCACGGTCATGGCAGGAGAAAACGGCGTGGTGACATTCACCGATGACGCCCCCCCGCAGCCGAGTGCCTTTTACCGGCTGGCGACACCTTGAAGCGGCTTTGAAATGATTCCCAATCCCACTCAAGATTCCATGATGAGTTCCGCGCCTCATGAGTGCCGCCCCTTGGCCCTTCCGTGGTCAGTCGGCTGAGTCCGGGGTGTCCGTGCGGGCCTTCGTCGCAGAAATGCCATCCTTGCTGGGGATGGTTTTTGGCGTGCCTCTTCCACAGCCAGCTTGTGAACCGCCGCACCCGCTGGGCATGCGGGAAGCAACTCATCAGTTGCCATCCGGCTTTTTCGGGTCCACGAGCGGGCTGACCGCATAGGAAAAATCCGCCGGAGTGTCAGGATGCACGGGATCGAAGGCAGGCGCATCCGCGACGAGCATTTGCGCGATAGGAAGCCCTGCCGAGCGGATGCCTCGCACCACGCACCTTGCGAGTTGATCGCTGCCGAAGTTGCTATGATGGGTCCCATCTTGGAATGCCGCATCGAGATCCGATCCAAGCGCGACGTAAAGCGTGCGGCTCATGGAGTGTAGATCGATCAATGCGGTTTTTTCATCCTCCGCGACACGCCTCACCGTGTCCGGATAGCCCTCAAGCGTGTCCTTGGTGATGCCAGCCTTGCGCTCCATGGAAGTGATCAGAACGGGAACGGCTCCCCTGGCTTGGATGCTTTTCACCAAGGCACGCAAACTCGATTCGTAGCGTTGCAGGGCACCCTCGGATTTGTCTTTCATGTCATTGTGCCCGAACTGGATCATTACATAGTCACCGGCCTTGACCAAAGACTCGACCTTCGCGACGCGCTTGGAGGCAAGCGAACTGCGCAAAGACTCGCCAGACTCCGCATAGTTGGCAACCACCACCCCCCGCTTGAAAAAACGCGGCAGCATCTGCCCCCAGGAGTTCCATGGCTCGAAGGGCTGGTCCGCTACCGTGGAATCACCTAACAGGTAAATCGTAACCGGCTCGACCGCCGGTGAGATTTCCAGGCTTGCGAGGCACGGGCGCGGCCCGTTGAACTCCAGGGTCAACTTCCCATCCCAGTGGAGATAGCCCTTCTCCCGCTCCTTGATGGCGACCCTCGCGCCGCCGATGATGTCCGGCTGGCGGACGTTGACGGTGAATTCCCGGACAAGCGGCTGTCCCGCCGTGGTCATGCAGCTTTCCACCATCAGGCGACGGGATTCCGATTTGATGGTGGTATTTGAATCGCCATTGGCAGCGCCAAGCACCACCTTGACGTCGTAGCTTCCCTCGGGCAGTGCCACGGAGAAGAAGAATCCGCCCTGGCCAGTCACACAGGAGCCAGCGGCACCGGACTCAGGAGTGATTCCAAGATCGAAACCGTAGCCTTTTTCAAGGGTGAAGACATCCGCTGGCACGATCCGGGTGAAACCGGGAGCCACTTGACCGTGACCGAAGTCAAACTTCAGCGGACCTCCGTGGGCCACACCAAGCGTGAGGAAAATGCAGATGATGAGGGTAAAAATCGTCATGCCGGGATGATAACGGCCACAGTCCGCTTGTCACGATCTCGTGAATCATTCATCCGGCGGGACACCCCGCCCCTCATCGAACGTGGGCTGGAAGCAATCCCGCGCTTGAATAATCAACCACGGGCGGGCAAAGAGAGCGGCGTGAAAAGTGCTTTTATTCTCGGTGCGGGACTCGGAAATCGCCTGCGCCCTCTGACCAGCCTGAGGCCCAAGCCGCTCGTGCCGCTGTTTCATCGACCGCTGGCGGAGTGGGCCATGCTGGCTTGTGCCGGGCTGGGAATCGAGCGCTTTGCCATCAACACCCATCATTTGCGCGAAGCTTGGGACGGGTTTGGCGAGGATTTCCAAGTCACTCTTTTCCACGAGCCAGTTTTGTTAGAAACCGGGGGAGGCTTGAAAAACATCGAGCCATGGCTGGGGGACGAGTCGGTGCTGGTGCACAACGGGGATATATTTTCGACACTCCCTCTGGAGCAGCTGATCGCGGCTCACGAGGCGTCCGGCATGCCGGTGACGCTCGCCCTGCGGTCCGTGGGCGAGGCACGACACATCGCGCTGAACCCGGCGGGCACACGGGTGGTGGACATCCGGAACGCACTGGGACAGGCCGCTGGCACCCATGTTTTCACGGGAATCTACTGCGTGAACCGGAGTTTTTTGGGGTCGATCCCACCCCACGAAAAGATATCGGTCATTCCGGCTTTTCTTGAATTGGCGAAAACCGGTCAACTGGGAGCCATCGTGCTGGATCAGGGCGTCTGGCTGGATCTTGGAGATCGGGAATCCTATCTCCGGGCCCACCGCGACTTGGCTCTGGAACCGGCGATTCATCCCGAGGCACGGGTCGAAGACGGCGCAATCATCGAGCGCACGACCATCGGTGCCGGCGCAGTGGTGGAGGCCGGAGCGGTGATTCGGGATTCGGTACTTTGGCCAAGCGCGCGGGTGCTGGGTGGTGCAGTTTTACAAGATTGCATCGTGTTTTCAGGCAGTCCTGTGGGCGGTGCGCACCAAAATGCCGATCTCTAAGGCGATTTCCCCACCGGGCAAAAGGAACCAAACGCGAATTGCCGGAAAAGGGGCCGATTTTCAAGGATTCACCTCAGCTTGAAATATTTCGCCCAAATACTTGCCAGTCCCCGTGATATCCGATAATCCCCAGCGACATT
>CALMKO010000157.1 GCA_937867415.1 uncultured Verrucomicrobiota bacterium | reverse complement strand
CTACACAGAGTAGATCGTCGGCAGCGTCAGATGTGTATAAGAGACAGGCAATCGACCGAGGCGTTTATCCGCTCGCAGTTGCGCGGCATCGCGTCGGGAATCGGTGTGAGCTACAACGGCCTCGCCTCCGACCTAACAGCAGTCAATTTCTCGTCCTTGCGCGATGGCAAGAACGACGAGCGCGACGCGTGGAAGGTTTTTCAAGAATGGATGATCGACACGTTCGAGCGGAAGGTTTTCGAGCGCTGGATTGAGCGCGCCGTGCTGTCCGGTGCTATCCGCATCCGTGGCAATGCCCTGCGGGTCGATCAAATCGAAAAGTATAAGTCTGCCGAGTTCAAAGGTCGTCGCTGGGCATGGGTGGATCCACAAGCCGATGTCGCTGCGGCGAAAATGGCAGTCGAAGCCCGCCTCGCATCCCGCACGAAATACATCGAAGAGTGGAACGACGGCGACGCCTGGGACACCTTCGAGGACATCTCGACTGAGGAAGCCGACATGAAATCGCTCGGCGTCGAAATCATGACCACGCCGGGGGCTGGCGTGATTGGAAACGAAGCCCCGAAATCAAAAGAAGCATAACCATGAGAGTTCCAAATCCAGATCAATCACACGTCTCGCTGTCCACGACCGGCACGGCATCGACGCTCGCCGCGCTCGGATTCAATCGCGATCCTGAAACCGCTGGGCTGGTTGTCCAAGCGGTCGGCGGCGATGTCCGCGTGACGGTAAACGGCAACAACCCGACAGCATCGCTCGGCATCAGATTGAGTGATGGCGACATCGTCGAGCTGGAGGAAGTGGAAATCGGCACCGCTCGATTCATCACCGCCAGCGGCACCCCGAAACTCGAAATTGCAAGTTACGTCCTGTCATGAAGATCATCAAGAAATCAGGCGGTGGGTCCGTAAACCTAACCTCCGGCCCCGTCACCAGCTCCGCAGGCGTGAGCGCCATCGCCAACGGTGCAATAACAAACGCCATGCTTGCCAATGGCGCGGTTGCAAACCTATCAGGAGCCAACACAGGAGACGAGACGGCTGCACGCATCGCCACCGCGCTCAACGCTGGAACCGAGGACACGACACCTGCCGCTACCGACAGGCTCGCAGTGACATCGCCCGCAGGCGGATGGATTACATTGGGCTGGATTTTCGCATTTATTCGCACGCAGCTCGGCCTCATGTCAGGCGCGGTGACAGCGGCTGGGAATTGGGCGTTTCCGAGCACCACCCGCCCGACCAGCGCCGGGACCGGCACGCCTGCGGCGAACTCGCTGATCACGCGGGCGGATGGGGATGCAAGGTATCGACCGACTACCACGGTTAGGGCATCGGCGAACGTGAATGTCACGTCATCCACCGCATTTGTAAACATGACGGGGCTGTCGGTGGCAATATCGGAAACAGGCTTGTATCGGATTCGGGCCGCAGTCAATGCCACCGTGGAAACTAACGGGGCGTCTGCTGGGGGTGCGTCAATGCAGGTAATCACTCCGTCGGCAACCAACATCACCGCTACTTGGTGGAAACAGGCCACCCAAGGCGTCAGAACGTTTTACACGCAAACAGGGCTTAACATCACGGCAGACCCTCCAACCGGAGCAAACGCTAACTGGACAGCGAGCGTCGGCGGAGTATGGCTAGAAATTGAGTTTTTCCTAAACATCAACGCCACTGGCAATGTCGTTGTCCAGGTGTCTCAGCACGTCAGCAATAGTATCACCACCACCTTCAGGGCTAACTATGGGTTCCTGACAGTCGAGCGCCAATAATTCCCTCTAACACCATGTCCCTCATCACTCAAAAATCACAACTCGAAGCCGACATCGCCGAAAAAGATGCTGGCATCCTCCGCGCCGCCACCGCGCTCCACTACGCCGCCACCGTAATCGCCACCGAAAATGATCGGTTTTGTTCGATCCCGACGGATAGATTGCTGGCGGTCCTGAACGAAAATGTCGCTTTAACACTCAGCACGTTTGCCGCCAAAACGCAGGCCGCGACGGCGATCAATGCGCTGCTGGATGCCGTGGCGATGCCGGAGCTATCCCGCCGAGCACCTATTGCACTAGGGCGAGCCGATATTACATTCGACGGCACGTCATTCGTGTTGGTTCCGCCGGTTGCGCCTGAAGAAATCTAACACCTCGCTCGAACCTACCATGCAACACACGCGGGAGACGATGCCGATTCTGTAACCTAACCTTCCTTCCGATGCTGCCAATTCTCAGATTCCGAAGCCTTCAACCCGTGCCGGTCACCGCTCTTGACCAGGCGCTCGGGCAGACGCTTCACCGCGCCATGACAATCGGCACGATCAATGAGGAAGCCCGCACCGTCGAACTTTCGTTTTCATCCGACGCTGAAATTGAGCGCTGGGGTGACATCGAAGTTCTTTCCCACAAGCGAGGGGCTGTTGATCTAACAAGACTTAATAACGGCGCATCACTTCTTTTCAATCACAACCCCGACGACCCTATCGGCGTCGTGGAATCCGCAGAAATCTCTAACGGCAAAGGAAGGGCGGTGGTCAGGTTTGGCCGCAGCGAAGATGCCGAAGAGAGATGGCAAGACGTGAAGGACGGAATCCTTCGCAACGTGTCGGTGGGTTACCGCGTGGTCGAGCAGGAACTAACAGAACGGCGCGCCGATGGCCGCAGGGTTTACACCGTCAATAAGTGGCAGCCCTACGAAATCTCGATTGTCACCGTCCCTGTTGATCCGTCCGTTGGAGTTGGACGCAGCATAACATCACCTCAATCCCAAAACAGAAATCTCATGAATCGTGAACAAATGATCGCAGCGCTTCGCGCTCGCGGATACACCGTTGCCGATGAAATCAGCGATGCTGAACTCAACGGTCTTTTCACCCGCAGCCTTTCCCCTGCGACTCCTCCGGCACCTGCCACTCCCGCACCCGCACCGAGCGCCCAGCGCTCGCACGCGCAGGTCTTGAATGAGCATCAGCCCACCGCCGATGACGAGCGCTCCCGCGTTCGCTCTATCATGGCGAGCGGCAAGAAGCTCAAGATGGAAGACATCGCCGAACGCGCCATCACCGAGGGCAAAACCGTTGACGAATTCCGCCAGATCGCTCTGGACGAATTCGACAAACGCAGCCAGTCGATGAAGGACAGTCACACCGGCCTCGGTCTCTCCGACAAGGACGCTGGCGAGTTCCGTGTCACCCGTCTTATCCGCTCGCTGGTCGATCCGCAAAACAAGGCGCTCCGCGAGGAAGCCGCCCACGAACACGCTGTCTGCGAAGCCGCTGCCGAGAAGGCACACCGCAACGTGCGCGGCGTGCTCATCCCGTCCGACGTGCTCAGCCGTCCGCTCGATGCTCGCCTCCGTGGTGACACGGTGTCGATCAAATCGGGTTCCGGTTACACCGGCGACGGCGGCAACACGGTCCAGACCACGTTGCTTGCCAGCTCGTTCATCGACCTCCTCCGCAACCGCGCAACCATCATGCGCCGTGCCACCGTGCTCACCGGCCTTGTCGGTAACTTCGACATGCCGAAGCAGACTGCAGGGTCTAACGGCTACTGGATCGGCGAAGACGAGGACGCGCCGAAGGAAGACGTGGCATTCGGTCTGATCGGCCTTCGTCCGCACACCGTTGCGAACCTCGCCGAGATTACCCGCCGTATGCTCATGCAGCCTTCCCTCGACGTCGAGGCCCTCGTTCGCCGCGACCTCGCCGAAGGCATTGCCCAGGCAATTGATTTCGCCGGTTACTACGGCGACGGCACGGGCAACGCGCCAATCGGGATCAAGGAGTCCAACCCGCAGGTCGTTGACTTCGCGGGCGCGAATCCGACGTTTGCCGAGCTGGTCGAAATGGAAACCGCCATCAGCGAATCCAATCTCGACCCGGCCTCGTCCGTGTATGTCGCCCGCAGCGCGTTCCGTGGCTATGCCAAGACCACGCTGAAATTCAGCGGCGTCGCTGGCACCATCTGGGAGCCTGGCAACACGGTCAACGGCTACGGCACCGAGATCACCAACCAGATCACTGCTGGTGACGTGTTCTTTGGAGACTTCGCCGACCTGATCATGGGTATGTGGGGTGGCCTCGAAATCACCGTGGACCCATACACTCACAGCTCCAAAGGCCGCATCCGCATCGTCTGCATGCAGGACGTGGACTTCGAAGTTCGCCGTGCCGAGTCCTTCGTCTATGGCGCAAGACCTTCCGGTTCCTAACCGGCTTCATGATGAGTTGGAGCCGGTGGGTGGGTAACTGCCCACCGGCTTTTTTTTGTTGAGCTATGAACCGAGTGATCAAACAAGCAAAAGGTTTCCTGTTAGGCGGTCTCGCCCCGGCCTTGCGAAACTATAACGCGAGCGTGACCGAGCATGATGGCCGTCGATGGATGGCATACCGGCACGAACCGCAGGCGGGCGAGTTATGCCAAATCCGAATGGCCGAGCTGGACGACGCATGGCGAGTGCATCGTGACGAGCTGATCACGATCCCGCACTCGACCGGCGACAACCTCGAAGACCCCCGGCTGTTCCTGTTCCGTGGCGGTCTGTGGCTCGCGTGGACTGCGGCACAATACGGCCCGAAGGGTTGGGCCTGTCGGCAGCACTACGGGCGACTTGAGCGCACCGGCGAGGGCTGGCACGTCGTCCAGGCATTCGCTCCGCGCTTCGGGAAAAACGACGGCAAGGCCAAGGAAAAAAACTGGCAGTTTTTCGAGCATGGCGGACGCCTGTTTGCGCAATACGAACCGCACCACGTCATCGAGATCGAAGGCGACATCGTGCGCCGTCAGTGGCGCAGTCGTCCGCTCCCGTGGCGGTGGGGCCGACCATCAGGCGGGACGCCTCCGGTTCCGTTTTCACCGGGCAAGCTCATTACATTTTTCCACGCCTACGAACACGATGCGACCTATCAACGCCGATACAACATGGCGGCGCTTGTGTTCGAGGATCGCCCACCCTTCCGGCATCTAGCCGTTTCAGCCGTGCCGCTGGTCGTGGCGTCCGAGAATGACCGCTTGCCGGATGATGGCTGGCGTCCGCTCTGCGTGTTCCCATGCGGTGCATTCCGCAAGCCCTCGGGTGCGTGGGTCGTTTCACTCGGGATCAATGACATGGATGTCGGCGTCGTGTCGTTCCGGCCTCACGAGTTGCATCTAACCGAACCTAACGCCCGTCCGAAGCTTGTCGGTGACACCGCTCGCGTGCGGGTCCTACGTCCGATCTTGGCAGGCGGAAACATCGTGGTTCCGCCCGCCGTGGTCGATATCCCTCGCCGGTCTGCCGAGACGTTGATTGCTCGCCGATCTGTCATTCCCATTCCAACCTACACGCTCGTATGAACCTCAACGAAGAAGACCTCGATGAATTTTTCGACGACGAAGAATTCGCCGACATTGTGACCGGGCGCCCCGATGGGAAACCATTCAAGGCGATTTTCGACGAGGCCTATTTCGACCCGGAAGCTGGCGAAACAGTCCTCGATGCAACGCAACCGCGCCTCACGTGCAAGCAGTCCGACCTAACAGGCGTCACCCGAAAGACCGTGCTGACAGTCAAGGGCCGGTCATTCACGGTGCTGAATATCCAACCAGACGGAACCGGAATGGCATCGGTGAAACTCTCTCCGCAGACACCCGACGATGATTGACGTTCGGACATCTAACTTGGCCGAGCTATCCGAGCAAATTGGCCGGCGGAAGAGTCACATCGAAATGGCGATGCGCCGGGCTGTCGGATCGTTCACGGCGTTGCTGCGGTCGATGGTCCTAACCGAAGTCCGTAAGCGGATCGGTCTGCCCCGCGAAGAGATGAACAAGGTCCGCATCCGGGCAAAGATCGTTCGGAACAAGCTGCAAGCGTCGTTGTGGGTCGGGTCAAATCCGGTCGCGATCCGATACCTGCGTCCACGGTTCACGAAGAAGGGCGTGACCGCTGGCGGGGTGAGGTATCCCAAAGCATTCATGCCGTTCAAGAAGCGTGGATCCAGCCTCATTTTGCAACGCGTGGGCAAGGATCGCCTCCCGCTGGAAGTCCCTGAAGTTGACATCAATGACATCGTGATCGAAGTGTTAGACCGTGAATGGTCACGGCTGGAATCATACTTCGATAAGCGCGTGTTGGCCGAACTCCAAACCATTGACCGCAGAGCATGAACCTACCAGAAATCGACCTTCAAGTTTACCATGAGCGCGCGTGTGAACAGATCGCCGAGGCGCTCGCCGATGTCGTCGAGGTTGTCGCGGCATATCCACGGTTCGAGACCGTCATTCCGAAAACCGCAATCACCATCGAACTCGATACTTTCACGCCCGACAATCCTGACGACATGGGGACCGAGCAGTTCGCTGCCAACCTCCGGTTCGTCGCCTTCGTGTTCGTCTCGTTCTTGGAGGACGACGCCAAACTGTTAGTTCGAAAGATCGGCGCAAAGCTCGCGGCGTTTGTTTACGGCAAACGATTTGATTGCCCGGTCGGTCCCGCAAAGATCATTGTCGGCTCTCCCGATGATATGAGTCTCCCAGGCAAAACCGGCCGCAACGGCGAGGGCGAGGATTACGAGGTGTGGCGAGTCGAATGGAGCCACGACGCATTCATGGGGTCTAACGTGTGGAGCGGTGAGGGTGAGCAGGTCGTTGAGGTCTGGACATCGTTTGCGCCGTCCATCGGTGAAGGCGGCAACTACGAACTCGCAATCCAAACACCCGCGCCATGAGTGCAGCACTAACAGACACTCAGCGACGGCTCGCAAACATCATTCGGATCGGCACCATCGAAGAGGCTGATTTTGCAACCGCTCGCGTGAAGGTCCGGTTCGGCGAGATTCTAACCGGCTGGCTGCCGTTCGGTGGTCAACGTGCGGGCGGAATGCGTGTCTGGAATCCGCCATCGGTCGGTGAGCAAGTCGTGGTTCTGAGTCCATCCGGTGACCTCACCCAGGGCGTCGCTATCCCCGGTCTCTATTCCGACGCGAAGCCCGCGCCGGGATCGACCGGCACGGCTGTGAACATCGTGTTCCCCGATGGCTCGACGCTGAGTTGGGACGGGGGCGATCTGGTTTTCACGTCGACCGCAGCGGTGAAAATTGTGGCACCGACCATCCGCCTCGAAGGGGCCGTGACGGTTATCGGGAATATCGACCAAACCGGCGGGATTACATCCAGCGGCGACCACGTCGCCCAAGGCGTCTCGCTCAAAGCTCACACGCACGGCGGCGTCATGACAGGCGGGGCCAATACCGCGCCACCGAATTGAAAAATGTGCTTGCATCGGGGCGCGTTCCTGATTGGCTCGCGTCAACCGCAGGGAAGGCAAACGGTGCGCCTGGAGACTCATAACCTCCTGATAGTCGGGTCAATTCCGACTCCTGCAACCAAACGGCCTGCCTCCGGAGAAAGAACCGGAGGAGCGCACAGGCCACCATTTTCAGCCGTAACCATCCGGCACTCAGGCTACCCCATAAAGCACGAGGCCCGTCCGGGCTGATCAACCGGGCGGGCCGTTTTGTTTCTCAGCGTCAGGTCACAATGCAACAGGCGCGGGAGACTTCCGCCCGGTCTGTTCATACCGTGCAACTGATGCGAGGCACGGACGCCACCAACGGGAAGCCGCTCGACGGCATCGCCCACTTAAAGCAGTCGATCAGGGATGTCCTAACCAC
>CALMKO010000156.1 GCA_937867415.1 uncultured Verrucomicrobiota bacterium | reverse complement strand
TACACAGAGTAGATCGTCGGCAGCGTCAGATGTGTATAAGAGACAGCTCCTCGATCACGGCCTTGGGCACCGGTCGCAGATCCCAAATCAAGCCAGTCCATGAGAGGAGCTTGAGCCCATAGTAGGTGAGATCGAGTTCCCACCAGCGGAAGCCCTGCCGCACGGAATGAGGGTAGCGGTGGTGGTTGTTATGCCACCCTTCGCCGAGGGTGATCAAGGTGAGCAGCCAGCTGTTGCGGCTGTCATCGTCGGTTTGGTAGCGGCGCTTACCCCAGACATGAGCGAGGGAATTGATGAACAAGGTTCCGTGAAGCAGCACGGTAGTACTGATGAAAAAGGTCCAGATGAAGAACTGAGCCATGGTCACCCCAAGCGAGGGAAAAAAGGCCTCCAGGCCCCAACCGATGCCTAACATCAAGAGTCCGTAGGCAAAGGGAACCGTCTGGTCGTAGCGGTTGAGAAATACCAATTCGGGAAACTTGCTCAAATCAGGGATGCTTTTATAGGCAGTCGGGAAATTCTTCATCGAGGTAAGCCAACCGATGTGAGACCAGACGAAACCGCTGACCACGGGCGAGTGGACATCCTCCTCGTGGTCCGAGTGCTTGTGATGATGGCGATGGGTCGCCGCCCACCAGAGAGGGCCGCGCTGCATCGAGCTATTCCCGATCACCGCGAAGACAAACTGCATGGCACGCGAGGTTTTGAAGGTCCTATGGGAAAAATAACGGTGATAGAAGCCCGTGATGGCGAACATGCGCACCACGTAGAGGAGCACCGCCGCAAACACGGCCACCGGGCTCACCCCGACCCAGAACACCGCCAGGCACCCGAGGTGAAGAAAGATGAACGGCAGGGTTCGTTGCCAATTCACCTTCTGCGGCAGCTCCGAAGGATCCGGCAAACCTTCGCGACGGAAATCCGAGTCCAGCCACTGGCAGAACGTCAGCCAGAAAACACTCCAGAAGCCTGAGGAAGCACTTGATGATGTCATATCGTCCGTTTTCATCAACTATCGATCATTCAGTTGGAGTTCAGCCGCTTGCGCACATAACCGACCGCGCCTCCCACCACGGGAAGGTGCGCGTAGAAGTTTTTTCCCGAGTCCCAGAAATCCTGATGAAACTCGACCTTGCCCTCACGGTTGAAGCGCACCTGGCTCACCCCGATGGAGTGCACCGGCTTGCCGCC
The DNA here is from genome assembly GCA_937867415.1 of uncultured Verrucomicrobiota bacterium. Classification (GTDB taxonomy): domain Bacteria; phylum Verrucomicrobiota; class Verrucomicrobiia; order Verrucomicrobiales; family Akkermansiaceae; genus Luteolibacter. Next base: position 6,516 of record CALMKO010000156.1, on the reverse strand, counting down.
GCTGAGGGCCGGCGCGGAAAAGACCATGGTCCAGCGGATGTAGTAATCATTCCCCGAAGTGGCCACGTCGTCGATGGTGAGCTTGTAACCGGTCACTGTCTCGCTGGTTTTCACAAAGTAGGCTTCGATTTCCGCCGCTCCATGATGCACGACCAAGGTATCATCCAAGTAAGCGTCCGCCGCATAGACCTTGAGGGCATTTTCGCGGATGTATTGCACATCGCCAATCCGGCTGAGAAAACCCGTGAAGCGCTCGAGGGCCGCTTTCTCACCAGGGCCTCCCGCAGGCAAGCCGCTCGGCACCACCTTGTTCATCCGCTCCTGGTAGGCGGCCACCTCATCCGCCGAGCGATTCGGGACCGCGCACGAGTTCAGCAGGAGCAGGACCGCGATCACGGCTAGGACGAGGCCAGCCACAAAAGTGACGGCCGGGTGGGTAAGGATGGAAGAAAGCATTTTTGACCTTGTCGCCTCGCTCAGACCACCGCGCAAGGGCGAAATTGCCGCTTACCCCAAGGATCAACCGAACGTGATTGTCGTCCGCAGGAATTTCGGACAGTCTCAAGTCATGCGCATCCTTGCCACCGCTGACCTTCACTACGCGTTGCGCCAGTTCGACTGGGTGGCCGAGCATGTGGAGCGTTTTGATTTACTCGTGCTCGCTGGCGATCTTCTCGATCTCGGCTCAGCGGTGGACATCGAGGTGCAGGAATTGGTCGTCCGCAAGTATTTGCGGCGCTTTGCATCCAGCAGAACCCTGCTGTCGTCGTCAGGAAATCACGACATCCAGGAACAGCACAGCTCCCACGAACGCGCTGCAACGTGGATGAAAAACCTGAGCGCCCGAGATCTCAAAGTGGACTACGACTCCTTCGAAAAAGAAGGCGTTCTCTTCACGATCTGCCCCTGGTGGGATGGTCCGTCATCCCGGCAAATGACCGTAAAACTTCTGGAAGCCGATGCCGCAAAACCGAAATCCACGTGGATCTGGCTGCATCACAACCCGCCAGCGAACACACCGATCGCCTGGACAGGCACCGAGACCGCGGGAGATCAATTGGCCATGGAATGGATTCAAACCCATCAGCCGGATTTTGTCTTCAGCGGGCACATTCACAACGCCCCGTTCTATGCCGCCGGAGCATGGCAGACCCGCATTGGTAAAACCGTGGTGTTCAATGCCGGCAAGCAACCCGGTCCAGAACCCACCCGGATCGTGCTCGACCTCGAAGCCCGCCGGGCTCACTGGTATTCCGCGGAAGGTATCGAGGAGCTGGCCTGGTGAAACCCTAGCACTTCGGCACGCGGTGAGCGAGATCCAGCAGCAACTCATCGACCATCCCGAGGTGATCTTCCCGACCGCCATACTGCGCTTTCATATCCGCAAGGTAACCGATCATTCCCTTGACGCGGCTTGCCAACAACTCGGCAACCGCGAGTGCGATCCATGGATTTTCCGCCAGAAACGCCCTCCCTCCCTCAATCTTCCGGCAAACCGTCGGCTCGACCGCCTCAACCGTCGCCGTATGATAGCCGTCAAGCAACAAGGCAATTTCACCGAAAATGGCACCGGGCTGGCGAATGGTCACCATCGGACTTTCTCTTCTGCTCACCTCGACACATCCGGACACGAGCACGTAAATCAAGCCCGTTTTCCCGCCCTCCGGCACCAATACCTCTCCAGCAGCAAACGACTGGGTTTCCATGCCCTCACAGAGTTCGAGAATGTTCTGCATGACGCGATGTTGCCATGAATCGAGCCCGAGTGCAAGCGGGCCCGCGCCAAAGGCAACGCTCGATTTCACAAAAAAGCGCCCCACGACCAGATGCCGTGGGGCGCTTGGGAAGCCGTTAAAGACTACAACTCAGGCCGATACCGAAGCATAGGTGCGGCGGAGCTCGTTCATCAGCGAGCGTGTCTCATTTTGCCACTCATTCATGGCCTCGCGGGAAAGCTGCACGCGGTCAGCAACCGCCTTTTCGAGCTCCTGGTAGTTGGCGGAAAGTTTTTCGACGATCTCATGCATCGCATCCGCAGCCCGCTGGGCCGCACCGGGTCCATAAGCACGCACCGCCGCCAGATCCTGCTGGGCCTTGCGGCGCGCCTCACCCATTTCCGCGAGGAGGATACGACCGTCAGGCACCCGGCGAAGTCCCTCGACAAGCCCCAACTTGGAAAGCGTCCAGATCGTCCACTTGCTCGGATCCCACTGCCATGGCTTGACCCCGTTGCGATAGTCATGCTGGAACTCGTGATGATAGTTATGGTAGCCCTCGCCAAACGTGAAGAACGCCATGATCGCGCTGTCTCGGGCGCTGTGGCTGGTCGAATACGGCTGGCGGCCAATCATGTGGCAGAATGAATTGATGAAAAACGTGCAATGCTGGGCCACCACGATGCGGGCCACACCCGCGATCAGGAATCCTCCCAAAGCGCCCGTCCATGGATCCAAGCCCATCAACATGTTGCCAAAGTAGCCGAGAATCATCGGGATGGCCACGCCCACCGTGAAGCCGATCCAGTGCACATACTTGTGCTGCCACATGACCAGCTTGTCCTTGCGGAGGTCTGCCACATTGTTCATCTCAGGCTCGGGATCCAGCTTGAAAAGCAACCAGCCGATGTGCGCCCAGAAGAAACCCTTGGAAATATCGTAAGGGTCTTCGTCGTGATCGACATGCTTGTGGTGGAGCCGGTGGTCGGAGGCCCAGTTGAGGCAGGAGTTTTCAAACGCACAGGCGCCAAAAATCAGAGTGAACAACTTCACCGGGGTCTTCGCCTTGAAGGACAAATGCGAAAACAACCGATGATAACCCACCGTGATGCTCATCATCGACGCAGTAAGGTAAAAGAAAAACATGGCAAACTGGAACCAATCCAAGCCCACCTTGTAGAGGTAAATGGGCACGCCGATCAAGGCGGTCAAAGCGGTGCCGATGAGAAATGAACTGGTCACCCAGTTCACGCGGTTAAAAGGAATACGATGCATGATATGTGTTTTGAAACCCTTCGACAGCCGGATGTTTAACCGGACGGTCGGTGCAATTGCGCACCGATAGCAGAAGGACAGAACTCGATAGTCGACCCCGGGTGCGCTTGCAAGCCTCCTTTTTGAAGATTTCCGCAGGTTCCAGCTTGACAAAGCGCGAGGCATTCCACATCAAACCCGTCCCGGAGTTTCTGTGGAACCAAACCAAACCAACCAATAATCAACGCATGCGTGGAGTGATCATGAAGAAAGGAGAGCCTGTTGACCGGGCCCTCAAGCGTCTCAAGACAAAGCTGGATACCGAGGGAATCCTCGAGGAAATGCGCCGCCGCCGCGCGTTTGAGACTCCTACCGAGCGCAAGCAGCGCAAGCTCCGTACCGCATCGAAGCGCAACAAGATCCGCTGGCGCTTCTCGAACGGTCCGGTCACGGACTCAGCCGCCACTGCCGAGTAATTTTTTCCGGTTCCACCACCCGAACAAAAACGGATGCCTCCAAAGCATCCGTTTTTTTGTGCACACCCATCTTTGGAGTTTCCACCGGAGATTTTGCGGATGATGCTCGGGGACGATGATTGAGCGCGTGTTCGTTGGCTGGGATCAACCATTTTTGCTGAAAGCGAGTTCCTGGTTGCTCGAGAGGAAGGACTCCCTGCCTCACTTCTGCGTCGTCGTCCCCACCGCACAAAGCGGCCGCCGCTTGCGGGAGGCGCTTGCCGAGGCCGCCGGGGCGATCCTCTCGCCCACGGTCGTGACCCCGGGGGCATTCCTGAAGTTTCGCGACCACGAAGCCGCGCCGGACTGGGCCGAGCACGTCGCCTGGGTCGAGGTTTTGGAAAACATCGCCGACTGGACGCCCTACACAGCCCTTTTTCCAGAACCACCCGGCGAGGGAAAAAACTGGGCGGGGGCCCTCGCCCGTGAATTGGTGGGGCTACGGCGCTCGCTCCAGGAAAACGGCCTCCTCCTCTCATCCGCCGCCCGCAAACTGCGTGAGTCCGTGGAGGCGGAACGCTGGCAGGCACTCGGGATGCTCGAAGAACTGGTCGAGCGAAAGCTCACAAGCTGGAACCTGAAAAGCCGGAGCCGCCTGCTCACCGAGGGCATTGATTTACCAGGAAACTTCAGTCACATCATTCTCGCAGGGGTCCCGGAAATGCCTCCACTCGTCGAGCGGGCCTTGCTGGCATGGGGTAAATCCGTGACCACTCTGATCGGCGCACCCGCTGACGAGGCGGCGAATTTCTCGCCCGCCGGCCGCGCTCTTGCCTCGTGGTGCGAGCGCCCGCTGAACTGGCCGGACGACTCCATCCAAGTGGTCGCGGATCCACGCCAACAAGCGGTCGTCGCCGTGCGACTGATCGGCGAAATGAAAACAAGCCCGCGCGCAGTCGCGCTGGGATCGGCTGATACGGAAGTGGGCGATGAACTGGCGCGCGCTTTCACCCGTGAGGGCTGGCCCGCATTTCACCCCGCTGCCGCCACTGTCACCGGTGGCCTGGCGCGCTGGTTCAAGATTTGGTCGAACTGGCTCGCCGACCCGACGCTGGCGACCATGGCCGATCTCCTCTCCCTCCCGGAGACCGGAGTGCTCGTCGCCGGAAAATGCGCCCAAAAAGCCAAGCGCCTCGCCGAACTCAGGGATCGCTGGATGGTCAAGCGCACGGAGGATCTGCAACGCCGCATCGAGGCCGAAACCTCCAATCCATCCTGGAATCCGGAATCCGCAAATGAGGTGCTCAAGGCGGCGGAAACCCTCGAAGGCTGGCGCGCGAGTTTTCTCGGGGAAAATCTCGGTGGCCCGCTCACCCGGATGTTAGGCGCATTGGCCCGCACCGGTCCCGCAGCCGGGGAGGCCGCCACCCTGATGCTGAATTGGCTTGCCGATGCCAGCCACTTGATGGCCCAGGTGAAGCGCGGCCCGGGTTTTTGGATCGAGCTGATGCTCGCCGAGATCCCCACCCCAGCCCCGCGCCCTCCAGCCGGGCGGGTGCTCGATGTGCAAGGATGGTTGGAATTGTTCCACGAGCCCGGAATGCATCTTGTCCTCTGCGGTATGAACGAAGGCAAGGTCCCCGCCCGCAGCGGCGGCGAGCCGTGGTTGAGCGAGGCAAGTCGCGACCAACTCGGACTGATCAAGGACTCGGACCGCGCGGCAAGAGATGCCTTCCTCTATCAATCCATGCTGGAATCCCGCCGCACCGGCGGGCGGGTGGACGTGATTTGCGGGAAATCCGGTGCCGGGGGTGAGTCGCTCCTGCCCTCCCGCCTGCTACTCGCAGGCACCCGCGAGCAGCTACCTTCACGGGTGAGAACCCTCTTTCAGGAGGTCAAGCCACCGGAAGCCGGAATGCGCTGGCATGCCGATTGGCAATGGACCCCTCGCGAACTCGCTGCGCCGCAACGCTTGAATGTCACATCGCTTGGCGACTACCTCTCATGCCCGTTCCGCTACTACCTCAAGCATGTCGTCGACATGCGCAAGTCCGAACCCGACCGCGCCGAGTGGAACGCCCGGGATTTCGGCACCGTGGCGCACGAGGTGCTCGAACGATGGGGGCGCGATTCCGAAGCAAGGGATCTTGAAAAATCCGAACCCATCCACGCCTGGCTCTCAAACGAACTCGACCGTGTCGTCAACGAGTGGTTCGGAAAAAAAACCCCGCTCGCCATCCGCATCCAGACGGAAGCTCTTCGCCAACGCTTCCTCTGGCTCGCCCGGGTCCAAGCCACAAACCGGCTGGATGGCTGGCAGGTCTTCGATGTCGAGCGCAAGGTCGAACTGGCCGCAGGCGATGCCAAGATCATTGCCAAAATCGACCGGATCGACCGCCATCGCGACTCGGGACACCTGCGGGTGTTAGACTACAAGACGGGCACGGTCGAAGGTGTGGAAAAGGCGCACCGCAAAAAGCTCACCGCCACCAGCACCCTACCCCAGCACATCCACATGGATTGTCCCGCCGTTTACGTGGGCGAGGATAAGGGGAAATCCGCCAATTTCCTCTGGCACAATCTCCAAGTCCCACTTTACGCCGCGGCGCTGATCGAGCTGGGCGAGCCGCTGGCCACGCCATGTTATTTCAGCCTCAGCTCCACCGAGGCCCAAGTCGAGATCCACCAGTGGGAGGGATTCGAGATGGCCGACCTCGAGGCAGCGCAACTCTGCGCCGCCTGGGTGGCACAGCAAATCGCCGCCCGATCCTTCTGGCCACCTGCGGAAAAAGTCAGCCATGACGACTACAAGATCCTCGCAGCAGGCCGTGTGTTCGGCGAGGTGTTCACTCCTTCAGCCCTTCAAGGTGAAGGCCAGCACCAGCAGGGAAATGGCGATGATCCATGAGCCGAGCACCCGGATCCCCGCGCGCGCCCACGCCTGATTCGCACCATGCGAGACACAGACGGCCAGATAAAATGTCACGGCATTCATGCTGAGCCAGTTTCCTAACAAGGTCTTGGGCGCGTTTGCTTCCACGGTCGGTTCAAGCCCGGAATCGAGGCCGATCACCAAGGCCGCCAGCCCACCC